>NZ_JBITDI010000010.1:338341-374409 GCF_044454005.1 Nocardia sp. NPDC051570 | reverse complement strand
CGTTTGGACAACTCATCGACCACAAGTCGAACATCATGCAGCACAACCGGATCCGACGCAGCAGAACCGAATCACAACCACGTAAGACACGGTCTTAGGGCGAGCACGAGCGAGCGAGGCCTGTCGATGAGCCTGATAAGGCAGGTAGAGGCCCTGCACGCGATGCGCCCGGGCCTCGCGCGATACCGTGGACTTGTGCTTGCCGATCCGGGCGGCGATCTCGGTGACCGACAGTCCCACGGCCAGTCCGTCGGCGATCACCAACCGATCCGGCAGCGACAGATAACGGTCACTGATCACCACGGGCGCCTCATCGCTGATCTCGGCCACCGTGCCATCGACGCGAATTCTCCTGCTGTTCAAGCTTTTCCGCACTCCATCACGCCAAGCCCGCGCAGTCCGCACGTTCACTCCGACCTCATCAGCGGCCCGCGCCGTCGACCAACCGGCCTCGACCAACTCGAGGAACCGCTTCCTGGCCTCGGGTTTACCCCGCCTCGCCTTGATCGCGCTGACCAGCCCCGCCGCGACCAAGATCCGGCGCGCCATCGGATGCGAAACACCCACCGCCTGCGCTGCCTGGTTCACCGACCCAGTCTCGTTGAATGCCAACCGGATACGTTCCCGAAGTACCGGATCAGAGCGCCGTTTCGGGGTCCCCACCCGATAGCCCCTCGCCCGCAGGATCGCGTAACAACGCTGCGGCTCGATCCCCAATTCCGCGGCAGCATCGTTCACCGTGACCCCGGCATCGACCAGCCGGGCCAATCGATCACCGAACCGAGCAAGATCCTCCGAAAACGACACGGGCGCAACAACCTCTCCAATCGAGAGTGTTGCGACGACCCCTGGAATCCGCCTCATCTCGGAGCCGCTCGGCCCGGCTGGACGCGGAACCAGGGCCCACCGACGACACGCGCTGAGTAGCCGCTGGGCGGGCGTTGGTCCGGTCGAAGCGATCCGTTACCTCAGCTCGGCGGCACAGAATGGTGTCCGTGACGATCATCTTGACTGTGCCGCAGACGGAAAGCTCGGCCGCGCTGCGATTGCGGCCCTGGCGGCCCGCCGACCTGCCGTCTCTAGTTGCGGCACATCGTGATCCGGGCCTGCGCTGCTGGCTGACAGCTCCGCTGCACGACGAAACCGATGCGCGGAACTGGCTGCACGCTCAGGCTGCCGGCTGGACTGCCCGCACGCGGTTCAGTTTTGCGGTGGTCACCGACAGCCACGATGGACCACTCGTCGGCCACACGCTGCTGAAAGTTGTCGACACAGATATAGCCGAGGTCGGCTATTGGACCGCGGCCCACGCTCGAAGTCGAGGTATCGCCGCCCGTGCCCTGGAAGCCATGTCACGGTGGGCGTTGAACGAGCAGGACATGATCGAACCGACCAGGCTCGACCTGCTTCATGAGGAAGACAACGGCGCCTCCTGCCGGGTGGCGGAAAAATGCGGCTTCGCCTTGCGCGAGCTGCTCCCGGCGGCGCCGCCCGCCTTTCCCAACAAAGGCCATCGACACATCCGCACTGCCACCCGAATCCGACCTCACCGCCGCTGACCGTCGGCTCATGCCGCAGGGCGCGCGTCCAGCGCGAAAACGACTTGAAGAAGGGCCGATTCAGTCGCCAAGATGCGATCCATGATGCTGCTCGTTCCCGCCGATGTGCTTCGTCCTCGTCGTGCCGATGAGCATTTCGCCGCCGAGGCGGATGCCGCCCGCGCGGCCGGAATGGAGGTCGCGCTGGTCGATCATGACGCGTTGACCAGACCCGGCGGTGCCGAGGAGGCGGTTCGCGCGGTCCGAACGAGCGATACGGCGTGTTATCGCGGCTGGATGTTGCGTAGCGAGCAGTACGCCGCGTTCGCCGCGGCACTGCGACGACGCGGGGTCACATTGAGGACCAGTCCCGAACAGTACCGTCGGGCGCACGAGCTGCCGGGCTGGTATTCCTCGGTCGCCGACGTGACGCCGCGGTCGGTATGGACAGTCGGTGATGATCGCGCCGGATTCGACCGTGCGCGTGAGGAACTCGGTTCCGGTCCCGCAGTACTGCGTGACTACACCAAGTCGATGAAGCACTACTGGAACGAAGCGGCGTTCATCCCCGAGCTGGACGACGCGGACTCCGCCTGGGGTGTGGCACAGAGATTCCGGGAACTGCGCGGTGAGGACATGACCGGTGGATTCGTTCTGCGACGTTTCGAGCGTTTCTCATCGGCCGAAGTACGCACGTGGTGGGTCGACGGCATCTGCACGGTGATCGGCCCTCACCCCGACACGCCTCAGGATCTGCCCGCTACCGATTTCGATCCCGCACCGGCCGGCCAACTGATCGCGAACCTTCGTCTCCCCTTTCTGACGGCCGACTTCGCACTGCGGGAAGACGGAGTCCGGCGGTTGATCGAAATCGGCGATGGGCAGGTCAGCGACCGCCCGAAGAGCATCCCACCCGAAACAGTGATCACTGTCCTCCGCGAGGGGTTCCGCGACTGACCGCGGGACGGTTGGTCGGTTCAGGCCAGTGCCGCGCGCGCGGAATGCGTCAATTCGACTGTTGCCGCACGCAACTGGTCGATGGAGTCCAGCGGCGCCGAGTACCCGACCCGTGTGCGCGCCACCCCGCGCGGGCTGCTCACCCGCAGATCCAGACCGTAGCGATCGGCGCGCTCGCATACCGCCGCGGTCGCATCGGGATAGCCGCCGAACGCTCGAACCATCGCCAGCAGCGCATCGGCATGATCGTCATTGAGATGGACAACCGCCCGCCCCGCCATCGGCACGATCGGATCCGGCATGGCCGCCGCGTACTGCTCGGCCGACGCCGAATCCATCCGGCCGTACCCGCCGACCCACCGAACCCGGCGCACCCGCAAAACCCACAGTGCGAAATCGCTGTAGTCGATGTAATACTTGGCCGCAGGCACCGCCGCGAGATGCGCATCCCGTGCCGCCACTGCCTCGTCCCCGGACGGCCGCTCGACGACACCGGCGAGGGTAATCCTGATGCCCGCCAACGGATCCGCGGGCATATCCGGTGCGACCACGGACACACTGGCGCGCGGATCTTCGGTCAGATTGCGCCCGTGCTCGGCCAACCGTGACACGCACAACACCGGCTGTCCGTCCAGCAGCCCATAGGTAATGAACGACGCCCACGGCGTGCCGTCCTCGCTCAAACTCGCCAGCGTCGCGATATTGGTCGCAGCCGCAACGGTTCTGGCCTCCTCGGCAGCCGAAGGACGAACCGGATTGGCGATCGGCGCGGTCGGCGCAGGCATCGACGGCGCATCGCCCGGGTCCCCATGATCGAGAGTCATGCCACCAGTCTTCCGCAAGCCATGGCGAAACGCCGTTCAGACGTTCCTCGGTAGCAGCCGGGGATGGCGTGTTCAGGTGGGGACGAGCGGCGGGACCGGCGCGGCCGCGTCATCGTGGACGGGGCGGACCGAGCGGAGCAGGCAATGACAGTTGATGACGCGCTACTTCACCCGTTCTGCGCGCGTTCGGTGTTCAACTGGGGAGCCGGGGCGAACTTCCCAGCTTGTCCGGAACTGTCCGCCATGTCACTATTTCTCTGAAACATCCCGAACCCTACATCTCGAGCCAGCCGTCCGGCATTGCGTGTCATGACTTTCGAATGTTCATCCGATCGCTGGGTAATCGGATGCGGTTCGGATTTATCGAATGGATCCGACCATCGACATCCCGATGTGCTACTCGATCATCGAACTTCTGCAAGCGCGATCGCTGCTCCGGAACTACGGTCGATCACAGACAAGGGACCTACTGATGTATATATCTTCTCGAGTGCGCCGCGATCCGAACGCAGGCGGTCAGCGGCGGCGCGGAGCGGCGGTCAGATGGTGGCAGGTCCCGCTGGTCGGCGCCTTCGCTGTCACGCTATTGGCGGCAGGCGCATTCGATACACCGGCAACAGATTTGGCTGCGGCGTCGGCAGCGCCGACCGATCCTGCCTCAGGAGTGCCGACTGATCCGCTGGCATTCAGGCCGAATCCTGCTGTCTACGGCCAGGTGTCGTCTTTCGCTGGAGTGCCTGTGGTCGGCGCGCTCTTTCATACCGGCGATAGCGGTCGACTGCTGGACCACTTCTGCACTGCCACTGTTGTATCCAGCCCGCTCGGTAACCTGGTGATCACCGCCGCGCACTGCATAGGCGGAGCCTCCCGCACCGGCAATCTCAACATAGCCTTTGCCCCCGGCTATCACGACAACGTATTTCCCTACGGAATCTGGACAGCGACTCGCTTCATGGCCGACCCCCAGTGGGATGCCGCGGTCGACCCCAACATCAAGGTCGGCATCAAGGGCGATCCCAACGCCAAAGGTGACATCGACAACGATTTCGGGTTTCTGCAGCTGGCTTCGGCTGATGGAAGCGGCGCGGCGGTCCAGAACACGACCGGCGCCGCCAATATCGTCTTCGGCAAACCGACGTCCGGAGTGGTTCAGGTAATCGGCTACCCGAACTCCACCGAGGAGCCCGTGATCTGTCAAAACGCACTCACCGACTCGCACATACCGCACCAATTGCAATTCAATTGCCCCGGATACACCGATGGCACCAGCGGTGGACCGTTCGCCGACCCTTCCGGTGAAATCATGGGCGTGATCGGCGGCTACCAACAAGGCGGAAACACACCCGAGATCTCCTATTCCGCGACCTTCACCGAGAACACCCGACTCCTGTACTGGACCGCCATCAGCGAGTCGGGACGAGACACCCGCCTGCCGGACAAGAACGCCACTACCGCAACACCTCCACAGGGTCGCACTGAACGCCGATAAGTGGGCGAGGTGGTCAACGGGCGATGACGTATCCGTCGTGCGGGCGATGGTCGCGAGAGCGGCGCAGGTCGGCAATGGCGAAGGTGCGTTGTACCCAGCGGTCCGCGCCGTCGTAGCGGGGTTGAAAGGCGGTGCGGCCGTGGACCGTAACTCGGTTGTCCACGATGACCAGGTCGCCGGGCGTGAGCTTGGTGATGCGGGCGACGGTGGTGCAGGCTCGGCCGAATTCGGCCAGCGCCGCCTCGGCGCGCGGCGTCAGCGCGGTGGTCGCGATCGTGGCCATCCGGATATCCGGGTCGTCGGCCGACCCGGACAGCAGCGGCTGTGGCGGGATCGCCGCATGATCCGAGCCGAAGGACGGCGGTGGCGCGGTGACGAATTCAGGTGCGAACAACGCCTCCCGGCTCGCGCCGGTCAACAGCGGTAGCACCTCGCGAAGACAGGCGGTGCGCAGACCGGCGACCCGATCATGATCGGCGCGCAGGCACAGCAGCAGCACATAGTCGGGCTCGTGTACGTGAAAGGCGTTCTCGTTGTGGAAGGTCAGCAGAACCGACCCGGCGTTTCCGGAGAAGGTCTCCTTCCCCCGTACCGGCACCACATCCTGCACCAGGGCGCCGGATTTCTCGGCCAGGTAAGCGACGGGATCACCGAGCCCGCACGCCATCATGGTGAGCACCGCCGCGGAGACGGTCGCGTCCCGTTGCACCGAATCCGGTGTCGACGGCGTGGCGGGCAACCTCGCCTCATCGACCGGCAGGCCGCGGATCATCAGCGATCCGCGAAATCCCGAGTGCCGCCGGAACTGTCGCACACCACGACGCAGCGACAACGGCAACCCGTCCCAGGCGTGCCGGGCCCGGGCGACCCATTCAGGATCGTCGACCCGGTCCGACTCACCGCCACACAGGGCGCGAGCCAGCTGATCAACCCCGGCCGTGTCCGCTGGGCTCAGTTCGAGGTCGGCAATGCCGTCTACGGCGGTATCAGCGATCTCGGGTATCAACGCGTACTCCTGGTCCGGCGGGATCTGGACGGAAATGTCTTGGTGGCCAGGTACTGTCGACTCATCCATGCCGCATGGCCGCGACGGCATCGGCGATGTAGTGGTCGCCGAACCGGATCAGCGGCGCGTATTGTGCCGCCCGCCGATGTCGCATCGACCGCAGCTCGCCCACGGCGTTGTCCGGGCCGGTGGGCTTCTGCGCGATGGAGCGACGCACTCGTACCATCGAATAGGCCAGCGTGACATGACGTTCGGCGTCCACGAGGTCGGCCTCGAGCAACGCGCCCCGAGCCTCGGCGAGTTCCGGATCGCGGGCGGCCAACTGCTCGTAGGAATCCGGCATCACGGCAAGCAGATCCTTCATCGCGGCGCGGAATGTCTTGTAGCCGCGATGCTGTCGGCCGCTCAACGGGATCGTGACCTCCGGCGGCGCCATGGTGGGACGAACCGACGCCATGTAGTAGTCCACCGGGATCGTGCTGGCATGGGTCATCGCCGCCGGAAAACCGCGCACGTACGTGGTCGCATGCCCGAGCCGCACCAACGCGGCATCGACCGCGCCGGCACGCAGATGGTGCACAACATCGGTCACCGCGACCGCCGCACAGATATTGAACAGCACATGGACCTGATGTCCGACCAACCACCGCGCGGTCCACTCGCTCTCCAGCGAGACTGCCTCTGGCATCATAGGAATGGCCACCGGGGCCGATAACGGCCCGTCCGGTGTCGCGGCGCCGGTGAGGTCGAGCGCGGCCTGCGCCATACCCGCGACCTCCACCGCCAAGTCAGCGCCCGACAGTGGGGCCCGGCACAGGTCCCGCAGACCGCGATAGATGACCAGCACCCCATGCAGGGCCGCCTGCTGATCCGACAGATCCACCTCACGGACCCGGAAAAACGACTGACTCACCGACTCGGCGGGCAGCTCCTCACCGACGACCGGCCCGGCCTCGGCCGATAACGCACCCACCAGCTCGCCGACCACCGCCACGGCACGTTGTACGGCCATGGTGCGCTCAACCGGACCGGCGTGAGTCGGTATCTCGGCCAACATCATCGCCGTCCGCTGCGCCTCGACCCGGATATCAGCATTCAGATTTGGGACGACTCCCCCATCCCCCGGGCCCCGGAACACAGCCACGGGCGGGTGCGGAGCTGTGACCGAAACATCCATGCCGCAACAGTATCCCGGGACAAGGCCACGCGGATAGGTACCGACACCCATCGCTCCAGCCCGAATGCCCGCTCGGAGAAGATCTTTCACCGCTCCGGTCCCGGCAGTGGCGTCAGCCGAGTTCGCGATGCCGACTTCGACCGAATTTGGTTGACTGGTGCCGTCTTTGGACGCTCGGACAAGGGAGAGCATGCGATGGATGACAAGGCCGACGATACGGTCTGCCCGGGCCAGAAGGCCATGACACCCTTCGACGATATCTACGACCAGCCGGATCCCCGAGCCTACTTCCGGGCACTCGAGGCGTACGAGTATCGGACACCTCATCACGCCCAAGGGATCTTCCGTCGCACGGTGGCCGCCCGCACCAGAGCTGGAGACGCGCGGGGTGCGGAGCCGACGGCGGTGCTCGACATCTGCTGCTCCTACGGCATCAACGCCGCCCTGCTCAATTACGAGCTCACACTGGACGATTTGTATGCGCATTACCTGTCACCGCAGGCGGCGGCCCTCGAAACCGCCGAGCTGATCGAATGGGACCGGACCTTCTATGCGGCCCGTCGACGCCCGGACGCGGTTCCGGTTTTCGGACTCGACGCCGCCGCCAATGCCATCGCCTATGCGTGCACCGTCGGCCTACTGGACCAGGGTTTCGCCGAGAATCTGGAGACCGCGCCGCCCACCGCGGCACTGCTGGGCGCCGCGCGACGTACGCGTCTGATCACGATCACCGGTGGGGCAAGCTTCCTGTCTCGCCGTACCTTTCAGCCACTGCTGGCCCATACCGAAGAGCCGGTGTGGGTCGCGGCGTTCGTGCTGCGCACCGGTTCGTATCGCCATATCGCCGAATGTCTGGCCGAGGCCGGCCTGATCACCGAAACGACTGCCTCGCCGACCTTTCCGCAACGCCGTTTCACCAGCATCCACGAGCGCCGCTACGCCATCGAAGCAGTGACATCGGCTGGCCAGGCCCCTGAGGGCAAGGAGTCGGGCGGCTACTTCCATACCGCACTCCATCTGTCCCGGCCTGCGGTGGACACCCACGGTCATCCTCTCAGCGATCTGGTGGCGGAAACCCGGACCGTCCAGCCGGCCGTCCTCGGCCTGCCGCAACAACACCGGCTTCAGTAAGACCTCTGGTCCGACGCCGAAGCCGGTCCCCTAGTTCAGTTGCCACGCTCCAGCTCCGAGTACTTCACTGCCCGGCCGCGAGCCAGCTCCACAGGGTAACGTTCGGCGTTCTTCCGCAGCTTCGAGTCGACCGCGGCGGCAAGGTCCACCTGCAGTACATCGGCGGGCCGAAGCAGGTAGATGAACACGTCGGCGATCTCCTCCTCGACGCGCACGCGCCGCGCCGGGTCCGCCGTGATCGCCTCGGTATTTCTCCTGGACGAACACCAGGTCGTTCGTCCGGACGAGATCGGCACCCCCAAGGCGATCCGGGATCATGCGGCCCGAAAAGGTTATCTGGTGCACCATATCGCGCTCGAAGGGCAGTTCCGCTGCGGCGGCAGCGCCGAGTACGACGAGTGGGTGCTGCAACTGATCGGCCTGCGACACGGCAAGCCGACACAGTGGAGCGGCGACGACTTCGACGTACGCATAGCGCGTTCACCACAGCAGATGGAAGACTTCCTGCGCGCACAGGCCGACGCTGGGGCTGCCGCGCGGATCGCTGCGGGCTATTGCTGGCCGTGGACCCATGAACCACGCAAAGACGGGACGCTCGAACCCGACGTCGTCATCGGCGACTGGCGCAAACCGTGGAACAAGTTCAAGGACACCATCACCGGCGAGGCACCACCGGGATGGCTGTGGGCTACCGATCCACGCGGTTTCGAACAAGTCGGCTGCATCTACACCGCGCAGGGATTCGAATACGACTGGGCCGGTGTCATTCTCGGCCCCGACATCGCCGTGGAGAACGGACGCCTGGCAGTACGGCGCGATGCCACCGAGGACTCGCCGCTACGAAACAAGAAACTGTTCGACGACGATGTCGAGATCCTTATCCGCAACACCTACAAGGTCCTGCTGACCCGAGGCCTGCGAGGCGTAGTCATTTACGCGGTCGACCCGACGACGCAAGAGTTACTGACAGGGCTGGCGCCGTCACTCTGACGAAAGCCGAGTCGCTGCGGCCTACTTTGTCTCCGCTGCCCGGACGGGGAAAGGTTCTTCCGACGCCGGATGTCGGTCGGTGGTGCGGAGGGGCGCGCCGACGTGGTGCAGGTGCCGCAGGGCCTCACGGTAAGAGGAGATCAGTCCGGTCTCGTGGTAGGGCACGCCGATTTCGGCGCAGTAGTCGCGGACGATCACCTGGGCGGGACGCAGATTCGGCGTCGGCATGCTCGGGAACAGATGGTGCTCGATTTGATAGTTGAGGCCGCCGAGGGCAAGGTCGGTCAGCGCGCCACCCCGCACGTTGCGGGAGGTCAGCACCTGCCGGCGTAAGTAGTCGGGGCGGTCGTCGCCGGTCAGGGTCGGCATGCCCTTGTGGTTCGGGGCGAAGACGCAGCCCATGTACAGGCCGAACAGCGCTTGGTGCACAGCGATGAACGCAATTCCCTTGTCGGCGGGCAGAATCGCGAACACCGCGACCAGATATGCGGCGAAATGACCGAAGAGCAGCGCGCCCTCCGATCCGCGGTGTTTGACCGATCGATTTCGGAGCGCACGCACGCCCGCCACATGGAGGTTCATGCCCTCCAGCAGCAGTAGGGGGAAGAACAGGTACGCCTGCGCCCTCCCGATGAGACGCGGCAGACCACGGCTGGCCCGCGCCTGCCGCTGTGACCAGACCAGAACGTCGGGCGCGACATCGGGGTCGAGTTCCTCGTGGTTCGGATTGGCGTGATGCCGGGTGTGCTTGTCCTGCCACCAGCCGTAGGCCAGGCCGATGCCGGCGTTGCCGACGACTCGGCCCACTACTTCCGTCGGCCGCCGCAGCCGGAAGACCTGGCGGTGCGCGACATCGTGCATGACGAGTGCGACCTGTGCGCATGTCACAGCCATGAACGCCGCGACCATGAGCGTCCACCACGAGTCGCCGACGAGGCCGAACGCGGCCCAGCCGGACACGAAGGCGATCCCGACGAGGCCGAGCCGGATGGCGTAGTAGACGGGACGCCGGTTCATCAGTCCCGCGTCGGAGATCCGGCGCAACAGACGGGCGTAATCACCATCGGCGCCGCGCCGCGGTGACCGTGGAACTGACTCTGGGGCCAAGGCCGGTGTCGTCATAGATCTTCCTGAGAGAGCCGAGTCGAGATGCCACCGAAGCTATCGACCGGATTCTCGTTCCATGTAATCCCTTGGTATGACATGGAATCGGACTGCGGTGTGATACCGCGAACCGGGATCGAACGCCGTCCGGTCAAGCGCACCACCCTGGCAGTAGCCTACGCAGACGAGCGGGTCCCGTGGTTACGAATCCAGCTGTGCGTTGGCCTCCGGGGCCGTCGGTCGCGGCTCGGTGTCGAGACTCGCCGAGCGGATCCGGGTGCGCATGCTGACCATG
This sequence comes from Nocardia sp. NPDC051570, assembly GCF_044454005.1. Lineage (NCBI taxonomy): Bacteria > Bacillati > Actinomycetota > Actinomycetes > Mycobacteriales > Nocardiaceae > Nocardia > Nocardia sp. NPDC051570. The sequence goes on along the minus strand of NZ_JBITDI010000010.1, from coordinate 363,898 downwards.
CGACGCGCTCCACCGGTCGCTACAAAGTTGCCTAAAACCAGGCCCGCACCGATTGCCAGCGTGGTGAGCACGGAAAAGGCGAAAGACACTCCCGATCCTGGCGAATGTCCGATGAACATCAGCAATGAATAGGACACCGCCAGCGACGGCAGCAAGGCGCCGCAGAACGCTGGAACGATTATCGATGCCGGAGATATGCGTAGCCGGGCCGCCGTCCATGTGCTGACGGCGCCGAGCGCCGCCGCACCGAGCATCAACGACAACAGCAGTCCGATATGTGCACGCGCACATAACTGCACGACGAGCTGCGTGAATACCGCCGCTGCCATGGAAATCGGCACCACCCGCGCGGTGGCCCCCTGAGCGAAGGCATTGGCCGCGGCGGCGACCGCCGAGGCGAACAGCGCCCAGAACAGCGTCAGGCCCGTCAAACGGATCGCCGATGGATCGACCTCGAGATGCACCCATCGGGTCATCGCCAGACCCGCCAGAATGCCGGTGACCATTCCGAGCACGATCAGGCCGATACCCAGGCCACGCACCACGGCCATGCCCCGAAATCCCGATATCGCGTCCTGCGCCGACGCGACGATCGACGGATGGGGCAACAGCAGCACCACACACGCGGCGACCATACTGGCTGCCTCAGCCGGATCGATCGGGCTGTAGGCCACCGCAAGGCTGCCGACCACCGTCGCCAGCGCCATCTGCGCGACGGCGACGAAAAATGCTGGAAGATAACGTCTTCCAAGGACCTTACCGAGATACATCAGCACGAACATCAGACCGAAAGCGCCGATCGCCGACCGATAGGTCCCGCCGGCCTGCAATGCGACGACAACGCCGAGAACTCCCATGGCGCCCGCGACAACTCGATAGGGCCATCGCGGACCCGACCGCATCTCCTCGACGAGTCGCTGACTGGCCTGGGTCATATCAGCCTTGTGGCCCACGATGTCGTCGACAACGCCGTACACGTTGTTGAGCCGGTGCAGGTCGGCACCCGCGTCGCGCACAGCCCGCAATCCGGCGGTGGTCGGCTCGTCGGGCACGGCGTACACCATATGGATCGACGACCCTGGAAAATCGAGCTCCACGGCGGCCAGATTCCAGGTCGCCGACACCGCGACGATCGCCACCTCGACACTGCGCGCATCGGCTCCCGACGACAACATCACCTCCCCCAGGTCCAGGCAGAAGTCGATGACCTGACGGGCCGAATACTCCTCCCCGGTCGCCGTCGGCGAGGGCGAGACATCCGAGTAGATGCTCCCGCGCAGCAACAGCCTGATATCGCGCCGCTGCTCGGCGGTCGCTACTCGAGCTCGACGCTGCCGGACCCCCTGCCGGGCACTATCGGCGAAACCGGCGGCCGACTTGCGAGGTCGCCGCTTCGGCATGATTTCGGCCGACCGTCCGCGATGGCCGACCTCATCCGCACCGGTGCCGGTCCGGTCGATCGGTTCGGGAGTACGTCCGATACGGATCCGTCCCATAGCGACCTACTCAGCCCGCCCATGCCGCGGACCGTGGGTACATATCAATCGTGCTGAGCATGATCTCCAATCCAGTGCCGGACGGAATAGCGAAACCAGCGACGACACCGCGGACGGACATACTCGGCAACCCCGGCCCCGAAAGCTGCTACCAGCATTGCTGTCGGATTGCCGACACGCAATGAGAATACCCGAGTTGTGACGGCACTTACTGGCGTCCATACTCGACCGCGGTACCGCCCCGGCGACGCTGACGTGGGGAGTATGCAACCCCCAACGCCGTTACCGGCCTGTGCTGATCACCGCATCCAAATCTCCTGTCCCACAACAGTTCAGCGCCTCTTCGGCTGATCACCGCACGTCGGCATGCCGTTGCGCGCGGCGGAGATCGCTCTGGTAGCGGCCCGGAGTCCGGCCGATGATCGCGGCGAAGGCTTCGATGAAGCTGGTCGGGTTGGACCAGCCACAGCGCAGCGCGATATCGGTGACCGAGTGGCCGTGCACGAGGTGCACGAGGGCGTGCTGGACGCGTAGCAGGGTGCGCCATTGGCTGAAGCTCATGCCCAGCTCGGTCCGGAACAGTCGGCTGAGGGTTCGCTCGCTCGCGCCCACGGCTCGGCCCAGTTTGTTGAGCGTGGCCGAACTCGGCCGCTGATCAGGACGCTCCCCGAGCGGCCGCGCCTGTCGCGTAACGGATTTGCCCCGAGGGGAGAAATAGCGTCCGTGCGCGCGGTAGGAAAGTATTGGATGCGATGAAACTCTCTCAGCTATGTAATCGAACGGCGCTACGGGCCTCGGCCGTGGCGCTGACCGCCCTCTTGGGCGTGGGGATGGTCGGCGAGACCGCCTCGGCCGATCCGGTGAAGCCATCGGCCGTCACCTCCGTCACCAAGCAGGGGCGTACCTGGCATCTGAAGGTCTACTCGGCGGCGATGAATACCGACATCGCCGTCGATGTGCAGCGGCCGGTCGACGAGTCCGCGCCCGCGCCGAATCTCTGGATGCTCAACGGGCTGGACGGCGGCGAGGGCACCGCGAGCTGGAAGGCGCAGACCAAGGCGCTGGACTGGCTGGCCGATAAGCAGGTCAATGTGATCCAGCCGATCGGCGGCCTGGGCAGCTACTACACCGACTGGCAGAAGCCGGATCCGGTGCTCGGCGTGAACAAGTGGAAGACGTTCTTCACCGAGGAGCTGCCCCCGCTGCTGGATGAGACCCTGCACTCCACCGGCCGTAACGCGCTGGCCGGCCTGTCGACCTCCGGCACGTCGGTCCTGCAGCTGGCCGAGGCCAAGCCGGGTCTGTGGAAGTCCGTGGCCGCCTACAGCGGCTGCGCGCAGATCGCCGACCCGATGGGCCAGCAGTTCGTGAAGCTCGCCACCGAGACCTGGGCCGGCGGCAACACCCAGAACATGTACGGCCCCTCGAACAGCCCGCTATGGGCCGAGAACGATCCGGTCATCAACGCCGAGAAGCTGCGCGGCACCCTGCTCTACGTCTCCAGCGGCAGCGGCATTCCGGTGATGGACGACGTCGAGTACTACGTGGACAGCGCACCCGGACCCACCGGCGGCGTGAACCTCGCGCTCGGCATGATCATCGAGGCGGCCGTCAACGGCTGCACCGCCAACCTGAAGAACCGGCTCGACTCGCTGAGCATCCCGGCGACCTTCCAGTTCACTCCGGTGGGAACGCACTACTGGCCGTATTGGGAAGAGGCCCTGCACAATTCGTGGCCGATCCTGGCCCAGGGTATGGGTCTGACCGCCTGATCCGCCATGGTGGGCCGCCCTGCCGGGACCAGGCGGCGCGGCCCGCCGACATACGTGACGATCCCCACCAAACCCCTCGGTATGGAAATACGCTCACCCCGGTAGCGCTTGAACGACCAGGAAACCCCCAACCGAGAGGCCTGAATTCGATGCGTGCCGTCACCTACGACGCCTATGCCCCCGACAATTCGACGCTGAAGGTGGGCGAGGCTCCCGAACCGAAGCTCGGACCGGGTGAGGTGCTGATCCGGGTGCGCGCCTCCGGGGTGAACCCCGTCGACTGGAAGGTGCTGGCCGGCTACCTCGACCCGATGATGCTCTCGGTGTTTCCGGTGATCCCGGGCTGGGACGTAGCCGGTGAGGTGGTCGCTCTCGGACCCGACACCCCCGAATTCCGCGTCGGTGACGAGGTGATGGCCTACGCCCGCAAGGACACCGTGCACGCGGGCACCTTCGCCGAATTCGTAGCCGTACCCGCCGTCCACGTCGCGCGCAAACCCGCCGCACTGGACTGGGCGCAGGCCGGTGGCCTGCCGCTGGCGGGCATGACGGCCCAGCGGGCCCTCGATCGGCTCGAGGTCGGCCCCGGCGACACGCTCGTGGTGTACGGCGCGGCCGGCGGCGTCGGCAGCCTCGCGGTGCAGCTCGGCCGCGATCGCGGCGCCCGGGTGATCGGCACCGCCTCCGAACGCAATCACGATTTCCTGCGCGCGCTCGGCGCCGAACCCGTCGCCTACGGCGACGGACAGGATGAGCGGATCCGCGCACTCGTCCCCGGCGGCGCGACCGCGGTCGCCGACTTCGTGGGCGGCCAGCTCGAGACGACCCTGGCCATCCTCGCCGAGGGCGGCCGGCATGCCTCGGTCGCCGACGACAGTGTGGAAACCCATGGCGGACATGTGATCTGGGTCCGCCCGGACGGTGCCAAGCTCGCCGAACTCGCCGAGCTGGCCGATCGCGGCGTCTTCACCGTCGAGATCGCGCGGACCTATTCCCTCGACGAGATCGGCGACGCCTTCGACGCCAGCCGCTCCGGCCGCACCCGCGGCAAACTGATCATCGTGCCCTGACGAATCAGCCCTGGGCGGTGGCGAACTTCTCGAACGACTGCAGCACCGTGGACCAGCCACCGCCCTGTTCGGCGATGACATCGCGCAGCGCCTGCCCCTCGATGAGCCGATCCAGGTGGCGATGTTCGAGTTCGACGACGGTCTGTTCGGGACCCTCTGCGGTGAAACGGATTTCGACCTCGCTGGCATGTGCGGGATCCGGATCGAACTGCCAGAGCCCGTTGATCTGCCAGGTCACCAGGATGCGATGCGGCGGTTCCCAGGCCAGCACCCGGCCCCAATCGCATTCGCTGCCGTCCACGCCGCGCTCGTACCAGCGGCCGCCGACCTGCGGTTCCAGGAGGGCGTCGGCCATCTCGACCTTGCCGATGCTGTAGCCCGGCCACCAGCTGCCGAACGATTCGGTGAAGTAGGCGAAGGCGCGCTCGATCGGCAGCGCGACGCTTGCCTTGCCCTGCAGGGCGGGAAGCGAGGTGGTCATGGGGACTCCTGTTCGGGATCGGCGGCCGCGGATTCGGCGGCCTTCTGAAAAGCGGTCAGCGCGTCATCCCAGACCCGCTGGAAATATGCCTGAATCGCGGCCAGACCCGCCGTGTCGACCCGGTAGATCCGCCGCGTGCCCTCGGCCGTGGCCACCACCAAGCCGCCTTCCCGAAGCACCCGCAGATGTTGCGATACCGCCTGGCGAGTGATCGGCAACGACTCGGCCAGCTCGCCGACCGACGACGGTCGGCGAGCCAGGCGCTCGAAGATCGCCTGCCGCATCGGATCCCCGAGCATCGACAGATCGACGTCTTTGAAAGCAGCCACGTACGTAAGTCTGTACTTTCAAAGAATGATTGACAACCCTTTGCGCGCCCACAGCCGAGTTCACCCCCACTCGCCCAGGGCCGATGTGACGCGAATTGCACTTTCTGAAAAATTGCAGAAGGTGTAGCTTTCTGGCATGGTCAGGCAGAAGGTCGACACCCCGCCGGAACTCGGGCTGCGCGAACAGAAGAAGCGACAGACCCGCCACGATCTCTGCCTGGCTGCGCGGCGCCTGACCGTCGAACGCGGACTCGACGCGACCACCACCGACGATATCGCCAAGGCCGTCGGTGTCTCGCCGCGCACGTTCTTCAACTACTACGAGACCAAGCTCGACGCGGTCCTCGGTCCGGTCGCGGAGATCGGCACGCCCGAGATGCGTGCGCGATTCATCGCGGGCGGCCCCACCGGCGTGCTGATCGACGACCTCGCCGCGCTCTACACCTCCGGTTACGAGCCCGAAGACGAGGTGCGCGAAAGCATTTCGCTGGTCGCCGAGATCATCAAGACCGAGCCGCGGGTGATCGCGGGCTTCTTCGCCGCGGGCGTGCGCCACACCGCCGCCGTGGGTGAGCTGCTGTCCGCCCGGCTCGGCGAGGTCACACCCCAATTCGCTTCCCTCGCAGCGGGACTCATGTCCACCCTCACCACCAACGCGGCGATGTCGCTGGCCGATCAGCCCGAACGGCCGCTGGCACACGCTCTGCTCGAACAGTGCGAACTGGCCGCGAGCCTGTTCCACCGGGATCCGGAAAACATCAAGGAGAGACACCCATGACCGCGACGGCCGAATCGCCGCCTACCCCAATAGTTCTCACCCAGAAGCGGGTCTGGCTCATCTTCTCCGCACTGATCGCGGGCATGTTCCTGGCCAGCCTCGATCAGACCATCGTGGGCACCGCGATGCCGACCATCGTCGGCCAGCTCGGCGGCATCTCCAATATGGCCTGGACCGCGACGTCATATCTGCTGGCCACGACCATCGTCATGCCGATCTACGGCAAGTTCGGCGATCTGTTCGGCCGGCGGTGGCTGTTCCTGTTCGCGATCGCGATCTTCACCGCCGCCTCGGTCGGCGCGGCCGTCTCCACCGGCTTCTGGGAATTCATCGTGTTCCGCGGCCTGCAGGGCGTGGGCGGCGGCGGCCTGATGATCCTGGCGCAGGCCATCATCGCCGATATCGTCCCGGCCAAGGACCGCGGCAAGTTCATGGCGCCGATGGGCGCGATCTTCGGCGTCACCTCGGTGGCCGGTCCGCTACTGGGCGGCTTCTTCGCCGATCAGCTGAGCTGGCGCTGGTGCTTCTGGATCAACGTCCCGGTCGGGCTCGCGGCGCTGATCATCGCGTTCCGCTACCTGAGCATTCCCAGTCACCGGCCCAAGGTGCGGCCCGACTATGTCGGCGTCGTGCTCATGTCGGCCGCGACGACGCTGCTGATCCTGATCACCGATTGGGGCGGTAAGCAATACGCGTGGGGTTCGCCGACGATTCTGTCGATGGCCGCGGCGCTGGTGATCATCGTGGGAGTATTCGTGGCCGTCGAGGCCCGGGCGGAGGAGCCGATGCTGCCGCTGTGGCTGTTCCGCAACCGCACCTTCGTGCTGACCTCGGCCATCGGCCTGGTGGTCGGCCTGGTGATGTTCGCGGCGCTGGCATTCATCCCAACCTATCTCCAAATGGCCACCGGCGCTTCGGCTTCGGTGTCCGGCCTGCTGCTGATCCCGATGATGATCGGCATGATGGCGACGCTGATCACCTCGATGACCGCGATCACCAAGACCGGCCGCTATCGCATGTATCCGCCGCTGGGCGCGCTGATCATCATCGCCGGCATGCTGTGGATGACCCGGATCGACGCGCACAGCTCCATGTGGCTGGTGTCGGCGATGTTGTTCGTCATCGGCGCCGGACTGGGTCTGATCATGCAGATCATCGTGCTGGTGGTCCAGAATGCGGTGTCCCCCGGGCAGATCGGCACCGCGACCAGTGCGAACAACTACTTCCGTGAAATGGGCGGCGCGATCGGCGTGGCGATCTTCGGATCGATCTTCACCAGCCGGCTCACCGAGGGGCTGACCGAGGTGTTCCGTACGCACTGGCAGGAGGCCGCGCAATCGGGCCTGCGGCCGGACGGACTGGTGCCCTCGGCGGTCAAGCACCTGCCAGGCCCGCTGCACGACGCCATCGTCGGCGCCTATGCGCACGCCCTGGTGCCGGGCTTCTGGTACGTGATTCCCGGCGCGATCCTCGCCTTCGTGCTGACGCTGTTCATCCCGCATCTGACGCTGTCCGACGAGGCGGGCATGGTCGCCCGCGGCGAGGCGGTACTGGCCGAGGACGAACTCAGTCCAGCCACTCCAGAGCCGCGGTGACCATGGCCGTCACCCCGGTATCGATCGCGGGATCGAGCTCCGGGGCGAAATGCGGCGAATGGTTCGAGGGGATGTCCCGGTCGACGGCGCCGGCCTGCAGCGCGGTGAGGAAGCGCTGCCGGTCGACCCCGCCGAAGTACCAATAGCACAGCGGTGCACCGCAACTCGTCGCCAGCACCCCGCAGTCCTCGCTGCCGGTGATGAGGCCCGGATCGACCACCTTGTCGGCGCCGAGCTGCTCGCGCAGGGCGGCCGCGGTGCGCTCGACGGCGGCGGGATCGTTGAACAGGATGGGGAAGGTCTCGATCGTCTCGATATCCGGGGCGCGGTCCGCGCCCGAGGCGGCCGCCTCCGCCCGCACGATGCGCTCGACCGCGGCCAGTACCCTGGCGCGGACCTCGGGGGTGAAGGTGCGGATGTTGACCAGCAGTTCGGCACGGTCGGCGATGATGTTGTGCCGGGTGCCCGCGGTGATCGCGCCGACGGTGACCACCGCGGTATCCCCGCCCGCGATCTCGCGGGATACGACCGTCTGCAGGCGCATCACCGTCGCGGCCGCCATCACCACCGGATCGATCGTCGTCTCCGGGCGGGAACCGTGTCCGCCCTTGCCGTACAACGTGATTCGCAGCGCGTCGGTGGCCGCCATCGCGGCCCCCGCGTGGACCGCGACCATATGCACCGGCAGCGGCCCCACATGCTGGCCGAGCACCACATCGGGCGTGCCGAACCGATCGAACAGGCCGTCGTCGATCATGGCCGCAGCGCCCGCGCCGCTCTCCTCCGCGGGCTGGAACACCGCCAGCACCGTGCCCTGCCAGGATTCCCTGGCCTCGACCAGGATCCGCAGGGCGCCCAGCAGGCAGGTGATATGCATATCGTGGCCGCAGGCGTGCATGACCGGATCGCCGGTGACCGGATCGGTGGCGGTGGACGCGTACGGCAGGCCGGTCTGTTCGGCCACCGGCAGCGCGTCCATATCCGCCCGCAGCAGCACCGTCGGCCCGGCGCCGTTGACCAGCCGGGCCACCACGCCCGTGCGACCCACGCCGGTGGTGACCTCGTAGCCCAGATCGACTGCGCGGCGGGCGATTTCGGCGGCTGTTCGCTGTTCGGCGAAGCCGAGCTCGGGATGGGCGTGCAGATCTCGGTAGAGATCGGCGAGATCGCCGTGTATCGCGTCGAGCCGGTCCGGGATGTGCAGCGCCGCTCGTGTCATATCTTTCGGTCCTTCCCGGTCGGCTGTCTCTCGACTGTACTGGGCGGATATGACGCGCGCCGCAGGGTATTCGCCCGACCGGCCGCTATTATGAGCGGCCATGAGCATTCGTAGACTGTTCGGTCTTTCCGCCGCAGCGCTCGCGCTTGCCGGATCGTTGAATGCGATATCCCTGACCACCGCCGCGGCGGAACCACCGCTGCCGGTCGACGATCCGTTCTACGCTCAGCCGGATTCACTGGGCGGAAAAGCAATGGGAGAAGTGGTGGACAGTCGCCCGGTGGAGTTACCGGGGTTTCCGGCGCCGGGACCCTATTCCGCCTGGCAGGTGAAATACGTCAGCCAGAACACCAAAGGAACACCCTGGACGACGATGGCGATCGTCATCCAGCCGGAGAAGCGGGTCGAACCACCGGTGTTGATAGCGGAAGACCTGTGGATCGACTCCCTGAATTCCCGATGCAACCCGTCATACAAACTGCGGGTCGACGCCAGCGTCCAGGGCGGCGTGTTTCCCAGTGAACTGCGGAATGTGATCGGGGAGCTCGACCGCGGCTGGACCGTCGTACTACCTGACTACCTGGGGCCAGAGGGCGAATTCGCCGCCGGTTACGTCGAGGGGCGCAATACTCTCGATGGCATCCGGGCCGCCCTGAATTTCGCTCCCGCAGCGCTTTCAGGCAGCTCGACACCGGTCCTGATCTACGGTTACTCCGGCGGATCGCGGGGTGCCGAGTTCGCCGCCGAGCTCGCGCCCACCTACTCGCCAGAACTGAATATCCGCGGTGTGGCCGCCGGCGGCCTACCGGTCGATATGGCGGCGGCCGCCGCGCATATGGACGGCGGACCATTCACCGTCATCGACCTGCTTGCGGCCTTCGGTCTCGATCGCGCGTATCCCGAGATAAATCTCGCCTCCTATTTCAGCGATCCCCAGTTGAAGCAGAAGTTCACCAGCACGTGTTACACCGACCTTGCGGCCGACTACGCATTCCGGCGCGTCGAGGATTACACCGTCGGTCATATTTGGCCCCTGGGAGTCCCAGCAGTGGCGCAGGTCGTGGAATCGCTGCGGGGCGGGCGGTACGGGACACCGGCCGTACCGATGCATCTGGCGACCGGATTCGTCGATGAATTTGCGATGGTTCCGGATACCGATCGCTTGGTCGCCGACTACTGCGCCCGCGGTGTCGACATCACCTACACGAAATATCCACTGACCGAGCACCTTTACACGGAGCCCACCGATTTCCCGGAGGCGATAGATTGGCTCGGCCAACGACTCGTGGACGCGCCGAGCACCCGTACCTGCGGCCTCGGCCCGGAAAACGCCAAGATTTCGTTCGGCTGAGTCTCGACGGCGAAGACAACAGTCTGCGGATGGTCCGGTCATGGGTCTGCGCGCTTGCCCTCGCGGTTGCGATGACAGGGTTTGTTCCTTCGCCTCCGGCGCGGGCCGACGAACCGCCGGAGCGGGATGTGATCGCGCAGATGTTCGGCTGGAACTGGCGCTCGATCGGGCGGGAATGCCGCGAGACGCTCGGTCCGCTCGGCTACGGGGCCGTGCAGACCTCCCCGCCCGAGGAGCATTCGCTGTTGCCGGAGAAGGGATTTCCGTGGTGGCAGAGCTATTCGGCCGTCTCCTACGGGCTGACCAGTCGCTACGGCACGCGCGAGGAACTGGCGGAGATGGTGCGCGGCTGCCATGCGGCGGGGGTGCGGGTGTATGTGGACACGATCATCAACAACATGTCGGCGATCGAGGGCTGCGGAATCGGTAGCGGCGGAACGCCTTACTGCCACTACGTATATCCCACGGTTCCCTACGGTCCCGGCGACTTCCATCACTGCGGCACGCCCGACGACGCCATCGAGGACTACACCGATCGTTATCAGATGCACCATTGTCAGACGCTCAACGCCGCGGACCTGGCGACCGAGGACGACCGAGTCCAGGACCGGATCGCCGGCTATCTGAACGATCTCCTGTCCCTCGGCATCGACGGCTTCCGGATCGATTCGGCGAAATACATTGCTCCCGAGGATATTTCGGCCATCGAGGGACGGCTGTCCCGGCCCGCGTACGTGTATCAGGAGGCCGTCTACGGCCTCGGCGAGGGCGTCGGGCCCGAGGACTATCTCGAAACCGGCGATGTCATGGACCTGCGCTATGCCGGAACCCTCAGCGCGATCTTCCGCCGGGGCCGCCTGGCGCAACTGCGGCACTTCGGCTCGGCACTGCCCTCGGATCGGTCGGTGGTGTTCGTGGCCAATCACGACACCGAACGCAACGGCTCCACCCTCACCTATGCCGATCCCGACCACTACATCCTGGCCAACGCGTTTCTACTGGCCTGGCCCTACGGCCATCCGAAGATCCTCAGCGACTACGCCTTCGAATCCTATGACGAACCCTCCCCCTCGGATCCGTTGGGCCGCACCCTGGATGCGGCCTGCGTCGACGGCCATTGGCTGTGCGAACACTCCTGGCCCGGCATCGGCGGCATGGTCGGCTTTCATCAGCAGGTCCGGGGCGAACCGGTGGTCGACTGGATCGATGACTCCGGCAACCTCATCGCCTTCGGCCGCGGCTCGGCGGGCTATGTCGTCCTCAATGGCGAGGACTCACCGGCCGACGGACGCGCCTACCGCACGTCCTTGCCCGCGGGCACCTACTGCGATGTCATGCACGGCGCACCGCATGAAGGAGTCTGCACCGGACCCAGCTACGAGATCGACAGCGCCGGTTGGCTGCACGCCGATATCGCGCCGCGCTCCGGCCTCGCCCTCCACACGGGAGCGATGGTCACCGGCTGACGCTCATACCGGCAGATTGTCGAGTGCGGATTGCAGGACCACGGCCAGGTTGTGGATCGATTCGGGATCACCGACCGCCCGAACCCGTTGCCGCGCAAGAGCCTCGGCGATGGCGAGGTCGCCGCGCACGATGGCGGCGAAGGTCGCGGAGTCGTAGGTGATGACGGCGTCGGCCGGATCCTCGCCGGGTCCGGATCGCACATCGACCCGGCCGTCGTGGATATCGAGGCGGGCGATGCTGTCGTCGGCGTGAAATTCGAAGCGCCCCTCGACCGTTCGCAGCGCGTCCGAATCCACCAGCTGCGCGAGGAAGGCCAGCGACCATTCGGCGCGAAAGCTCTGGCCGGGCGCTCGTCCGTCGTGTGTGCGGTGCCTGGTGCCCCAGAGCGCCAGCGGCGTCAGCGCTTTCGCCAATTCCGCGCCGGCCGGGGTCAGCCGGTAGACCGTCGATGCGACGGGCGGCGGCAGCTGCCGTCGCTCGACGACATCGTCGGCCTCGAGCTGTTTCACGCGCGCGGCCAGCAGGCTGGTCCCGATGCCGTCCAGCGCACCGGCGAGGTCGGAGTACCGCTTGGGCCCGGACATCAACTCGCGCACGATCATCAGTGTCCAGCGCTCTCCGACGATGTCGAGGGCGAGCGCGAGCCCGCAGAACTGGTCATAGCTACGCCGTGCCACGCATCGACTGTAGCACCGGTAATAGAAGCCATTACTTCAGATTCATTCTTGTCTACTTCTAAATCTTATGTGACAGTGGAGATATGACCGATCTCCGGCTCGACGCGGCCAAGTTCGCCGCCGAGGCAGAACGCATGACCAATGAGGTGGCCGTCGACGAATGGGAGGCGCTCTATCATCACGATGCCGTCGCGGAGTGGATCTTCGACGGGGTGCGCCGCAGCTATGCGGGCATCGAGGAGATCCGGCCCGCGCTGGCCGTACTGGCCGAACTCTGGCGCAATCAGCCCTTCCGGGTGCGCAAGACGGTCCAGTGCGCCGACAGCGACACCATCGTCCTCACCTACGAGGGCGGGTTCCGGGGCCGGACGAATCAATTCGGCACCGAGATCTGGACCCTGCGCGACGGCCTGGTCGTCCGCCACCAGATGTACTGCTACGTCGATGTCCGAGGGCCCGAGTCGATCTGGGCCAATGTGCGGATGCTGCTCATCCAGCCCCGTCTCGCGCTCGCCGCGCTGCGCAGCGAGCGTAGACATCGGGCGGCATAGTTTGTATTGACCCAATCTAGAGCCGGTTCGGCAGCGAAGAACTGTCGGTATCGCATTTCCATCCGGCAGGAAAGGATTGGGTTACGTTGCTCAACAAGGTTGCAGGCGTCATGGCCTGTGGAGCTTTCATTGGAATGCTCGGCGTCGCGGCTCCCGCATATGCCGCGGACGACTCGACGCCCACGGTGACGGTGGACAAGCTCACTGCCGTCAGCGCGAACGAGGCCACGGTCGCGGTCTCCTTCACCTGTCCGAAGAATTCCGACGCCAGCTACACCGTGAGGGTGTCGGTGCTGGACTCGGGCAAGGATAAGGACGGCAAGAAGACGGATACGAGCAAGCTGGTCTACGCCGAGGGCGTCGATTCGGGCAGCTGCGACGGCGAGAAGGGAACGGCGGAGGTGAAGGCGGGGATTCCCAAGACCAGTGGGGGCTCGTTCACCGAAGGCAAGTCCTACATCATCACGGCTGAACTGTTCCAAGACGTCACCATGAGCAAGTCGACGACCCTGAAGTTGGATCCAGCCGATACTACTAGCTAGCGGTGAAATGGCGGTGCCGCAAGCCCTTTCGGACTTGCGGCACCGGCCGGAAGCATTCAGTTCCAGCGCGACTGCGCCTGTCGGCGAACCGCGTGTTCGCCGTTGGCCAGAGTCTCGAGCTCCTCGAGGAAGCGTTCGATGCTCTCGGATTTGGCCTCGACGGTGGTGATCTTGAGGCGGACCTTCTCCTCGGTGCGATCGAGCATGGCCGTGGTGAGGTCGGTCTGCAGATCGCGGATGAGCTGGCGGCGCAGTTGCAGGATCTGATCGCGGCCCTGTTTGCGCACGCGCTCGACCTCCCCGGCGGCGGCCTCGCGCATCTGGGCGATGATGTGCTCGGCGTCGTCGCGGGCATCGACCCGCATCCGCTCCAATTCGGATTGGGCCTCGGCCATCGCGCTGTCATAGGACTGCTTGGCCTTGGTCAGCCGCTCCGTCGCCGTCTGGCTCTCCTCGAGCTGTTTGCGGACGTTGTCCTGGTTGCGGGCCATCAACCTCTTGACCGGCGGCACAATCCATTTGACGGTCAACACGATGATCACGACGAAACCGAACAGCTGACTGCCGAAAACCTTCCAATCGAAGACGATATGGTACGGCCCCTCGGCAAGGATGCCGCTGATGTGGTTCATGACGACGCTTGTCCCCTCTGCCGTCCGGAGCTGCTCCCGGCCCGCTGACCGTTCACCCCGGAGACCCGCTCGGCCAGCGATTCGGCCAGCGGCTCGACCTCTTGACGCAACTCCGCCGCCACCTGATCGGCCTCGGCCCGCAGCTGTGCCGCGGATTCGGCGACGATCCGGTCGGCCTCCTCCTGAGCCTCGGAGCGCAGCTCCTCGAGAATGGCCCGGCCCTCGGCGCGCGCGGTATTGCGAATATCGGCGGCCTCGGCGCGGGCCTTCTCGAGTCCCGACTGATAGCGGGCTTCGGCCTCGGCGAACGTCTCCTTCGCTTCCTTGTTGTCCGCCGTGGTCGCATCGACCCGCGCCTCTCGCTCGGCCAGCACCTTGCGGATCGGCGGAACGACGAAGAACCAGATAACCCCGAGCACGATCAGGAAGATCAACAGCTCGACGAAGAAGGTGCCGTTGGGGATGAGGAAGTTCCCCGCGGCCGTGACATCCGTTCGCGCGGCCATGATGTGCTACGCCCCGGGTGTCGCGAAGACGAACAACGCCATGAATGCCAGGTTGATGAAGTACGCGGCCTCCACCAGACCAACGGTCAGGAAGAAGTTACCGCGCAAGCGACCCTCGGCCTCCGGCTGTCGGGTCACACCATTGATCAACGCGGAACCGGCGAGACCGTCACCGATGCCGGCGCCGATGGCGCCACCGGCCATGATGAGACCGCCACCGATCAACGCGCCCTGGACAATCGCGGGATCTGCCATGTTTCACTTCCTGTTCTCGAACGTCAGCTCTTCGGCGAAGAGTCGGTCAGTGGTTTTCGCGCTCCATGGATTGACTGAAGTAGAGCACGGTCAGTAGCGAGAAGATGAATGCCTGAATCCCGCCGACGAACAGATCGAACATCTTCCAGATGGCGTTGGGACCCCAACTGATCCAGAACGGGAACAACGTGATCACCGAGATCATGACACCACCGGCGAACATGTTGCCGAACAATCGCAACGACAGCGACAGCGGCTTGGCGATTTCCTCGATCACGTTGATGAAGACCATCGGACCCCAGCCGGTGTGCCCCTTCAACAATTGCTTGACATGGGTGATCGGACCGCGCCGCCTGATACCCGCGCCCTGATAGAAGACGAACACGAACAGCGCCAGCGCGTACACGAAGTTGACATCGGACGCGGGCGGGGCGATCAATTCACCGTCGCCGTATTGCACCGGCAGCACCGACAGCCAGTTCGACAGCAGAATGAAGGTGAACAGCGTGACCGCCAGCGGCAGCACGAACGGCGCGACCTTCAGTCCGATGGCCTGTTCGACCTGATTGCGCATGGTGATGGTGACGGTCTCGAAGAAGAGCTGCACCCCGTTCGGCACGCCGGAGGTGATCTTGATCCGCAGGAAGATGGCCAGCCCGATCACGATCAGCGCGGCGACAACGGTCGACACGATGGTGTCGACGTTGAAATCCATGCCCCACAGGTGAGCCACCGCGTGGTGCCCGACCTTGATCTTCGGCTCCGATTCCTGAGCGAACAGGTTCACGGTGTTCATGAGGTCTGGCGCAGCCCTTTCCATTCGGGGACCACGGTGTGGAGGACCACGACTACCTGAAAGACGGCCAATCCGAAGAAGATTCCGATTCCGTTGGGGCGGGCCAGGAAGGCCACCACGACGGCCAGAATCGTCAGGCCGAACAGGCGTACCGCCGTCGACAGCATCAAACCCTGTTTACTCGACGTATCCGATCGGATCACATGCGTGATGGATCGCCACGTGAGATGTGCATTGAGCCAACCCAGTCCGAGTCCGGCGCAGATGAATACGCCCAGCAGCACCCGATCGAATGCGCCGGTAATCATCAGAGCCAGTACGCCGAGAGCAGTCACAATAACCGCTACACGGCGCATACGGAGTCTGTCCACGTTCACTACGACACCGCCCTCGCCGTTCAACCCACCTCGTAGTGGGTTCGTGATTGACCGTCAGCTTACACATACCAACGGTCTTGCGTGACAACTCTTTTGATCTTCGTTTACATGATCTTGAAATGCGGATTCGAAACGACTTCAGGTATTATGTAGCTATCGAGCCTAGCCCCCGGTCGAGCAAATTCAAAGCGACACGGGGACATTAGGGACAAAACAGGAAAAGGCTCGTCGTGCCGTTTCTACTATCGGATTAATCGGACAAATCCGACATCACCTTCGGAGCTGGCCGCTCGCTGAACACCAGGTTACCGCCAGTCGATCGAATACCCCGATCCCCCAACGGTTCTCGAGCAGCAATCCGGGATGAATGCGACAACCATGGCGCGACACACCCCGGTCCGTTGGCATCGGCCGCCCGCATCGGCGAAGGTGACAGCCATGGCCGACCCCACCCCGCCGGACGGCGCTCGCGCCCCGACGTATCCGCTGCGCCGACGCGGCCCCGTGCTCTGGCTGTTGACGCTGCCCGGTGTGCTCTACTGTCTGGCGCCGGTGGTCGCCAACCGGATCGAGCCCCGCGTATTCGGCATCCCGTTCCTCACCTTCTATCTGCTGGCCGTGACGGCACTGACCGGGCCGTTGGTCGGCCTCGTCGCCCACTTCGATCCGGCCTATCGCAGCGGCGCACCGGAATTCGTGCCCGCCGACGACGCCGAACGGGAGTCGTCGTGAGTCATCGCGCGGCGGTGGCCGTATCCCTGTTCGCCGTGGCAATGGTCGTGACGGTCGCCATCGGCGTGCTGTCCGGGCGCGGGCGGGCGAAATCCCTGACGGAGTGGTCGATCTCGGGCCGCGGGCTCGGCACGCTGTTCGTGCTGCTGCTCATGGCGGGCGAGTCCTACACCAGCTTCTCGTTTCTCGGCGCGGCCGGCTGGTCGTACCGGTACGGGGTGCCGATCTTCTATCTGATCGCGTATCTGAGCACCGGGCTGGTGGTCGCCTACTTCGTGGCGCCGCTGCTGTGGACCTACTGCGCCCGGCATCGGCTGGTCTCGATCGCCGATATCGCCGAACATCGGTTCGGCTCACGGCGGCTCGGCGTGGTCGTCGCGATGCTCTGCACGGCATTCCTTATTCCTTATATACAGCTGCAGATTCAGGGCATGGGCGTCGTGGTGCACGCGATGTCCTATGGGGCCGTGGATCTGAAGGTCGCGGCCGTCGTATCGTTCGCCGTGGCGGAGACGTTCATCCTGGCGTCCGGATTGCGCGGTGCGGCGTGGGTGAGCGTCCTCAAGGACGGACTCGCGGTGCTGTCGGTGGCCTTCCTCGCGATCTGGGTGCCCTGGCACTACTTTCGCGGCCCGGGCGAGCTGCTGGACCGGCTGGTCACCGAGCGTCCGCAGTGGCTGACCTTCCCCGGCGCGGGCGGCGGCACCTTCGGCGCGTCCTGGTACGTCTCCACGATCCTGCTGAACGTGGTCACCATCTGCATCTTCCCCACCACCGTCGCCGGATATCTCTCGGCGGCGAATCCCACCGCACTGCGGCGCAATTCGATCCTGCTGCCGTGGTATCAACTGCTGCTGGTCGTCCCGATGCTCATCGGCGCGGCGGCGCTGTTCGTCCTGCCTGGCCTGGCGAATTCGGATCTGGCGCTGTACGAGCTGGTGACCGATTCGCTGCCCGCGCCGCTGGTGGCCGTGATCGGGATCGCCGGTGCGCTGTCGGCGATCGTGCCGATGAGCGTATTCCTGGTGGCCATCGGAACACTGTGGGGCCGAACGATTCTCGGCGGCGGAACGGCCGGGTCGGGACGGCAGCGCGGCTGGTCCCAGCTGGTATGCGTGGTGGTCGGCGCGATCGCGTTGGCCGGTGCGCTGCTCTATCCCAAGGCCCTGGTGAATCTGTCGGTGCTGTCCTATGAGGGCATCGCGCAGCTGCTGCCCGCGGTACTGCTCGGGCTGTATTGGCGGCGATTGACCGCGGCCGGGGTGGCGACGGGGCTGATCATCGGCAGCGCCCTCGTCTTCGGCCTGCATGCGGCGGGCCGGGATCCGCTGTTCGGCGTGAACGGCGGGCTGATCGCCTTGGCCGCCAACGTCGTGATCGCGAGCGCGATCAGCCTGATTCCGCGCCGGACCCGAACCCTCCGCATAGATATAGCCCTGCCTGGTTGACCGGCCGGTCGGCGCCGGGCAGGGTGAGGTTCATGACCGGCGACGAGGTCCGTGCGGGTGTCTCACTGACCAATCTGGACTCCCCGCTGTTCGACGGCGCGGACGCGACCAAGCGCGACCTCATCGATTACCTCGAGGCGGTCGCCGACCGGATGGTGCCTCAGCTGCGGGACCGGCCACTGTCGGTGGTCCGAGTGCGGCCCGGGCAGGAACCGTTCATGCAGAAGAATCTGCCCAAGTACACGCCGGAGTGGGTGCCGCGGGTGACCATCTGGGCCGAGAGTTCGCGGCGCGAGGTCACCTACGCGGTCTGCGACGATCCGCGCACGCTGCTGTGGTTCGGTAATCAACGCGCCATCGAATACCACCCGACGCTGCTGCGCACCGATCACGCCACGGGACCGACCCATCTCGTCCTCGATCTCGATCCCGCCCCCGACCAGCCGTTTCGCCAGGCTGTACTCGCCGCGCGGTTGATTCGCCGGGCGCTGGCCGACGACGGGCTCGCGGGTGCGGTGAAGACCAGCGGGTCCAAGGGGGTGCACGTCTTCGTCCCGGTCCGCGAGGGCACGGATATCGCGGAGGCGGCGGCGGCCACGCGAGCGATCGCCGCGCGCGCCGAACGCCTCGATCCCGACCTCGCCACCACGGCATTCATCCGCGAGGACCGCGGCGGCAAGGTCTTCCTCGATTCGACCCGCTCCGGCGGCGCGACCGTGGTGGCTGCCTACAGCCCGCGGATCCGGCCCGGCACCACGGTGTCGTTCCCGCTCACCTGGGACGAGCTGGACAACATCAGCCCGCGCGACTTCACCATCCATACCGCGATCGAGGCACTCGGCGGCCGCGATCCGTGGGCTACGGAAATGCCCGCGCCGCAGGATCTTCCGGCCGATCTGATCGAGGAGGGGCATACCATCCCGGTCGCCCGGGTGCAGGCGATGCATGAGGGGAAGCGCCGGGCGCGGGCGCGACGGGAGAGTTCGTGATTTGCCGAACCGGCAACAGAAGTTGTCGATTCGGCCCGACGTGTCCCATCGTGGGGATATGACGAATACCGAACACTCCCACGACACCGAGACGGGCGACCCGCAGGAGTTCTGGGATCGGCTCTACAGCGAGCGGGAACAGATCTGGAGCGGCAATCCCAATCCGTGGGTGGTGTCGTTCGCCACCGAGCTGACCCCCGGCCGGGCCCTGGATCTGGGCGCGGGTGAGGGCGGGGATTCGGTGTGGCTGGCCGAACGCGGCTGGCAGGTGACCGCGGTCGACATCACCGAGATCGCACTGGCCCGGCTGCGCGCGGCGGCCGCCGAACGCGGTGTGGGCGAACGGATTCGAGCCGAGCGGTACGATCTGGCGACCGACTTCCCCACCGGCGCCTTCGATCTCGTCTCCGCGCAGTTCTTCCAGTCGCCGGTCGAGCTCCCACGATTCGACATCCTGCGTAAGGCCGCGCACGCACTCGCGCCGGGCGGGCTGCTGCTCATCGTCGATCACGGCGCGATGCCGCCGTGGGCCCGCAATGCGCACCATCACGCCGACTTCCCAGCCCCGCGCGAGGTCTACGAGGGCCTGGGACTGGACGAAACCCAGTGGCACGCCGAGGTTTTGGAGTCCCGCGAGCGCGACGCCATCGGTCCCGACGGCGAATCCGCGGTGCTGATCGACAACGTCATCGCGATCCGCCGCCTGGGCTGAGCGCTACCGCCCGGCCTCCGCGCCCCGCCGCGCCACCGAATCGATGGCGACCGATACCGCCAGCACCACCGCGGTCACCATGAACCGCACCGAGGAGTCGACGTTGAGCAGCAGCATGCCGTTCGTAATCGATTGGATGACAAGGATTCCCAGCAGCGCGGCGTAGGCGCGACCCCGGCCGCCGAACAGGCTGGTGCCGCCGATGACGGCGGCGGCGATGGCATTGAGCAGGATATCGCTGCCGCCGGAGCTCTGATTCACCGCGACCAGCCGCGCCGCGGCGAGGATGCCGCCGACGGCCGCCAGCACCGAACAGCCGGCGAACGCCGCGATCCGCACCCGGCTGACGTTGATGCCCGCCCGCCGCGCCGCCTCCGCATTGCCGCCCACCGCATACATGCGGCGGCCGAAGACGGTGCGCTGCAACATCAGATCGACCGCGACGACCAGGCCGCCGAAGATCACCAGTGTCAGCGGCACGCCGCGATCGGAGTTCAGCACCAGCACCGTCACAGCCAGGATCAGGGCCAGCCCACCCGACCGTGCCGCCATCCAGCCCACCGGCGAGACGCTCAGTCCGGCCCTCGACCGCAACCGCCTGGTCCGCAGGCTCGCCGTGAGCTGCGCGCCCACGAGCAGCACCACCAGGAACCAGGCGAGGCCCGGCGCCAACCAGGTATCGCTGATCACCGCGATCCCGCGATCGAACGGCAGATTGACCGTGCCCTGTGTGCCGAGCAGATACAGCATCAGACCCTGCCAGCCGATCAATCCGGCGAGCGTCACCACGAAGGACGGCATGGTCAATCGGGTGCGCATGAATCCGTGCAGCGCGCCGATCGCCGCGGCCACCACCAGCGCGGCCACCACCGCGACGAGCCAGTTCCAGCCCTGACGCACGGACAGCTGGGTCATCACCACGGCCGTCAGCCCGCTGACCGAACCGGCCGACAGATCGATCTCGCCCAGCAGCAGCACCAGCACGATGCCCAAGGCGATGGTGCCGGTGGCGGCCATCTGCAGCGCCAGATTGGTGAGATTCTCCGCGGACAGGAAGTGGGCGTTGAGGCGGTCGAAGACGATCGCGATCACGATCAGCCCGATCACGACCGGCACCGATCCGACCTCCCCCCGACGGATGCGGTCGGTGACCGCATCCGCCGAACCCCTCAGCCAGTCGCCTTGCGGTAGAGGTCGTTTCACAGCCATATCACTCATCACGCAGCTCCCGTGATCGCCGCGACAATGGCCTCCCGAGTGGCCGTCGCGGTCTCGAACTCTCCCGCGTTGCGGCCCAGCCGCAGCACCACCACGCGATCGCTGACCGCCCGCACGTCGGCCAGGTTGTGGCTGATCAGCAGCACTGCCAGGCCGCGTTCGCGCAGTCGGCGCACCAGCGCCAGCACCTGCGCGGTCTGTTCCACGCCGAGGGCCGCGGTGGGCTCGTCGAGGATCACCATCCGCGGCGCGCCCAGCAGTGCACGCGCGATCGCCACCGACTGTCGCTGACCGCCCGACAGCGCGCGCACCGGGGTGCGCACATCGGGGATCCGCACATCCAGCGAGGCCAGCAGGTCGCGGGCGGCGCGCTCCATCTCGATCTCGTCGAGGACGCTGAAACTCCTTGTCTCCGTGCCGAGATGGAGATTGGCGACCACATCGAGGTTGTCGCACAGGGCCAGGTCCTGGAATACGGTAGTGATGCCCAGGGCCTGCGCGTCCTGGGGCCGGGCGATCCGGACCGGCTCGCCGGCGAAGTGGATCTCGCCCGCATCGGCGGCCACCGCCCCCGAGATCGCCTTCACCAGTGTCGATTTCCCCGCGCCGTTATCGCCGACCAGGGCCACCACCTCCCCGGCCCGCACCTCGAGGTCGGCGCCCGCCAGCGCCTGCACGCCGCCGAATCGCTTGGTGATGCCGCGCGCGGCCAGAACCGTTGTCGTGGCGGTCATTTCAGACCCGCCGCCGCGCAGGCCGCCGCCACATCCGGGGTGCAGATCTCGTCGATGCGGTAGAGGCCGTCCTTGACGATCGTGTCCTCGAGGTTGTCCTTGCCGACGGCGATCGCGTCGAGCAGGTACGACGGGATGTCGGCGGTGCCGTTGTTCGTGGTGGTCGGCGCGGCGGGTGTGTCGCCGCGGCTCAGCGCGACGGCCAGCTCGGCCGACTTCTCCGCCTGCGCGCGGTAGTTCAGATAGATCGTCATGGTCTGCTCACCGGTCAGAATCCGTTGCACGGCGGCCAATTCCCCGTCTTGGCCGGTCAGCGGCGGCAGCGTGGCGTACCCGGCGCGCTCGAGCGCGGCCACCGCGCCGCTGGCCATGCCGTCGTTGGCCGAGTACACGCCGACGATCGCGTCCTTGCCGAGCGCGGTGATGGTCTGCTCGGTCTCCTGCTGGGCCTTGTCGGGACTCCAATCGGGAGTGTCGAATTCGCGGCCGATCTTCACCTTGCCGTCCAGCGCCTGATGCGCGCCCTTCTTGTAGTCACCGGCGCTGGGGTCGGTGGGCGCGCCGTTGAGCATCAGGATCCGGCCCTTGTCGGTGGTGCCGCGGCGCGCCAGCTCGGCCAGCAGCGCCTCGCCCTGCACCCGGCCGACCTTCACATTGTCGAAGGAGACGTAGTAGTCGTAACCGACGCCGGAGATGAGCCTGTCGTAGGCGATCACCGGTATCTTCTTCTGCTGTGCCGAATGTACCTGCGGTGCAACGGCATCGGCGTTGACGGCGTCGAAGACGATGACATTCGCGCCCTGGGTGAGCGCGGCCTCGAACTGGTTCTGCTGCTTGGCCGCGTCCTGGTCGGCGTTGAAGTAGAGCACCTTGCAGGCCGGGCACAGCTGCGCCACCTTGGCCTCGAACAGCGGGCGATCGAATGCCTCGTACCGCGTGGTCTTGGATTCGGGGAGCAGCAGCGCGATAGTGGGTGCATCGCTTGCCTTACGGGTTCCGCCTGTCCCGGAGGAACATCCGGCCACCAGGGCGAGCGCGGCCGCCGCCGCGGCGACGATCAGAATTCGACGCATGAGAATCACCGTGCCGAGAAGAGAGGGGCACGCCCGATCGAGCGTTGGTAAGAAAGGTAGTTTACCAACTACCGGGTGTCCAGAGGTGCGAGGAAGGTCGCGATGATCCAGACCGGCAAGCCGCAACTGCTGCGCACCATGAACGAGCGCCTCCTGCTGGATCATCTGCGCGTCAACGGTCCTTCCTCGCGCGGCGCTCTCGCCAAGGCCAGCGGACTGTCCAAACCCACCGTGTCGGCGGCACTTTCGGGCCTGGAGGAGGCCGGGCTGGTCCGGCTGGCCGGTTCGCTGTCCGGCCGGCCGGGACCGAGTACCGCGATCTACGATCTCAACGCGCGCGCGGGCGTGGTCGCCGGAATCGATATCGGCCGCCAGTGGATCCGGCTCGCGATCGCCGATCTGCGTGGCGAATTCATCGCCCGGCGCGAGGTGCGCAACTCCGCGCGCTCGGCCGCCGATCTGATGCGCCGGGTGCGCTCGCTCGCCGATCGGGTCGCCGCCGAGGCCGGAATGGATTGGGCGGCGGTCACTTACGCGGTCGTCGGCAGTCCCGGAGTCCTCAATCCGGTGACCGCGCGGCTGGATTACGCGCAGAACCTGCCCGGCTGGGGGCGGGCCGGGTTGGTCGATCGGCTGCACGCGGCGCTCGAGGTCGACACCTCGATCGAGAACGACATCAATCTCGCCGCGGTGGGCGAGTTGGCGTTCGGTGCGGGCGTGGGGGTGCGCGACTTCGTCCTGATCTCCATCGGCACCGGCGTCGGCATGGGCATCGTGATCAACGGCGAACTGTACGTGGGCGGTTCGGGCGCGGCCGGCGAGGTGTCGTTCCTGCCCACGACCGAGGTCGACGCCCCGGCCTCCGACGCCCGCCACCGCGGTATGACCGAATCCGTCGCGGCCGCGGACGGAGTCGCGCGCATCGCCGAACGCGCCGGACTGACCACCGGCTCGGCCGAGGAGATCTTCGCCGCCGCCGCGGCCGGCGATCCCCGGGCGGCGGCGGTCGTGGCGGCCGAGGGCCGCCGGATCGGCACGCTGATCACCGCCGTCGCGGCCATTCTGGATCCGGAGCTGGTGGTGCTCGGCGGCGGCATCGGCCACAACCTCGATCTGCTCGGCGAGGCTATTACGCACCGAATGACCGAATTAGGCCCGCTGCGTCCACGATTGGTCGCCAGTGCGCTGGGCGAGGACGGCGTGCTCGTGGGCGCGGTGTCGCGCGCCCTGGAGGTCGCGCGGGACCGACTGTTCGAACGACGAGGTACATAGCCGAATTTCGGTTTCGATGGTTAGCCAGCGCTGTGCTGGGTATCACATCGGCGGGCGGCTGCCCCCCGATGAAGAAGCCGGAGTTGTGCAATTGCGGCGAATCGTCGCCGCATGCCGTCTTCGGTCTCAGCTCACACGTTGAGGAGGCAGTCCATGAGCAGTACCCCGTCCGGTTCCGATTCCTTGATATACAACATTCAGAGTTCCGGTGCGCCACTGAATATCGTCATGGTGTCGCCACCGTATTTCGAGATTCCACCCGCGGGTTATGGCGGCGTCGAAGCGGTGGTCGCACAACTGGTCGATGCGTTGGTCGCCCGCGGGCACCGGGTCACCCTGCTCGGCGCGGGCCGATCCGGGACGACCGCCACCCGGTTCATCCGGGTGTGGGACAAGATCCTGGCCGACCGGCTCGGCGATCCGTTTCCCGAGGTGGTCAACGCCCTGAAGGTGCGTCGCATCATCGCCGAACTCGCTCGCACCGAACGCATCGACGTCATCCACGATCACACCTTCGCCGGTCCGCTCAACGCGCCGGTGTATCAGGCGCTCGGCGTTCCGACCGTCGTGACCGTGCACGGCCCGGTCGACGGCGAGGAGCAGACGTATTACGGCGCGCTCGGTGAGTCGGCCCAGTTGATCGCGATCAGCGACCGGCAGCGGGGTTTGGCGCCTCAATTGAATTGGCTGGGGCGGGTGTACAACGCGGTACGGACGAGTGAATGGCCGTTTCAGAAGGAAAAGCAGGATTTCGCCCTTTTCCTGGGCCGTTATGCGCCCTACAAGGGACCGGATCTGGCGTTGGAGGCCGCGCATGCCGCGGGTGTGCCGCTGGTACTGGCCGCGAAGATGAATGAGCCCGCCGAAAAGTCGTATTTCCGGCGCGCGGTGCGGCCGCTGCTGACCGATCGGGATTTCGTCTTCGGCGAGGCCGATGCGACGGCCAAGCGGTTGCTGCTGTCCCAGGCACGCTGCCTGCTGTTCCCGATTCGCTGGGAGGAGCCGTTCGGCATCGTGATGATCGAGGCGATGGCCTGCGGCACACCGGTTGTCGCGCTGCGCGGCGGCGCGGTGGCGGAGGTGGTCGAGGATGGGGTCACCGGCTTCATCTGTGACGATCCGGCCGATCTCCCGGCGGCCATGGCCGAGGCCGCGCGGCTGGATCCGGTCGCCTGCCGCCGCCGGGTGATCGAGCACTTCTCGGTGGATCAGCTCGGCGCCGGATATGAGGCCGCCTACTACTCCGCGCTGGATTGCGCTCGGCTGCCGCGCATTTCGGCCGGGACGGCCGCAGCGCGCGGCGCTGCGGCCGCGAGCCGGTCCTACGGCCTGTCGGTCGTCGCGAACCAGTAGCGACCGGACCGGCATCTCGGTCGATGCCCCCGGGGGGGGGCCCCCCGGGGCGGCCCCGGGGGCGGGGGGGGGGGCCCCCGGCGGGTGACCCCCCGAGATCCCCCCGGGGGGCCGCCCCCGGCCGCCGCACCA
>NZ_JBITDI010000010.1:46943-338331 GCF_044454005.1 Nocardia sp. NPDC051570 | reverse complement strand
GGGGGGGGCGGGCGGCGGCGCGGGGGGGTGGGGGGCGCCCCACCACTGCCCCCCCCCCCCCGTCCTGGCGGCCCTCCGCGGGGGCCGCCCCCCCCGCCCCCCCCCCCGAGGTGCCGGGTAGGCGGCCCGCGGGCGGATCAACGCTCGATTCCGCCGAGGCGGCCCTCCAGGAGCAGCAGCAGATCGGCGAGGATGTGGGCGAGGTCGGCGCGGTCGCCCTCGGGGAGATCGGCCAGCAGGTTCTTCTCATACGAAAGCTGCTGCGGCAGAATATCATCGACGAGCTCGACCCCGGCAGGGGTAAGAGATAGATGGGCGACGCGGCGGTCGCGTCCGTCGATGCGACGCGCGACCAGCCCCCGAACCTCCAGCCCTCGAACGCGTTTGGTGACCGCCGCGGGCGAGGCGAAGGTCTCGCGAGCCAAGCGCCCGGGCGTCAGCTCCCCGCCGACGCGGCGCATGGCGCACAGCACCTCGAATTCGGGCCGGGTCAGCTCCGCCCGACCCAGCGGCGCATCGCCCACCTGCTGAAACAGCGCCGCACAGCGGTTGATTCGACCGATGATCCCCACCGGCTCGGTATCGAGTTCGGCATGCACCCGCGACCATTGGCGCAGGACGCCGGAGACGGCGTCCTCGGCCTGCGGCCGAGGAACAGGGGATTGGGTGGAGGGCCGAGGAACAGGGGGCTGGGCGGAAGACCGAGGAACAGGGGGCTGGGCGGAAGACCGAGGAACAGGGGGCTGGGCGGAAGACCGAGGAACAGGGGATTGGGAGGGCCGAGGAACAGGGGGTTCGGCGGAAGGCCCAGGGACAGAGGGCTCGGCAGCGATCACGGGATTGCCACCGATTTGGATGTCAGATCGGCGAGCACCCGGTGCCCGGCGCGCTCGGCGGCCACGATGCGTTCCTCGGGGAGTGGGGCGCTCCACCATTCGCCGACGGCGACGTCGGCTGCCTCGCGCACCTCGATCAGTGCCGCGGTGAGGCGGCCGCGCTCGGCGGCCGGGTCGGTGGTGGCCGGTGCGGATCCGGTGACCGTCTCGAGGTCGCGCAGCGCCGTCTCCACTCGCCCGGATACGCGGCGGTTCGGGATCAGGAAGCACACCACGATGCCCACCGCCGCACCCACACAGGTGTCGAGCCAGCGGTCGAGGACCAGCCGATGCGCGGGGATGTGAATGACGAACTCCGACATGGCCAATGCCATCGGGGTCACGAAAACCATGGCCAGGCCGTAGTTTCGGGAGATCGTCGCCTCCACCAGCAGCATGCAGATCAGCGATACGGCGACCAGCGCCACGGCGCTGTCCAGCAGCGGCACGAGCGCGGTGAACAACAACACGCCGCCGAGACTACCCAGTACGCGCAGCACCGCGCGCTGCCAGGTCAGCGCGGTATTGGCGACATAGGTCGCCGCCGCGGTCAATACCGCCCAATAGGGCCGCTCCACACCCAGCGCCATCGATACCCACCCCGCCGCGACGCCGCCGAGGGCCACCCGGATCCCGATGGGCAGCAGCGGCGAACCGGGTGCGAAGGCCGCGAGCAGGCGACGCGAGGCGCTGGCCGGGCGATCGGCCGCGCGTTCGGCGGCCGCACCGCGCATCTCGGCGATTTCGGCCGTGGCCGATCGCACCACCGGGATGCCGCGCGCCCCGCGCAGCTCGCGCGCCCATTCGGCCAGCGTATCGGCCTGATCGAATCGCCCTGCGGCCGCACAGGATTCGGCCCGCGCGATCAACCGCGCCAGCGGTGCGCGCTCGGGCGCGTGCGCGGGCATCAGACGCAACGTATGCCAGGCGGCGTAGACGGCCGCGGCCGCCTCATAGCGCAGCCGCGCCTCGGCCGGGCCGTCGTCGGCGTCGCGCAGCAGCCGCGCGGTCGCCTCCAATGCCCGTGCTACGGCAAGCCGTTCGGGCGCATGCGGTCGAAACATGCTGGGCGCCATACACACCAGCCAGGCCAGCGTCCCGCCCAGCAGCACCAGCGCCAGATGCAGCGGCACCTCGACCAGCCGGGTCGGCACGAAGGCCGCGGTGGCGGCGACGAAGGTGAGCACCACATTGCCCGGCGCCCCGATCCGCGTCGCATCGCAGGCCACCTTGAAAACGCCTGCCATCAGGGCGATCACGGCCACCCGCAGCACGCCCGAATCGGTCAGCGCGGCGGTGAGCGAGGCGACGCCGGTCCCGGCGACCATACCCAGCACCACCCAGACCAGCGCCCGCGCCCGCGCGGCGTACGGCAACCCGTGCGCGTACAGCGCGCACAGGCCGCCCGCACTGGTGTAGAGGGCGAGCTCGAGATGTCCGACAACCAGCAACACGATCTGGGATATCCCGAGGGCGATGACCACGCTCAGCGCCGACCAGCGCCAGGTGTCGACCACCGGCCGCAGCCGCAGCAGGCCGTGCATCGGCAATGCCCGTCGCAGGGCGCGATGCAGGCGGCCGTCTTCCGGGCGTCGGGCTGTCGTGGGCATGGAGGAAGGTTAACAGGTGTTTTACCTGGAAAATAACGGCCAGTACGATTACGTGACCTGGGTAACTCTCGGCCGGTGCACCCGCATCCGGGCCGGTCATCACGTCCCAGGCTTCTCGCGCCTGTTGATCAGTCGAGAGTTCGCCAGCGCCAGCGCATCTCGGCGATGAGCGGTTCCTCGGGGCGGACCGTCCGGGGCTGGGTGTTCAGGCCGTTGGGCGGGCCCGATTCGGGTTCGACACAGACCGTTTCGGCCGGCTGGTCGTAGACGACGACCCAGCGCAGCGGGCTGGTCACCGACAGTTCCAGCGCACCGGGCCAGGTGAGGGTGACATCGACGCCGTCGGGCATGCCGAAAACGTCGTCCCAGGGGCCGGGCAGCGGCGCGATGCGGTTGCCGTCGGGGAGGTAGTCCTCGCCGCGCTCCTCCTGCCAGGCCGGGGTGAAGGCGATCTCGACCGGTTTCCCCTCCGGGCTCAGCCGGCGTTCGAACCAGGGATGCCAACCCACCTGGGCCGGGAAGGGTTCCGCCGTCGCCTCGACGGTCATGCGGAAGGTGGCGGTGTCCGCGGCCAGTGCGAAGGTTTGGGTGACCCGGCCCGGGAACGGCCAGGGTTCGACGAGTTGCTGGGCGAGTTCCAGTTCGGTGCCGGACTGGCGCGTGACCTCCCACGGCCGATCGCGCACGGTGCCGTGGAT
The DNA here is from genome assembly GCF_044454005.1 of Nocardia sp. NPDC051570. NCBI lineage: Bacteria > Bacillati > Actinomycetota > Actinomycetes > Mycobacteriales > Nocardiaceae > Nocardia > Nocardia sp. NPDC051570. The sequence continues at coordinate 335,148 of NZ_JBITDI010000010.1, read as the reverse complement.
GGCATGCGGTTCGGCAGTGCGCGGTAGCTGATGGGTGCGGCCGTTCCAGTTCAGCACGCCGTCGCGCATCCGGCCGCACCAGGGCGCCATCGGGAAGGAGCCGAATCGCGGTCCGGTGCGCAGGATTTCGGTGCCGCCGATCCGGAACCGCGCGACCCGGCCGGTGGCGGCGTTCACCGTCAGCTCCGCATCGCCCGCACTCAGTCGCCGTTCCTCGTTACTCATATCGCCTCCCCGACTCGTGACCTCGTGCTCTCAGCATGGCACAACGGGCAGGTCGATGATCTCGACCCAGTTCGGATCGCGGCCCACCGGCAGCCGGGTATGCGTGGTCAGGGCGCCGGTGTCCGGGTCGATGACGTGCACGGTCACCGAGTTCGAGTGCTGACCGGCGGCCAGCAGATAGCGGCCTAGGGGATCAATGGCGAAGCCGCGGGGACAGGTTTCGGTCGGGGTGTGGCCGAGGAGCGCCAGTGCACCGGAGTGCGCGTCGATCCGGAATCCGGCCAGGGTGCTCGACTGCCGTTCGGATATATAGAGGTGGCGGCCGTCGGGGGTGAGCCGGAGTTCCGCGGTCCAGGCCCGCTCGACGCCGGGCGGCACGGCGGGGTTGGGGCACAGCGGGCTTGCGTCAGAGCGGATTGCGCTGCCCCAGAGGCGTTTCGCAGAAGGCGCCGCCGATGCACTCCCCCGGCTCGCCCGGGGGCAGCTCGGCGGCGTAGCGCTCGGCGTCGTCGTGGCTACGATAACCGATGGCCTCGGCGGCACGCAGCGACACCACGCCACGGGTATTCGCCGAGACCGCCCACAGCACACGGTAATTCGGCTCGCTGGTGGCCAGGCAGGCCTCCAACAACCGCGCGCAGTCGTCCGGTGAGAGCCATAGCGACAGTTGACGGGTGTCGGCCGGGCGCTCGAAACAGCTGCCGATGCGTAGGCAGGTCACATCCATGCCGAAGCGCGAATGGTACAGGCTGCCAAGGGCTTCCACGGCTGCCTTGCTGACGCCGTAGTACGTATCCGGCCGCGGGCTGCTGTCGGACGGCAGGCCCTCCGGTCCGGCCGCGCCGATCCGGCGGAATCCGACGGCGTGATTGCTCGACGCCAGCACGACGCGGGAGACTCCGGCGACGCGGGCGGCCTCGAGCACCGTCTGCGTGCCGCCGATATTGACCTCGACGATCCGCTCCCAGCCGTCCTCGCGGCTGATCCCGCCGAGATGGATCAGCGCGTCGACATCGCGGCAGGCCTCGGCCATGATCCGCGGATCGGTGACCGAGCCGGTGACGATCTCCTCGCCGGGACCCGACGGTCGCAGCGGTGCGAGATCGAGCAACCGAAGCACGCGCCCCGAGCGGGCCAGCCGCGGTCGCATGAGGGTGCCGACGATGCCCGCCGCGCCGGTGATGAGCACGCGCTGTTCGGCCATGGGTCCCGCTCCTTAGCGAATTATGTTGTCGATCAACGAATTCCGGCTCGGCGCAGCTGCTGGGCCAGATCGACCGCGGCGCCACGCAGCAGGACACCGATGCGATGCTGTTCGCCCTCGGTGACCCGATCCACGGGGATGGAACAGCTCAGGGCATCCGTGGCGGGTATGCGATAGGGCACCGCCGCCGCGGCACACGCCACCCCCGCGTTGCCCTCCTCGCGCTCGGTCGCATATCCGCGCAGGCGCACCACGGTCAACTCCGCCTGCAGCGCATCGCGTTCGGTGATCGTGGCCGCGGTGAGCGCGGCCAACCGCGGCGGCAGCAGATCCATCAGTTCCCGATCGGCCAGCTCCGCCAGCAGCACCTTGCCCAATGCGGTGGCGTGGGCGGGCAGCGCGCGGCCCACCCGCGACACCAGATGGACCGAACTGCGCGATTCGCGGGTCTCCAGATACACCACCTCGCCACCGGACAGCCGCGCGTAGTGGGTGGTGAAACCCGTCTCCTCGCGCAGGCGCTCGAGGGTTTCGGTGGCGAACGGCACCGCAGGATCGCGGTCGAGATAGGCGGTGCCGCAGATCAATGCGCGCACGCCGAGGCGGAATCGACTGCCCGAATCATCGGTCTCGAGCCAGCCCGCGGCGCGCAGCGTGCGCAGCAGGCCGTGCAGGCTGGAGCGCGGAAAGCCGGTGGCGGCATGCATTTCGGCCAGCGACAGCCAGGATCGGTTGGCCGCGAACACCTCCAGCACCGCGATCGCCCGCCGCGCCGATTTCACGCCGGTCGGCTCCTGCTCCGGCACCACATGCTCCCGTATGCCTCGTTCGACTGTCTGTGCCTCGCAGGCTAACCGGCGGCGGACATGTTCTCAATGGCGAATGCCGCCGGTCATAGCGGATCGCATCCCTATATGTGAACGGATCTCTGATACCCGTTCGGCATGTGCCGATGCCCAATTGATGTTGGACTGGCATCAAAGGCCGCTCCTAGCCTGCAGGGGAGCAGATTCATGCGACCGAAGGACCGATCGTGACCGCCATGTTGTCCCTGGAACAGGTGCGTGGGTTCGTCGCGGTCGCCGAGGAGGGCAACTTCCGCCGCGCCGCGCAGCGATTGCGGATGACCCAGCCGCCGCTGAGCCGCCGGATTCAGAAGCTCGAGCGCGATATCGGGGTGCCACTACTGGACCGCACCCAGCGGCAGGTGGCATTGACCCCCGCCGGGGCGGTCTTCCTGACCGAGGCGCGCCGGCTCCTGGCGCTGGCCGAGGCGGCCCCGAGCACCGCGCGATTGGTCGCCGCGGGCCATACCGGCACCGTGCGGATCGGCTTCACCGCCACCGCCGGATTCGGCTTCCTGGGCCCGTTCCTGAATCGGATCTCCGCCGCCCTGCCCGCAGTCGAACTGATACTCGGTGAACAGGTCAGTGCCGTGCAATTCGACGAATTGGCCAGCGGCAGACTGGATCTCGCACTGGCCCGGCCACCGTTCGACCACGCCGAATTCGACGGGCGGCTCGTCCATCGCGAACCGCTGATGCTGGCCGTGCCCACCACCCACCGGCTCGCCACCGCCGATCCGATCCCGGTGCGCGAGCTGGCAGGGCAGCGCATGCTGGTCTACGCGCCCGGCCCCGCGCGCTACTTCGCCGAGTTGATGACCCGGGTGCTCGCCGGGGTGTCCTACGACCCCGCCGACCGGCTCACCCAGGTGCACACCATGCTCGCGCTGGTGGCGGCCAGTCGCGGCCTGGCGCTGGTGCCGGAGACCGCACGCCATCTGCATCCGGACGGGGTGCGCTATCGGCCGCTGGCGGGGGTGAGCGATCGCGCGGAACTCTATGCGGTGTGGCGGCGGCGACCGGCCAATCCGGCCCTGCGCCGCGTCGTCGATCTGGTACAGACCTGGACCGACCTGTTCGAGGAGGAAAACGGTGTCGCAGCTGTCCGCCGATGAGCTCGGACCGGCATTGGGCCGCGGCCTGCTGTCGTTCCCGGTCACCCATTTCGACGAGGAGCTGGCCTTCGACGAGGCCGCCTATCGCGAGCACATCGACTGGCTCGCGCACTACGACGTGGCGGGCCTGTTCGCCGCGGGCGGCACCGGTGAGGGATTCTCGCTGACCAGCGGCGAGATCGATCGCGTGGTGCGCGCGGCCGTGGCCGAGACCGCCGGGCGGGTGCCGGTGATCGCGCCCGCGACCGCCGGAACCGCGGTGGCCGTGGAGCAGGCGCGGGCCGCGGAAGCCGCTGGGGCGCAGGGCATTCTGCTGCTGCCGCCCTATCTGACCGAGGCCGGGCCGGAGGGACTGATCGAACATGTGGCGGCGGTCTGCGCGGCCACCTCGCTCGGGGTGATCTTCTACAGCCGCGCCAATGCCGCCTGTGACGATGTGACCGTGGCGCGCATGGCCGAGCGCTGCGCGAATCTGATCGGCTTCAAGGACGGCATCGGCAATATCGAGACGATGACCCGCATCTACGCCCGGCTCGGCGACCGGCTCACCTATATCGGCGGCCTGCCGACGGCGGAGACCTTCGCGCTGCCCTACACCCAGATGGGCGTCACCACATACTCTTCGGCGATCTTCAACTTCGTGCCGGAGTTCGCCCTGGACTTCTATCGGGCAGTGCGCGCGCAGGACCACGAGGGCGTCTATCGGCGGCTGCGAGCGTTCGTGCTGCCATATCTCGATATCCGCGATCGCGGGCCAGGCTATGCGGTCTCGATCGTCAAGGCGGGTCTGATGGCGGCGGGACGGCCGTCGAGCCGGGTGCGACCACCGCTGACCGATCTGACCGAGGCCGAACTGCGCGAACTGACACAACTGGTGAAAAGCATTGTCTGACAGGGACTCCCCCGGGCTCGATCGGATAACCGGAATTCGGCTCTCCTCGATCGCCGTGCCGCTGGGGCGCGGCATCGCCGGTATCAAGATCAAGGTCGGGCATCCGGACCGGGACTTCGATACACCGATCGCCACCGGTGAGATGTCGACCAACGTCGCGGCCCATGCCGAATTGGTCCTGGCCGGTGTGGACGGGAGGCGCTGATGTCCGTTGCCCTGCCGTCGATTACCGGGGTGCGGCTGACCCCGATTCTGATCGCCGATCCGCCGCTGCTGAATCTGTCCGGGGTGCATCAGCCGTATACGCCGCGGCTGATCGTGGAGGTGCTGACCTCCGCCGGGGTGATCGGCCTGGGCGAAACCTACGGTGACGCGGTCTATCTGGAGCGCGCCGCCGCGCTCTCGCGGGAGCTGATCGGGATGTCGATCGGCGCGGTCAATGCCGTGGCCGGGCTCGGCCGGGGCGCCGATGCGCTCCTGAACGACGCACCCGCGGCGAGCGGATTGCGGGGTGTGCTGACCACCGACAAGGTCCGATCGAGTGTGGTGTCGGCGTTCGAGGTGGCGGTATTCGACGCGCTGGGAAGGCATCTCGGCGTTCCGGTCCATACGCTGCTCGGCGGGGCGGTGCGCGATCGGGTCGAGTACTCGGGCTATCTGTTCTACAAGTGGGCCGAACATCCGGTCGAGGGTGCGTCGAGCGACGACTGGGATGCGGCGCTGGATCCTGCAGGCATCGTCGCACAGGCCCGGAAATTCCTGGCTTACGGTGGATTTCGATCCTTCAAGCTGAAGGGCGGGGTGCTGCCACCCGAACAGGAGATCGCGGCGATCCGCGCACTGGCCGCCGAATTCCCCGGCGCACCACTGCGTCTGGATCCCAATGGCGGCTGGTCGATGCGGACGGCGCTGCAGGTGGCCGAGGAGCTCGCCGGGACGATCGAATACCTCGAGGACCCCACCGCCGGACTCGACGATCTCGCCGAACTGCACCGACGCACTGCGATCCCGTTGGCCACCAACATGATCGTGACCTGCTTCGACGAGATCCGCCCCGCCTTCGACCGCGACGCGGTCCAGATCGTCCTGTCCGACCATCATTTCTGGGGCGGCCTGCTGGCCACCCGCGATCTGGCCGCGATCTGCCGGACCTATGGCCGAGGACTGTCCATCCACTCCAACACCCATCTCGGCATCAGCCTGGCCGCCATGACCCAGGTGGCGGCCACCGTCCCCGACCTCGATTACGCGTGCGATACCCATTACCCCTGGCAGTCCGAGGATGTGCTCACCGAGCGGTTCCGCTTCACCGACGGCTGTGTCGCCGTGCCGGATGCCCCCGGCCTGGGCGTGGATCTCGACCGTGCCGCCATGGCCCGGTTACACGAGCGATGGAAGGCCTTGCCGGAGTATCGAAACCGCGATGACGTCGCGGCCATGCGCCGCGCCGACCCCGCCTACCGGGCACCGGCCGCACCCAAGTTCTGAGCGGATTACCCCGCGGGCTCGTTCAGCCAGGCCGTGGTCCAGGATCGGGCTATGCGCAGGGCGCGGGCCGGGGGCATGCGCTCGGGTTCGGTGACGACCGCGATGGCGAAACCGTCCAGCAGGGCGAGGAATTCCGCGGCCGCCTCGACGGCCTCGGACGCGCGGTCGGGGTTGGCCTCGGCGAGCACACGGGCGAGGATATTCTCCATATCCTGCCACTGGGCCCGGTGCAGCGCGGCGATCTTCGAATCGTGGGTGGAGCTGTACACCAGGGCCAGCCACACCCTGGTCAGGCGGTCGCTGCTGGCGGGCGGCACGAGCAGTTCGGTGAGGCGCTCCAGCTTCCGCACAGGGGGCGCGTCGACGATGCCCGACCCGAAGAAACGCTCGGTGTACTCGTGTCGCACATGCTCCCAAACACTCAGCAGCAGTTGGCCTTTGGTCGAGAAGTAATACTGCACGGTCCCGATCGAGACATGGGCGCGGGCGGCAAGGGTGCGAATGCTGACCCCCTCCATACCGCTCTCGGAGATCACATCCGCGAGCCGCTCGAGCAGTTCCCGCCGCCGGTCGCTCTGGACGCCCGATTCCGCTGCCTGCCTAGCGCCCATCGCGCCGACCCCTCTCTCGCCGGTTGCGGTCCTGATAGTAATGCCACGCCGCCACGCCGAGTTGTCGCGCGACGGCACCGGACAACCGTATTGGAGAGGGGGTCGATAGCTTCGCGCCCGAGGACGGGCGCTATTCGCCTGCGGCGCGGCGGATTTCGCCGCCGGCGGCGCGGTTGCGGGTGGCGCGGGCCGCGGCGGCGTCGAAGGGTTCGAGGTGGTCGAACATGGGGTCCTCGTCGTCCACGTCGAGCACCACGGCGCGGCGGCGCAGGGCGCGGGCGGTGTCGCGGTCGAGCGTCGGGCGCTCCTCGTGGGGCTGATCCTCGTCGTCCTCGTACTCGTCGTCGTCGGCTTGCGGGTCGCGCGACAGGCGCGCGGCGCGGCGGCGGCGGATCTCCTCCTCCATGCGCACCTGGCGGCGCAGGTAGATCAGATAGGTGACCAGCACGATGCCGGACAGCCCGCAGGCCCACCACAGCATCGGCGTGATCACCATCGCGAAGCCGCCGAACAGCAGCATGCTCAGCACCAGACCGAGCGTCGACCGCTGCCGGAACCGGTAGCGCGCGGCCCGCGCAATCGCGTCGGCCTCCGGATCGTAGCCGCCGCGGCCGCGCCGCGTCGGAACGAAATCGCCTGCCTCGGATTCGAATTCGTCCTCGGCTTCGTCGATATCCCGGGGCGCCGACGGGCGGGCGGGTAGCGCCGCGGCACGCGGGCGCTCGGGGACCTCCTCGCCGCGGTCGGTCTCGACGTTGTCGGCCGGGGCGACATCGGCTTCGGCCGCGATATCGCCGGACTCCTCTTCGTCACCGCCGTCCGTCTCCGCCTCGTCCACCTCGGCATCGATCACCTCGGCATCGGTGGCGGACTCGGCGACGGGCGTCTCGGCCGGATCGCCCGCACCGCCGGTCGTCTCGTCCTCGATGACGGGCTCATCGGCCGATGTCGTCATCCGATCCTCCGCATCATCCCCGTGGGAAAGCTTTCTCTGCACGCGAGCCGGTATCCAGTCCGGATCGGTTTCGTGCCCGGCACCGGGTCCCTTCCTCATGCGTCGCTTGGTGCCGCCGCGGTGCAACACCCGGGTGGCCAACGCCGCATCGGTGGTTCGCCGAATCCGCGGATGCCGGTCGGCCAGCATCGGAAACAGCACGAAGACCCAGAGCACGACCAGACCGATCCACAAGATCGAATTCGGCATCGCACCCACACCTCCGTCCCCGCCTGGCCGTTGTCCCTTCGACGGTTCTCACATCCAGCTCATGTCCCACACGGTGTCTCGGCAGCGCAGCACGTGTAATACGGCCGCAGTGTCGGGCCACTTCGCAGGCTCCCTTCCGATAGCGCGGAACGCACCACCGACGTCCGTAGGCTAGTTCGGCGCCACAGGAATATCCCGCAGGCGCGCCGTCCACATCCGCCACATAGGTAACAGGGGCACGGCCGTCAGGGCAATGTCACGCGACCGGCTCGGATGAGCCGGTCGACGACGGTTCCGGAGACCTCCTCCGCGGTCATCGCGACCAGGAGATGATCACGCCAGGCGCCGTCGACATCGAGATAGCGGCGCAGCAGACCCTCCTCACGGAAGCCGACGTTGCGCAGAACCGCTTGGCTGGCAAGGTTTTCCGGGCGCACCGTGGCCTCGACCCGATGCAGTCCGACCGGGCCGAAGCAGTGGTCCAGGCCCAGCGCCAGCGCCGCGGTCGCGACGCCCTGCCCGCCCATATCCTTGGCCACCCAGTAGCCGATCCAGGCCGAGCGCAGCGCGCCGCGCACGACATTGCCGATCGTCAGCTGGCCCGAGAACGACCCGTCGACCTCGATCACGAGCGGAATCATCGCGCCGCGGCGCGCCTCGGCCTTGAGGCTCGACCACAGCGACGGCCAGTTCGACGCGTGATTGCGCGCCTCCCAGGTGCCACGCCCGGTCGGCTCCCACGGTTCGAGATGGTCCCTGTCGCGCACGCGGATTCGGGCCCAGGCCGCGGCATCGCGCAGCCGGATCGGGCGCAGCGTGACGCGTCCGGCGGCGACCCGCACCTGGCCCAGATGCGCGGGCCAGCCCGGATGCTGGGCGGCCCGGAACATGTTCATATCCATCAGTGTCCCGCTGCGGCCGTTATCCGCGCTGCGCGAGGAAGGCGACCGGAACCTCGTCACCGGTGCGAATCTCGGTGACGTCCGGCTCGATGACGATCAGACTGTTCGCCTCGGCCAGGGTCGACAGCAGATGTGCCGAACCGTTCACGCCCAGTGGCTGAACCAGGTATTCGCCGGTCTGCTCGTCGCGCATGAGTTGTGCGCGGAGGTATCCGCGGCGGCCCGGCATCGAGCTGATCGGCATGATCGTGCGCGCCTGTACGATCCGGCGCATGGGATGGCGACGGCCCAGCGCGATCCGGATCAGCGGCCGCACCATGACCTCGAAAACTACCAGCGCCCCAACGGGATTCGATGGTAGTAGGAAGGTCGGGACCTCATCGCGGCCCAGCCGTCCGAAGCCCTGCACCGATCCGGGATGCATGGCGACGCGGGCGATCTCGAGCTCGCCCAGCCCCTCCAGCGCCTCGCGGATCTGCTCGGATACCCAGCCGCCGACCGCACCGGCGATCACCACGACCTCCGAGCGCACCAGCTGCCCCTCGACCACATCGCGCAGCCGCTTGGGGTCGGCGCTGACGATGCCCACCCGGTTCACATCGGCGCCCGCATCGCGCGCGGCCGCGGCGAGGGCATACGAATTCACGTCGTACACCTGGCCGGGGCCGGGCGTGCGATCGATATCGACCAGTTCGCCGCCGATGGAGATCACCGACAGCCGCGGGCGCGGATGCACCAGCACCTTGTCGCGTCCGACCGCGGCGAGCAGTCCCACCTGCGCGGGACCGATGATCGTGCCCGCACGCACCGCGATATCACCGGGCTGCACATCGTCGCCGATGCGACGCACGTAATCGCCGGTGCGCACGGGTTCGAAGACCTTGATGCGGGCCCGCCCGGCGTCGGTATAGTCCAGCGGCAGCACGGCATCGGCCAGCGTCGGCAGCGGCGCGCCGGTGTCGACGCGCACGGTCTGGCGCGGCTGCAAGCGGATGGGCTGACGCGATCCGGCCGGAACCTCACCGACCACCGGCAGCGTGAGATCGACCGGATTACCGTCCTCGTCGCGGATATCCACACCGGCGCCCTGCACGTCCACGCTGCGCACGGCATAGCCATCGATCGCCGCCTGATCGAAACCCGGCAGCGGTCGTTCGGTGACGACGTCCTCGGCACACAGCAAACCCTGGGCCTCGGAGATCGCGACCCGCACGGGCCGCGGGGCGACGGCCGCCGCGGTCACCTTGATCTGCTGGTCCTCAACCGAGCGCATGCAGCCCTTCCCTCATGTCCAGTGTTCAACGCGGCCGACCGGACCCGGCCGCCCGCGTCACTCGGACGAGGTCAGCTGCGGGTTCCAGTCGGGAGCCAGCCGACGTTCGAGCCACTCGCGCAACTCGGGGCCGTATTCGTCTCGCTCCAATGCGAAATCGACCGCAGCTCGAAGATAGCCGCCAGGGTTGCCCAGGTCGTGGCGCGACCCACGGTGCACCACAACATGAACCGGATGCCCCTCGGCGATCAGCAGTGAAATCGCGTCCGTGAGCTGCAGTTCCCCGCCCGCACCGGGTTCGATGCGCCGCAACGCGCCGAAGATCTCCCGATCGAGGATGTAGCGGCCCGCGGCGGCATAGGTCGAGGGCGCCTCCTCGAGGCTCGGCTTCTCCACCATGGCCTTGACCCGCAGGACATTCGGATTGACCGCGTCCGGCACCGGCGCGACGTCGAATACGCCGTAAGAACTGACCTGATCCTTCGGCACATCGATGGCGCACAGCACCGAGCCGCCGCGCTTGGCCCGCACCCGGCACATCACCTCCAGCACACCGCTGGGCAGTACCAGATCGTCGGGCAGCAGCACCGCGATGGCGTCCTCGTCGGCGTCGAGCACCGATTCCGCCTGGGCCACCGCATGACCGAGGCCCAGCGGCTCCTCCTGCACGACCGAACTCACGTCGAGCAGCCCCGGCGCGCGGCGGACCTTCTCCAGCAAATGGAACTTGCCGCGCGCGGCCAGCGTGCCCTCCAGCACCATATCCTCGACGAAATGCGCGACCACGCCGTCCTTGCCGGGCGAGGTCACGATCACCAGCCGATCGGCGCCCGATTCGGCGGCCTCGGCGGCGACCAGCTCGATGCCGGGCGTATCCACCACAGGCAGCAGCTCTTTCGGCACGGTCTTGGTCACCGGCAGAAAACGGGTCCCCAGCCCGGCCGCCGGCACCACCGCGGTGCGGAAGCAGGACGGCGTGGCCGATCCGGCATCTGCAGTCATAAGGCACACCCTATCCATCGACGTGGTCTCCGGCACCGGCTTCGAGCGGGCCCGGCATCCCGGAAAGCCTAGGGGGCCTCGGTGGTTGCGGCGAGGCCGTTCCGGACTGCTTGGATCGATTCCCCACCGGCGCGCTCGCGAAACCCCCGAACCCGATAGCTCACATAGGGTGGCGCTGTGGACGTGGCCGGTCAGCGTGACAAAAGGCAGTGGCGGACGGAGTTGCTCGCGCGGCGGGCGGCGGTGCCGGACGATATCCGGGCGGCGGAATCGGCGGCGCTGGTGACTTCGGTCTCGGCGCTGCTGGCCGACGGTCCCGAATGGGTCGCGGCCTATGTACCGGTAGGGGGCGAGCCGGGGTCGACCGCCATGCTCGACGCGCTGCGCGCCGGCGGGGTCCGGGTGCTGCTTCCGGTGACCGGTCCGCCGGGGCCGCTGGACTGGGCCGAATATCAGGGGCCGGGCTCCTTATATCCGGCCCGGTGGGGACTGCTGGAGCCCATCGGTCCTCGAATGTCCTGTGCGGCAATCGAATTAGCCCAGGTCGTGCTGATCCCGGCACTGGCGGTGGATCTGCGCGGCGTCCGGCTCGGGCGGGGAGTCGGATACTACGACCGGACCTTGCCCGCGGCCCGGGCGCAGGCCCGGCTGATCGCCGTGGTGCGCGACGACGAGCTGGTCGAACGACTGCCCGAGGAACCGCACGATCGGCGAATGGGATGGGCCCTGACACCGGGCGGCGGGCTGCGACATCTGGACGGGAATTAACTCCGGATTGGTACCGTTGGCACTGTCGGTTGTAGAGTGCTAGCCGACGGAGACTGTGGAGGTTGGAGTGCCTACTTACTCGTATCAGTGCACGCAGTGTGGCGACAAGTTCGATATCGTGCAGTCGTTCTCGGACAATGCGCTGACCACCTGCGAGAAGTGCGACGGCAAGCTGCGCAAGCTCTTCAATTCGGTCGGCATCGTATTCAAGGGCAGCGGGTTCTACCGCACCGACAGCCGCAACGGCTCCTCCACCGCGAGTGAACCGGCCAAGGCGAGCGAACCGGCCAAGAGCGGGACCAGCGCGTCGAGCTCGGATTCGTCGTCCTCGTCGTCGAGTTCGTCGACGAGCTCCTCCAGCACGTCGACCGCGGGCACCGCGGCCTGATCCGCATCCGGCCCGCCGCGCTCCGCGGCGAGTTGTCCACAGCCGGTTCGTTATCCACAGCTCGGTACTGAGCAGCGGTTTTCCGGGCGGTACGGCCCTGCCTCGGCCGTAGTGTCGCGGCCATGCGACTGCGTCCGAATCCCGGTGAACGAGGTGGTACCGCCGATCTCGGGCGGGAACCGCCCTGGGAATTCCTGCTCCGGCATCGGCCGTCCTGGGCCGATCTCACCCTCCTGCGGCGGGTGCTCGCCGCCGCACTCGCCGTCTTCGCCGCCGTGCTGTTCGTGCGCGGCGATCCGGCCGCGCGATCGATCGATGTGGTGATCGCCACGCGCGATCTGGCACCCGGTCGAATCGTGTCCGCCGAGGATCTGCGCCGGGTCGCGCGCCCGGCCGGACTCCTGCCCGAGGGCAGCGTGCGCGAGATGTCGGCGTTGCTGGGTGCGACCGTCTCCGGGGCCGTCCGCGCCGGCGAGATTCTCACCGATCTCCGCGTGGTCGGCGCCCGTCTGGCGCAGGTGGCGGCGGGGGTCGTCGATGCGCGCATCGTGCCGATCCGCCTGGCGGACAACGCCGTTGCCGATATTCTGCGCGTCGGCGATCGGGTCGATGTGGTCGCGGCCGAGCGAACCGATACCGACCCGACGCGCGCGGGGCCGCCACGCACCCTGGCCACCGATGCGGCCGTGGTGTTGGTCACCACCGCCGATCGCCGATCCGGACCGAGCGGCGAGCGGATCGTCCTGATCGCCCTCGATTCCACCCACGCCCTCGGCGTCGCGGCCGGATCGCTGCGCACCGAACTGACCGTGGTGTTCCGCTGAAAGCTCGGGCTTCGCCGGACATTTGCCACAGAACTCCATTAACATCCCGACTATCCGGTTCGATAGTGATCGGTGATCGTCCCGGTGGCCTTGACCAGATCGGCGGCGCGGCAGCGGCCACGCCGAATGAGACAGGAGCCGCAATGCTGAAGGGTTTCCGGGATTTCCTGCTTCGGGGGAATGTCATCGACCTGGCGGTCGCGGTCGTGATGGGCACCGCATTCGTCGCGATCGTGACGGCATTCACCACCGGGATCGTCAACCCGCTGCTGGCCGTATTCGGCGGCACCGGCGAACTGGGGCTCGGGTTCCGACTGGTCTCCGATAAACCGGCCACGTTCATCGCGGTCGGCCCGATCATCACCGCGGCGATCAACTTCGTGATCATCGCGGCCCTCCTGTACTTCGCGGTGGTGCTCCCGGCCGCGCATGCCAAGAAACGCTGGGGCAAGTCCGACGAATCCGCCGTAACCGACACCCAATTGCTCACGCAGATCCGCGATCTCCTCGCGGAGAGCCGCGACAGCGCGGGCGGGCGTCACGAATCCTGAAGCGGAGCAGGGGAATACGGCACTCGATGCGAAAACGCCAATGGGCCCGGCGATTTCGCGCCGGACCCATTGTCAATCGCGTGTTGGTAGCGGATATCAGCCGAGGCTGAACGGCTGACCCCACACCGTCGTCCAGGTGATGACGTTGTCGGTCTCGACCTCGACGCTCACGAAGTTGCGAGCCTGTGCGTAGCCCGCACAGCCGGTCAGGCCGATGGTCTCGTCGGACCAGGCGACCGAGCCACTGCCGTTGTGGAACGGGTTCTTGGTGGAGTGGCTCTCGTTGCCGTAGTCATCCGGCGCCTCGCGGTCGAGGATGTAGAACGCCTGCGCCACGCCGGGGCCGAGGGTCAGGTTGCCACCGCCGCCCATGCTGGGCGTGACGGCGACACTGTTCTGGCCCTTGCTCCAATCGACTCCGACACTCGGCTGGGCGCTCGCGTCGCCACCCGAGATGTTCACCTGGCAGCCGACCACGTAACCGGGACGGATGATGCCACCGACGGCTGCGTTGTTGCCCGACAGCTGAATATGGGCGGTGCCGGAGACCCACGCGTTGCGATGCAGCGGGGTGGAGCCCATGGACGGGTTGATGTTGGCCGACTCGCCGTCGACCCAGAGGTGCACGACGGTGCCGTCGGACAGGGTCTTGGTCAGGTCCGCGCCCGGCAGCGGCATGAAGGTGTCGGCGTTGGCGGCGCCGGTGGAGAACAGGCCCAGGGCGGCGGTCGCGACAGCACCGATGCCGGCCGCGCGAGCCACGGTCTTACGGATGTTCATGTTTTGGTCCCTCATAGGGTGAATCGCTATATGCGAGAAAAGGATTGGCAGGAGACGACCACATCAGCCGATGCTGAACGGCTGCCCGTAGAGGGTGGTCTTCGAGTAGTGGTCGCCAATGACCTCGACGACGGTGATCGCGCGCGCCTGGGCGTATCCCGCGCAGTTCTGGATCTGGATCTCGGCGTCCTGGTACTCGACCGAGTAGGTACCGGGCTTGGTGATGTCCTTGCTATCGATCTGCACGAACGCCACCTGGCCGGGGCCGAGCTTCAGACCGATCGAACCACCGAGGGTGCCGCCGGTGAGGTTGATACTGCCGGAGACGCCGGCCGAGATCGCGTCACTACCGATGTTGACCTGGCAGCCGACAATGTAGCCGGTGGTCACCGCAGAGGCGCCGTGCGTGGACGAGCCTTCGGTGCCCGGCGCATTGGTCGCGCCGTTGTACGGGCCGACCTTGCCGATGGGAGCGTTCGGCACATCGGCGATCGCATTACCCGAAACCCAGACGGTACGACCAGAGCCGTTGTCCGCCAGCGAGGGCGAGACTGTGGCATGTTCACCGGTGCGGGTGATCACAACGCCATCGGGACCAAGCTTCTGACCGTCCGGCAACGGTACGAAGACGTCGGCGTTGGCAGCACCGGTAGAGAAAAGGCCAAAGGCCACGGCCGCGGCCGCGCCGATGCCCGCGATACGGGCACCACGCCGCAAACCGTTGGTGCGGTTCTCGCTCATACTTCCCCTCATCAGGTTCTAACAGTCAGCCTCGACCATCGAGGCTGTAAGCGGTCCCTTTCAGGCGCAGCTCAGTTTGTCGGCGGATTGTTGCCGTCGTGTAACCGACGATCAATTTCCCGCCAAACTGCCGGAACCGGGCCCAGTTCCGATGAGGTCGACGCGAGGCGCCTTCCCCGAGCCTTCGAGAACCGCAGGTGGAGCAGCCCGAAGCCGAACATTAAACGGCGCGGCAACTACATGACAACGTAAGCGTCCGTAAAGGCAGTGTGATCTGGATCACATAGGAATCTCGTTCATATTACGAATCGCGCATAAATGCAGTGAGAACTCGGAAACACGAGGCGTCCTGTCGATGGCGCACTCGTGACGGTTCGCTCAACCGTGATGCGGGGGAACCTGGGAGCGCAACCAGTCGTCCGACGAATTCGGCCGCTCGCCGTCGGTGGATCGTTCGTCACTGGTTGTTTGCGGCAGGGTTTCGCCGAAGATGCGAGCCAGCCGGGCCGCCTCGGCGGCCGAACGCGACGAACCCCTCGCCCGGCGCGGGCGAGGGGTCTGATCGTCGTCTGCGGGAGGAGGGGTTTCGTCCTCGGGGCGTGGTGTGCCGATCACTCGTCCAATCCGGAGAGTTCATCGATGACCTTGCTGGCGAGCGGGCCGAGGGTGGCCATACCGTCGCGCACCGCGGCGCGGGTGCCGGGCAGATTGACCACCAGCGTGCTGCCCGAGACCCCGGCCAGGCCGCGAGACAGTCCCGCATCCAGCGAGCCGGCCGCCAGACCGGATGCGCGCAGCGCCTCGCTGATACCCGGCAGCTCCCGGTCGAGCACCTCGGAGGTGGCCTCCGGGGTGACATCACGCGGGGCCATGCCGGTACCGCCGACCGAGATCACCAGGTCGACGCCGCCGATCACGGCCGTGTTGAGCGCGTTGCGGATCTCGACCTCGTCGTTGGACACCGACACCGTGGCATCCACCAGGAACCCTGCCTCGGTGAGCAATTCGGTCACCAGGGGACCCAGCGAGTCGACCCCGCCGTGGGCGGTTCGGTCGTCGACGACCACGACAAGTGCACGGCCGGCCACAGCGGCATCGATTTCCATGGTGCTCACCGTAGCGTCCATGACCGACAGCGGTTCCTGTCCCCCGGCAACGGATTCCGGAAGCAGCGTCAGGGTTCGGGGGCGGTGGATCATCGTGGGGCCTCCGCGGGTGCGGCCGCGAGGGTCACCTCGACGGTCTTGGGATTCTGGCCGTTGGGGTCGGTGTAGGTGACCTTGACCTTATCGCCGGGCTGATGCGCGCGGATCGCGGCGACCAGCGCATTGCCGGTATCGATGATCTGGTCGTCGACCTTGGTCACGATGGCGCCGCCCGCGATGCCCGCCTTGGCGGCCGGGCCGTCCGGCGTGACGTCCTGCACGCGGGCGCCGTTGCTGGTGTCGTCGGGGCGGCGGCTCACCGTGATCCCGACCTGGGCGTAGGTGGCATGCCCGGTCTTGGTCAGCTGATCGGCGACCCGGCGGGCCTGATCGACCGGAATGGCGAAGCCGAGGCCGATCGATCCGCTCTGCTGGCCGGACATATCGGCGGCGCCGAGCGTCGCGATCGCGGTATTGATGCCGATCAGCCGCCCGTCCATATCCACCAGGGCGCCACCGGAGTTGCCCGGGTTGATGGGTGCGTCGGTCTGGATCGCCGAAATGACCGTCGCCGTACCGTTGTTGCCACCCTCACCGCTCGTCGATACCGGACGGTTCAGCGCCGAGACGATGCCCGTGGTCACCGTTCCGGCCAGGCCCAGCGGCGAGCCGATCGCGACCACCGTCTGGCCGACCTGGAGATTGGCCGAGGAGCCCAATTCGATCGGGGTGAGGCCGGACTTGTTGGCGGCCTTGATCACCGCGAGATCCGAGACCGGATCGACGCCGACGACCGAGGCCGAGGTGGTGGTGCCGTCGCTGAACTGCACCTCCATCTTGGCGTTCGGTCCGGCGCCGCTGGCGACGTGATTGTTGGTGAGGATCAGCCCATCCGAGGACAGGACCACACCGGAACCCTCGCCCTCGGCGCGTGCGCCGGCGACCCGGATCATCACGACGCTCGGCAACACCTTCTGTGCCACGGCCGGAACCGTGCCCGCGGGGGCGTTGGCGGCGGGTGCGGCCTTGGGCGGCGGCGCGGACAGGGCGTTGCTGACCGGGACCGAGGCGGTGTCGTTGCGGCTCACCAGCGCGCCGACCGCGCCGCCGATGCCGCCGCTGATCAGCACCAGCGCGATGGCTCCCGCGATCAGGCCCGCAGCGCCCCGGCGTCGCGGCGGTGAGGGAGGCGGATAGGCGCCCGGGATCGGACCCCCCGGGCCCATCGGCGGCTGCCCGGCCATACCGTAAGCGCCCTGGTACGGGGGCATCGGCGCGGTGTGGGCAATGCCCGGATCGTAGGTCGGGTAGTAGGGCGTGGTCGGCTGTTCGCCCATACCCGGTGCGTAAGCCTGACCCGGTGCATAAACCTGCTGCTCGGGGGCCGGAGCCGACGGAAGCTGCTCGGTGGGCTGGTGCCCGCTCGCCTCCGGCTGCTGTGCCGTCGGCTCGTCGCGCCTGTCCTTCGATTGCTCGGTCATTTCCCTCGTTTCTCCTCGAGTCTGTCGACCAGCTTGATGACCACGACTGAGAGCGGACTGAGACGGCCCTATCAGTTCTCCGAGATTATGGGCACAGCACCCATACCGGGCAGCACGATGCGGATCAGCGCGCCGTCGCGATCGGACGTGTCGATTGTGATCGTCCCTCCGTGTTTCGTCACCACCTGTTTGACGATGGCGAGTCCCAGCCCGGAGCCCGGCATCGACCGCGATGCCGTGGTCCGATAGAAGCGTTCGAACACCAACTCTCGCTCGGGCGGGGGAATACCCGGCCCGGCGTCGTCTACCGCGAATTCCAGCAGACCCGGACCGGTTTCGCGCATGGCGACGCGCACTTGTTGCCCGGATGGGCTCCACTTCGCGGCATTGTCGAGCACATTGAGCAGCGCTCGTTCCAATCCGGCCTCGTGTCCGTAGACGAACCACGGACGCAGTTCGGCGACGAATTCGATGCCGCTGCGACGGCGGCGCGCCCGTTCCAGCGCGCGCTCGGCGACCTCGCCGATATCGAGCTGTTCATAGACGGTCTCCGGGGCGTCCTCCCGCGCGAGGTCCACCAAATCACCCACCAGCGTGGACAATTCCTCGATTTGCGCCATGACGTCCGCACGCAGTTCGGCCATGTCCTGTTCCGGAATCGCCGGTGCGCCCGGGCGGGACGAGGCGATGAGCAGTTCCATATTAGTGCGCAAAGACGTCAATGGCGTACGTAATTCGTGCCCGGCATCGGCGACCAGGCGTCGTTGCCGCCCCCGGGATTCGGCCAGCGCGCGCAGCATCGCATTGAAACTCTCGGTGAGCCGAGCCAATTCGTCGTCGCCGGTGACCTGGATCGGCGTCAGATCCTCGTTGCGGGCGACCCGCTCGGTCGCCGCGGTCAGCCGAGCGATCGGCCGTAATCCGGTGCGACCCACCGCGGCGCCGGCGGCGCCCGCCACCACGACCCCGCAGCCGCCGACCACGAACAGCAGCCACGCCAGCCGATCCAGCACATCCTTGGTCGGCTGCAGCGGCTCCCAGATCGCCAGCGTGGCACCGGTTTTCATCTTCTCGGCCAGAACCCGCTGATTCTTGCTGGTGCGCAGCGAGAACTTGGCCTCGCCGCGCGCCACCGCATTCTCCGACTCCCCGATCGGCGGATCGTACTGACGCGGCAGCGCGATCCAGCCGGAGGTACCCGGATAGTGCAGGGCGATGGACACATCGCTGGAATACAGGCTGCCCAGCATCAGCACCTGCTGATAGTCGAGCTGGTCGAGATCGTTGCTGATCATGCCGGCGGCCCGGGCCTGCAGCTGCTTGTCCACATCGGCGTACAGCGATCGCGCCACCATCGCATAGGCGGCGATCGAGGTCAGCGCGACCGCGACCAACACCACCGAGGCGGCCAGCAGCGTGACTCGCCAGCGCAGCGATACCGAACTCGTGAGCGGCGTCGGCGGACGCATCTCGATGCCGTCGGCCGAGGGATCGAATCCCGGGATCATCGGCTGGCGCGGATTGGTTCTTCCCACGGTGACGGCGCTCCTACGGGGGCGTCTCGCGCAGCACGTAACCGACACCGCGCACCGTATGGATCAGACGCGCCTCGCCCTCGGCCTCGGTCTTGCGGCGGAGGTATCCGATGTAGACCTCGAGCGCATTGCCGGAGGTGGGGAAGTCGTAACCCCACACCTCCTCGAGGATCCGGCTGCGGGTCAGCACGCGGCGCGGGTTGGCCATCAGCATTTCCAGCAGCGAGAACTCGGTGCGGGTGAGGCTGATCGACCGTTCGCCGCGGGTGACCTCGCGGGTGACCGGGTCCAGCGACAGATCCGCGAAGCTCATCGCCTCCGAGGCCTCCACGGCCGAATCGACGGTGGTGCGGCGCAGCAGGGCGCGCAGGCGCGCGAGCAGTTCCTCGAGCGCGAACGGCTTGGGCAGATAGTCGTCGGCGCCGGCGTCGAGACCCGCTACCCGTTCGGAGACCGAATCGCGGGCGGTAAGAACCAGAATCGGCAGATCGTCGCCGGTGCTGCGGAGTCTGCGGCACACCTCGAGCCCGTCCAGCCGCGGCATCATCACATCGAGAACCAGAGCATCGGGCCGCCCCGCGGACACCTTGTCCAGAGCATCGACCCCGTCCACCGCCAGATCGACGGAGTAGCCGTTGAACGTGAGCGACCGTCGCAGCGATTCGCGAACCGCGCGGTCGTCGTCGACTACCAGAATGCGCATAGCCACCAGTCTGACCGTATCGACTGAGAGTCGACTGAGAAGCAAACATCCGACACGCCAGTGTATCCGCCGGGATGACCTGCGTGTTCGGGTCGCGAGGTGCCCTTTCCTTTTCGACCGGCGACGAAAGTGCTTGCGTACAGCGAATTTCGGCGAACCACGGCGTGAACGATCGAATTGCCGCGACGGTGTTCACACGGTATGTTGCCTGCGGTAAAAGTAGACCTCTAGTTGGTTCTCAACCCGTTGGACCAGTACGGTCGACAGTTCATGAGTGCGAATTCGAACACCCACCGGGGAAGGCGCCTCTCGTGAGCGGGGCCTCGGGCAGCGTGGTCGGGGCCCGGGGCAATTGCGCGAGTGGAGGCGACTGAAGCGGGATGGGCACTGCACCGCGGCCATGGCAGAGGAGTCTGTCCAACCTGTCCGTGACCAGCAAGGTCGGCATCGTCTTGCTGCTGCCCGTCCTCCTGGCCTCGACATTCGCCGTCTTACGGATCAAGGACGAACTCGGCCGGATCGCCCAGTTCGACACCGCGAGCGAGCAGGCACGGATCATCCGCCCCACGCTCGCCTTCGCCGCGGCCGCCGATCAGCTCGCGGTCGTCGCGGGCGGCGATCGGGTCGCCGACACCACCCTCGACCAGGCCTCGACCCGGTTCGATCAGGCATCGGCCGAGCTGCAGTCGACGCTGAAGGTGACCAACGGCGAACCACGCGCCCTCGCCGAATTGAATCAGGCACTCGAGGCCGGGCGAACCCTGCGCAACAATCCGCGCGCCACGACCCCGGCCGCGATCGGCCAACAGGCCGATGAGGTTTCGCGCCATGTCAGCACCGCGCTCACCGCACTGCCGACCCCGCAGGACGCCGCGATCGAGCATTACTTCGGTCAGCTGGGCGCGATCGCGGCCGCGCGCCGGCAGTTCACCCAGCAGCAGTTGCTGATCAGTGCCGGTGAGATCGGCAACAATCCGGCCACCCTGGCCCGCGTGCTCAGTGCCACCGGCGCCGAGCAGACCATGATCAACCACTACGTCCAGGTGGCACCCGATACCGCGGTCAAACCGGATGTGCTGCTCGGGGCGCTGCAGATCCGGATGGCCGCGCTGAGCCAGAACGCGGTCGAGCCGATCACCGTGCCCGGCGTGGCGGATTCGATGCGGACCAGCGCCGATACCTACAACCAGGCCACCGATCAGCTTGCCACGCAGATCGATTCCGGGCTGTCGCATCGTTCGATCGACGCGCGCACCAACGTGCTGCGCGATGTGGCGCTGGTGGTGGTGACGCTGCTCGTCGGCCTCGCGCTGGCGCTGGCGGTCGCGCGCTCGCTGGTCGTGCCCGTGCGGCGGCTGCGGCGCGACGCGCTGCAGGTCGCCCACACCGATCTGCCCGCCGAGCTGGCCGTCGTGCGCGAGGGCGGGGCGACGCCGGAGATCGTGCCGGTCGATGTGCACACCACCGAGGAGATCGGTCAGCTGGCCCGCGCGGTCGACGATATGCACCGCCAGGCCCTGCATCTGGCCGCCGAACAGGCCCGCCTGCGGCTGCAGATCGGCAACATGTTCGAGACGCTGTCGCGGCGCAGCCAATCGCTGGTGGAACAGCAGCTGGGGTTGATCGAGGATCTCGAGCGCGACGAGGACGACTCCGACCGACTGCAGAGCCTGTTCCGGCTCGACCATCTGGCCACCCGCATGCGCCGCAACGGCGACAACCTGCTGGTGCTCGCGGGCACCGCGCTGCGCCGCGGCCTGCTGCCGCCGACGCCGCTGTCGGACATGCTGTGGAGTGCGGTCTCTCAGGTCGAGGACTATCAGCGGGTGGAGATCGGCACGGTGCCCGACGGCATCGTGGCCGGTGAGCCCGCGGTCGATATCGAACATCTGCTGGCCGAGCTGATCGACAATTCGCTGCGCTATTCGCCGCCCGACACCCCGGTCGCGGTGTCGGTGACCCGTGCGGTGGACGGCGGCTATCTCATCGAGATCACCGATCGCGGGCTGGGCATGTCGTCGGAGGATCTGCGCGCGATCAACGAGCGCCTGGCCTCCGGTGGCGAGGTGACCGTCGAAACCGCCCGCCGCATGGGTCTTTTCGTGGTCGGCCGGCTGGCCAAGCGACATACGGTCACGGTGAGCCTGCGCCGCACCGCGACCGCGGGCCCACAGCCGGGCGTCACGGCCAGCGTGCATCTGCCCAACGCCCTGGTGTCCCCGCTGCCGGAATCCGCGACGGGCCCGCAACCGATCATCGCCCCCTTCCCCAGCCCGATCGGCCCCACACTTCTGACCGCCGTCCCCGACCCGGAGACCACGGCCCTGTTCGCCCGCCCCGAAACCGAACTGCCCCAGCGCCGTCCGGGCGAGGCCGCCGACTTCGGCCCCCCGATCCCGGCCGACGACCTGTTCGCCCCGCACGAGCCCGACGATCACGCCCCCGCACTCACCGACGGACTGTTCACCCACCGCAGCACGGGCGAGCTGTTCACCCACCGCGAATCCGCCTTCGGCGAGGGCGTGATCACACCACTGCACCGCGCCCCCGCCGAATCCGCGCCCGAGCCGGCCGAATCCGCATCGCACGAGCCCGACGAACCGAATGATCCCTTCACACCACGGGATCCGGACCCGGCCGATGCGGACGACGAGTTCATCCACCCGAATTCGGCCCCCGTCCGGGCGGACGATGTCTTCACTCGACACGATCCGGAGACGGACCGGGCGGGTTACGGCTTCACGCAACACGATTCCGAGCCGGACCGGGCCGGTTACGGCTCCACGCAACACGATTCCGAGCCGGACCGGGCCGGTTACGGCTTCACACAACACGATTCCCAGCCGGACCGAGCGGGCCACGACTTCACGCAACATGATCCCGAGGCAGACCGGCCCGGTTACGACTTCACGCAACACGATTCCGAGGCAGACCCGCCCGGTTACGGCTCCACACAACACGATTCCCAGCCGGACCACCCGAGCCACATCTTCACGCAACACGATCCCGAGCCGGACCACGTGGATGAGGGTTTCGCACGGTGGGGTTCGGGAACCGGTCGGGCGGATGATGGCTTCGCACTGGCGGACTGGGGGCAGGATCGAGGCGGGGGCGCTTTCGGTGATGAGGCGTTCACGCATCGGGTGACGCCCACCGAAGCGGCTGCGGGGCACCACGATCGGGAGCCGGACGTGCGGCCGCTGGATATCTGGGCCGAGACCGCCGACTATCCGCCGGGCCGGGCCGGTCATTCCGTGTCGTCCGAATCCGACGTCGCCGCACCAGATTTCGCCTCCTCGACCGCCGAACCGGAACCGGACCGCGGTGAATCGCCGATCTACCAGCGCATGGTCTCGGAATGGCTGGTCGAACCCTCCTCGAGCGGACCCGGGAACGGATGGACCTCCTCCGCCGACGCGGGCTGGGCGGCCGCGGCCGAGGCCAGCAGTCCCGCCTCCGCCCGGCATACCGAGGGTGGTCTGCCGATCCGCCGCCCCGGCGCGCAGCTGGTGCCCGGCGGCCTGTCCACCACGACACGATCCGGTGCCCCCGATCCGGAGGAGATCCGCACCAACTTGTCCAGACATCTGAGCGGCGTCCGCAGCGGACGTGCGGATGCTCAGCACTACGACGGAGGCTCAGCATGACCGACACCCAGCAGACTCCCACCGGAACCGATGAAAACCTGAACTGGCTGGTCACCCGCTTCACGCGCGATGTGCCGGGCGTATCCCACGCGGTACTGGTCTCGGCCGACGGGCTACTACAGGCCACCAGCCCGCACCTACCCACGGATCGGGCCGAGCAGTTGGCGGCCGTCACCGCCGGCCTGGCGAGCCTGTCCTCGGGCGCGGCCCAACTGTTCGACGGCGGCAAGGTCATGCAGTCGATCGTGGATATGCAACGCGGTTATCTTCTGGTGATGAGTGTGGGCAACGGTTCCCATCTGGCGGTACTGGCGAACAAGCAGCACGACATCGGCCGCATCGGCTACGAGATGGCGCTGCTGTCGGATCGAGTCGGTTCGGCCGTGCAGGCTACGGCCCGCTCGGCGGTCTGAGAGTGCGATGTCGAGTTCCCTCGGGGCCGGCTCGGGCCGGCCAACCACACGTGTCCGACCCTATGCACTGACCGCGGGTCGGACCGAACCCGCCGTCGAGCTGCCGCTCGAGGCGGTGGTCGAAACCCTGCCGTACGCCAACCAATTCGACTGGCCGCACGGCGATATCCGCACCGACATCCTCCGGCTCGGAACGGCCCGGCTGTCGGTGGCCGAGATCGCCGCCCATATACAGCGGCCGCTGGGCATGGTCCGGGTCGTGATCGGCGATCTGGTTGTGGCCAAGACCATGCGGGTACACACCACGCTGAGCGAATACGCCAGCTTCGACGAGCGCCGCGATCTGATGGAGAGGACCCTGCGTGGACTGCGCGCCCTCTGAACCCGGATTACCGAAACGCACTGCGACCAGCCAGAATTCCCCCCTCCCGCCCAAAGCACCAGGACCGTACCAGAATTCCTTCATGCCGCAGCAGAATCCCCTACCCCCCTCCCCGCCTTCGCCGAATCCGGGCTTACCACAGCCGAATCCGTTCTCCGTGGACATCGACGGCCGGACAGCCTCCACGAAAATCGTTGTGGCGGGCGGATTCGGCGTCGGGAAGACGACCTTCGTGGGCGCGGTCTCGGAGATCGTGCCGCTGCGCACCGAGGCCATGGTGACCGGGGTCTCCGACGGTGTCGATGATCTGTCGGCCACCCCGGACAAGGAAACCACCACGGTCGCCATGGATTTCGGCCGCATCATCCTGCCGGGCAATCTCGCGCTGTACCTGTTCGGCACGCCCGGACAGCGGCGGTTCTGGTTCATGTGGGACGACCTGATCCGCGGCGCGATCGGCGCGGTGGTGCTGGTAGATACCCGCCGCATCGAGGACAGCTTCGCCTCGGTGGACTTCTTCGAGGCCCGCGGGCTGCCGTTCCTGGTGGCGGTCAACCGTTTTCCCGAGGCGCCGCGGTTCCCGGTGACCGAGATGCGCGAAGCCCTGTCGATCCGCGACGGTGTGCCGATCGTGGATATCGATGCCCGCGACGCGGGCGAGGTGCGCGGGGCGCTGGCCGCGGTCACCGAATACGCGATCCAGCGACTCGGGGCGGCACAGCGGCAGTCCGTCGGACAGGGCGTCTCGTGAGTTACTTCACGATGGGTTTGTGGGTTCTGGTGCTGTCGCTGGGGGTTTCGCTGGCGGGCGCCCTGGTCGGGCTGGCCTGTATCCGGCAGTCCATGCTGTCGGTGACGGCCAAGTTCCGGCTGGTGTGGCTGACCGCCGCTGCGGTATCGATCGGCGCGGTGGGTACATGGCTGGCCGTCTACGTCAACATGCTAGGTGTCGGTGTGCCACACGGCGATCTGCGATACGACGTCTGGCAGGTGGCTCTGGCCGCGGTGCTCGCGGTGGTCTCGGTGCTGGCCGGACTGCTCGTCGCCGGTCGCTCACCCTCGGTGCGCAGGCTCGCGGGCGGCAGCGCGGTGATGGGTCTCGGGCTGGGGTCGATGCATCTACTCGGCATGGACGCGATTCGGGTGCAGGGTTCGGTCACGCTGAATCCGTTGGCGGCCTTGGGCGCGACGGTGACGGCCATCGCCGCGGCGGCGCTGCTGCTGATCACCACGACCCGGCCGCGCACCCTGATCACGCTCGCGGGCGCCGCGCTGGGGTTCGCATTCCTGATCTGCACGCTGCACTACCTCGGCCTGACGGGGGTGCGGGTGCGGATGGATCCCGCGATGCGCCAACCCGCCGGCGACGATCTGTTCACCCTGTTCGTGCCGGTCTTCGTACTGGGCACGCTGTCGCTGGCGGTGCCGATCACCGCCGTGCTGGTCGCGCCGGATCGATCGGGCAGCGCCCGCGCCGCGCAGACGACGAAGCCGCGCACGAGGCGTCGTCCCCTGGTATCGCAATCGTCCTGAGCGAGAACGTGTTCGGGCCGGATCGCCAAGGCGATCCGGCCCGAATTCCGTTGCGGCTCGGTTACTTCGACGGAGTCGGAGCCGGCGGGGTCGCCAGATCCGCGAAGAACTGGAACAGCGCCACCGCCGTGACGGGACCACCGATGATGATGGTGCCCGCGACCGCGCCAATGGCCGCCAGCGCCGCGCCGGTGACCAGGCAGCCGCCGAGGGCGGCCGGAACCGCCAGGGTGCCGATGGTGACCGCGGCGCCAGCGGCGCCCGCCACCACGCCACCGGCGATGCAGCCGATGCCCGCGCCGATCGCGGTGCCGATCAGGGTGCCGATGGCCACGCCGATCGCCACCTCACTGGACAGGTTGCTCACCGCCTGGTTGAAGTTCGGGTTGGCGGTGGCATCGACATTGCGCAGATCCGGAACCTGCGCGGCGACCGGGGTGGCCTGCGCGGGGTCGGTGCTCGGGGTCAGCGTCGCGGTGTGGCCGTCGACCGCCGCGGCGATCGGGAAGCTCTGGCCGCCCCGCTGATAGCTCAGCGGCAGAGCAGCAACCACCTGGCCACTGCCATCGAGGAATTGAAACTGACCGTCGCGCGCCGCCATGGACCCGCTGTCGGTGCTGACGACTACCGAATGATCAACCAAGCTGGCCTTGTAGTGAATCCCCGGCAGGAGATCGGTCTGCAGGGTCGAATTCGACGCGGGCGTCGAGGGGACATCGGCGTAGGCCGTGCCGGCCGAGATGCCGACAGCCGCGATGACCAGCGCCGACGTCGCGGCTAACTTCGTGAACCTCATCAGAAAAGCTTCCTTCAGCAGGGGGCGCCACCAACCTCTGGCGCGCAGGCTACAAATCGAACCCTCAAGCATGCTGTCTGGCTATTATTACGTCTTGGTAACAAGACCCGTCAGCAAATCGCCAAGATTGTGCCGTTCTTGTTAAGAAGCCGGAAATTCGGACCATCTGGCCACACCGAGAGCACAGCAAACACTCAGCCCGCTCTCGAGGTATCACATCTCCCCCACGCGCACATTCGTGTCGAGAAGGCCGAAGGCCTCGCCCTGCGGGGCGGCGACGATGGCCATCCGGCCCACCGGGGAATCGATCGCGGGCATCATGATCGCGGCACCGAGTCCACCGGCGCGGGCCAGACCCTCGTCCACGTCGTCGTATTGGAACCAGGTCAGCCAGTAGCTGGGCATGGGTTCGCCCGGCATCAGGGTGTCGTCGTTGATTCCGCCCACGGCCCGTTCGGCATCGGGTGGGGTGAACATGGCGTAGCGCATCGATGTGCCGTCGCCGACATGCTCATAGGTGTAGCCGAAGACGTCCGCGTAGAACTTCTCCGCGGCCTCGAACTGCCTGGTGTGCAATTCGTTCCAGCAATACGTGCCGTGTTCGTTGAAGACGGTGGCGCCGTGATGCGCACGGGCCTGCCAGACCCCGAACATGCCACCGGTCGAATCGGCCGCGACGAACATGCGACCGGCGTCCATCACATCGAACGGCGGCATCATGACCTGCCCGCCGGCCCGGACCACCCGCTCCGCGACGGCATCGGCATCGCCCGCGGCCAGATAGGTCGTCCACACCGAGAGCATTCCCGGCTGTGGTTTCGGGCCGATCCCGGCGACGGACTCGCCATCCTTCATGGCCATCAGATAACCCCCGGCATCCTCCCCCGCGCCCCGGATCTCCCAGCCGAACAACCCCGCGTAGAACTCGCTCTCCTTGATCGGATCATCGACCTGGCAATCCACCCAACTGGGCGTCCCCTCCGGCCACGGTTCCCGCCGAACAGACATCGTCCTCTCCATTCCCTGCCGTCCACCACCAGCACTCGCGAATCGATCAGCAAAGTGACGTCGATCACACACCTGCTAGTAGTGAACCAGCCCTCGCCGACAAGTACCGCGAGTCGACACTCCGGGGCCGCCCGCCCGCGGTGCCGAATCCCTCATGCGCCAGCGAGTCCTCGGCCTGCGAATTACAGTGGGATCCATGCGTTTCGGCTTGGACTACGCCGCGGCTCGGCCGGGTGGTAGCGCCATCCGGGCCGCAGGGTACGACTTCGTGGTTCGTTATCTGTCGCCCGGCGGGGCGACGCTGCCGGACAAGCTGTTGACACCCGAGGAGGCGGCCGACCTGCGCGCGTACGGGGTCTCGATCGTGTCGAATTGGGAGACGACGGCCACGCGCATGCTCGACGGCTACGCGGCGGGCGTGACCGATGCCCGCGCGGCGCTGGATCAAGTGCTGCGCTGCGGCGGGCGCACGGATCGGCCGATCTACTTCTCCGCGGATTTCGACGCCACCGCCGAACAGCAGTCCGCGATCGATGCCTATCTCGACGGCGCCGCGAGCGTGCTCGGCCGCGCGAATACCGGTCTCTACGGCGGCTATTGGCCGGTGAGCCGCGCACTGGACGCCGGTTCGGCGCGCTGGGCCTGGCAGACCACGGCATGGTCAGGCGGCAAGGTCGAGCAGCGTCGACAGCTGTCCCAGACCGGCGGGCAGGTATTGGTCGCGGGCGTGGTGTGCGATGTGAACGAGGCCGAGACCGAGGATTTCGGTCAATGGGACTTCATCGAGGGAAAGGAACCGGATGTGACCGGGGAACAGGACGCGATCCTGCGCGATATCCAGGTCCAGCTGCGTGGACCCGGCCTGGCCGGTTGGCCGCAGCTGGGCGTCGATACGAACGGCGACAATCGTTCGCTGGTGGAGGCCCTAGCGGCGGCGCTGGCGCAGATCGCCGAATTGCGTACGGAGATCAGCGATCTGGAGGCGGCGACCGCCGAGCTGAGCACACAGGTCCAGGAGCTGTCGCAGCATCATTGGCCCTGGCCGCTGTCGCTACTGTCCGGTCCGGCCACCGTCGTCACCGAGGGGCTGACCCGGCTGGAGGCCCTGTTCGACGAGCTGCCGCGGCCCGGGCACGGCGGCGATGACGATGCGCGGTAACCGGGAAAACGCCCGAACGGGCGCAGAAGTGGCGATGAGCGGGTTCTTCCGATGCTCCGGAAGAACCCGCCCTCCCGCACGAGGGTACCGGCGCCGGGACACGAAAGCATCACTTCGAGCAGACTTTTCTGTTCCTGAATAACCAACCAGCCGTAGGTAATTCAGGATACAGCTATTCTCTCGCTATCGAGATTTCTCGCGGTCGACTCGATTACTCGGGGCGGATCGGTAACTACTCCGTCGCTGAATCTGGACAAATAAGCCATATTCGCCCATCCATTACCGACCGAACAGTCTTGTAAGCCCGCATATCCAGCACATCCGCCGCTACAGCTGCTCCGGATCGATCACCCCGCGGCGCACGGCCGCGACCAATCGGCGCGGAATCCGGCGCACCACCCCGTCGACCCGAACCGGAACCAGATCCGGCGGCGTCGCCTTCCAATGAGCCCGCCGGCTCCGGGTATTGGCCCGCGACATCCGTCGCTTCGGCACCGCCATGGCTCAGCCCTCCTTCGGTGCGGCCGAATCCGCCTGGGCGCGAAGGCGTTTGCCGTATTTACGTTCGAACTTCTCGACCCGGCCCTGGGTATCGAGCAGGCGGTTCGCGCCGGTCCAGAAGGGATGCGAATCGGAGGTGACGTCGACGGTGATGATCGGATAGGTCTCGCCGTCGGACCACTCGACGGTCCGCAGGCCCGTCGCGGTGGATCGGGTGAGGAAGCGCTTACCGGTGCTCGCGTCCTCGAATACGACCAGATGGTAATCCGGATGAATGCCTGATTTCACGGGCCTACCTTTCCTTCGCGCGCTGCTCGCCGACCAGCGAGGCGCTGGGTTCACTTGTGTCACAAGGGTCTTCGTGCCAATCGCCGAACGGGTCGTCCCAGCGCGCGACCAACTCCGGCGCGGCGCGCACCAGCAGCAGTTCGGCCTCGTCGACCAGGGCCCAGTGCAGGGCACGACGGATCTCGTCCGGATCGGCGTCGCAGGTCAGGATGGCCAGCGAGATATCGCGATCGCCGGACCACTCGTCCCAGCGCAGCGCCGCCAGTGCCCGGCGATCCGGGTCGGCCTCCGCCGATTCGCCCGGAGTCATGGCGGCCAGCCATCGCCCGGCGCTACCGACCCGCAGCCCGCCACCGGCCGACTCCAGCCACACCACCTCGTCGGGCTGGGTGGCCAGCCAGATCCGGCCGCGCGCGGTGACCACGCCGTCGAACAGGACATCCAGGGCCTCATGTAACCGGCCCGGATGAAACGGCCGATTCGTGGCGAATTCCACCAGTGCCACACCGGATTCGGCATCCAGCGGCGGCTGTCCGCGCAGCAGCGGAGCATGTGCGTCGAAGATCCGGCCGCGCCGGGAATCGGCCGGGAGACGGTTCAGCAGATCCGCTATCTCGCCGGGGCTCAACATCTTCGAATCACCCACCCAGGCCACCGGGGCCCGCGGAATCAGCCGCTCCAGTACGGCGCCCAGCTGCGCCCGCTCGTGCACGGTCACCGCGTCGACGCCGAGAACCACTGCGGCATCGGCGAATTCGACCTGACCGACGGTGACCTGTGCGACGGTCCGCTCATCGTCGGCATCGGCCAGGCCGCGCTCGGCGAGGCTGTCGCCACTCAGCGCGTCGGCCAACCAGGTCCGGGCATCCAGGCAGGTCAGTACGGCCTCGATGCGCACATCGCGCCCGGCCGGACCGTCCACCCGGCCCAGCACCCCGGCGACCGGCACATGCTCGACGGCATGGCAGACCGCCTCGGCCTCGAAGGCCGGATCGAGCGCGATCACGATGCGCCGCACCGAATCCCGCGCGGCAAGCAGACATAGCAACGGCAGCAGATCGGCACGCAGGGTGCACGACGCTGTGTTAATTGCGCCGCCTTCGGCGGCGCGGGTTCGCGGCCCCTGAGGCTCGTTTCTTCCCTCCTCCGCTCCTCCGCTTCGCTCCCCCGCTCCGTCAGTCCAGAAACGAGCCGGGCCGCGAACCTCCGACGTGTTGGACCAAACAGCCCGACGGACAATCCCTGCACTCAGCTCCGTCAGATCGTGGCGCACCACCACGGTGCCGGGCGCGTCCCGAAGCATCCGCGCCAGATGGTCCACACCGGTCGTGGCCGGACCCGGGAGGCCCGCCAGCACCACGACGGGCGTGCGGCGGTCGGGATGAGATGCCACCGGAACCCCTTTCGACAATGATTTTCATTTACTTCGGGATCACGCTACAGTGTCGAGCGAGCGTTGTCGAAAACGATTGTCATGTTGTATAGGAGGAGGAATGTCGACACACTGCCAGGTCACCGGGCGTAAGCCGGGCTTCGGCAAGTCCGTATCGCATTCGCATACGCGGACCAACCGCCGCTGGGATCCCAACATCCAGCGCAAGACCTACTACCTGCCCAGCGAGGGCCGCCGCATCACGCTGACGGTCTCGGCCAAGGGCATCAAGACCATCGATCGCGACGGCATCGAGGCGGTCGTCGCGCGGCTGCGCGCGCGGGGAGAGAAGATCTGATGGCCCGCAACGAGATTCGGCCCCTCGTCAAACTCCGCTCGACCGCGGGCACGGGCTACACCTACATCACCCGCAAGAATCGGCGCAACGATCCCGACCGCATGGTGCTGCGCAAATACGACCCGGTCGTCCGCAGGCATGTCGATTTCCGCGAGGAGCGCTGAATGGCCAAGAAGTCCAAGATCAATCGCAACGAGCACCGTAAGGCCGTCGTCGCCCGCTACGCCGAGCGTCGCGC
The DNA here is from genome assembly GCF_044454005.1 of Nocardia sp. NPDC051570. Taxonomy (NCBI): domain Bacteria; kingdom Bacillati; phylum Actinomycetota; class Actinomycetes; order Mycobacteriales; family Nocardiaceae; genus Nocardia; species Nocardia sp. NPDC051570. Next base: position 303,776 of record NZ_JBITDI010000010.1, on the reverse strand, counting down.
CGCCCTGAAGGAGGCCATCCGCTTGGCCTACGTCAACCCGCAGTTCGCGGCCCGGCTCGTTTCTGGACTGACGGAGCGGGGGAGCGAAGCGGAGGAGCGGAGGAGGGAAGAAACGAGCCTCAGGGGCCGCGAACCCGCGACGCCGCAGGCGGCGCAGATTGTCACAGCCGCTGCTCAGCGGGGCCTGCAGAGGCTGCCGCGCGATGCCAGTCCGGTACGATTGCGCAATCGGGACGCCACGGATGGACGCCCCCGTGGGCACCTCCGCAAATTCGGCCTCTCCCGGGTCCGGGTGCGTGAGCTGGCCCACCGAGGGGAGCTGCCCGGTGTGCACAAATCGAGTTGGTAGACCTCCGCAGATCTCGTGAGTGAGAAGGAACCCCGGGCACGAGCGGTCAGGGCCCGAAGGCGGCAGCCTGCGTAACCACGTAGGGCCCAGAGCTCGTGCCGAGAAAGGATACTGACATGCCAGTGAAGCGAGCACCATCGAAGAAGGTCCGTGCCGATCAGGCGCGCCGCCCGAAGAAGAACCCGCTCATCGCCGCCGGCGTCGAGACCGTGGATTACAAGGATGTGAACCTGCTGCGCACATTCATCTCCGACCGCGGCAAGATCCGCAGCCGCCGCGTCACCGGCCTCACCCCCCAGCAACAGCGCCAGGTCGCCATCGCGGTGAAGAACGCCCGCGAGATGGCCCTGCTGCCCTTCACTAGCCGCTGATCCCGGCGAAGAGCATGCCGGGAACATAAAGAGGGAAGCATGCCGGGACCATAAAGAGGGAAGAGTCCGGGAACACGAGAACGATGCGCCCAGGAACGTGAGAAGGTTCGAGGCCCCGACGCGTGGAGCGCCGGGGCCTCGTCGTTTCCGGTGACCTACGGGATCGTCAGGACCTGGCCCACATCGATGGCGTCCGGGTTGTCGACGCCGCTGGCGGCGGCGATATCGCCGTAGCGGTTGCCGTCGCCGTAGAAGCGTTCGGCGATGGCCCACAGGGTGTCGCCGGGCTCGACGGTGTAGGTCTGCGCCTGCGGGGCGGGCGCCTGTTCGGCGGCCCGGGCGGCGACCGGCTCTTCGACCCGGATCGGATTATCGGTCTTGGTGTCCGAGGCCCACACCGCGCTGCCGTCCTTGGCGTACAGCACCACATTGCGGTCGGCCTGCACGATCAGGCGGTCGACATCCTTACCGTTGGTGTCGGTGGCCCAGGCCGCATCGCCGTCCTTGTACAGCACGAAGTTGCCATCGTTCTGCAGGGCCGCGCGCTTGACACCCTGGTCATGGGTGTTGGTCGCCCACACGACGCCGCCGGGCTCGGACAGCACGAGATTGCCGTCGTTCTGCAGCGTCAGGGTGTACGCACCACCCTGGAGGGATTGGCCGAGACCGAGTTCATCGCCTACGTTCAGCGTGTCGCCCATCGGAGGGTCCTTTCGGGACAGGGGTTCGCTTGCTCATAAGTCGACGGCGCAGAACTGCATTCGCTCATCATTTGCAGACACTACTGGCGAGTAGCCCGGAACGCACCGGTTCCGCGCAGTCGTTGTAGAAAGTTCACTGTCGGGTCCCAGACGGCCGCGACCGGGCCCCGGCCGGACCTACTAGGGTGGGGCGCCATGAAACCCCTCTCGGGATCGCGTCGCGCGGGCGTCGCCGTCGCCACCCTGCTCACGCTGCTCGCCGCCGGCTGCGGCCACGCGAACAACGATGGCACGCAACCGAATACGAGCGCGAATCCGACCTCGGGCCCGAGCACTCCGACCGAACAGACGACTCCGCAGCCCGGTCGCCCGTTCACCGCGAACCCCGCGATCGTCAACCCACGCCCCGTCCCGTTCGACAGCTGGACGCCCGTGGCGCCCGATCGGATCGCGGTGAACTTCCAGATCGGCTCGCCGGAATGCTATGGCGTGGACGCGAGTACGACCGAGACCGACAGCACGGTAACGGTCGAGTTGCGGGCCGGCACACTGCCGGAGGCGGCCGGGCGGATGTGCACAATGATCGCCGTATTCGGCACCTTGGAGATCCCGTTGAAGCAACCGCTGGGCAACCGAAAGGTGCTCAGCGCCAGATGAATACGAGCGCACCGAGAATTCACAGTGATGTAACTCACAATTGAGTATTGCGCTGCGGTTATAGCTTTTCTGTCTTCCGCATGGCCATTGCGAAGGTGATACGTTCCCTGCTCTGGAGGCACCCGGTGCACGCGCCGGGATGACGAAACCTGGCAGTCGGGATGGCTATGGCTCGGCGACTGGATGGCGAGGGCCCCTGTGCGGAGACCGCGTCCGCACAGGGGCCCTCGATGTCTGCTCAGTGCGCGAAGTGGCGCGCGCCCGTGAAGTACATCGCGACGCCGGCCTCCCGGCAGGCATCGATGGTCAGCTGATCGCGCACCGAACCACCTGGCTGCACAATGGCTTTCACGCCCGCGGCGATCAGCTGCTGCGGACCGTCCGGGAACGGGAAGAAGGCATCGGAGGCCGCCACCGACCCCGCGACCCGATCTCCCGCGCGCAGCACCGCCAGATGCACCGCGTCCACCCGGTTGACCTGCCCCATGCCGACGCCGACCGAAGCACCGTCGTGCGCAAGCAGAATCGCGTTCGACTTCACCGCACGGCAAGCGCGCCAGGCGAATTCGAGATCGGCGAGGGTCGCCGCATCGGCCGGATCGCCGGAGACCAGGGTCCAGTTGGCCGGATCGTCGCCCTCGGCGTCGAGGATATCGCGCTGCTGCAGCAGCGCACCGCCGCTGATCGGGCGCAGTTCCGCACCGCCGCGTACCGGCTCGTCGGCCACCAGGATGCGCACATTCTTCTTGCGCTGCAACACTTCCACCGCGCCGTGCGCGTAGCCGGGAGCCACGATCACCTCGGTGAAGATCTCCGCGACCTGTTCGGCCATCTCCACGGTCACCTCGCGGTTGGCCGCGATCACGCCGCCGAACGCGCTGACCGGATCGCAGGCGTGCGCCTTGCGGTGTGCCTCGGCGATATCGGCGCCGACCGCGATGCCGCAGGGGTTGGCGTGCTTGACGATCGCGACCGCGGGCGCGGCGTGATCCCAGGCGGCCCGCCAGGCGGCATCGGCGTCGGTGTAGTTGTTGTACGACATCTCCTTGCCGTGCAACTGCTTTGCCTGCGCCAGGCCCGCCGGGCCGGACTCGTCGACGTACAGCGCGGCGGCCTGATGCGGATTCTCGCCGTAGCGCAGCACGGACTCGCGGGTCCAGGTGCCGCCCAGCCAGGACGGGAACCGCTGTGCCGCTTCGGGATCGGCCGCGAGCACGCCGGTCATCCAGCTCGCCACCGCGACGTCGTAGCTTGCGGTGTGCTGGAATGCCTTGGCCGCCAGGCCCGTTCGCTCGGTGAGGGTGAAGCCGCCCGACTTCACCGCCGTCAGCACATCGTCGTAGTCACCGGTGTCGACGACCACCGCGACCGACGGGTGGTTCTTCGCCGCCGCGCGGACCATCGACGGGCCGCCGATATCGATCTGCTCGACGCATTCGTCCGGGGTCGCCCCGCTCGCGACGGTCTGGGTGAACGGGTAGAGGTTCACCACCACCAGTTCGAATGCGGCGACGCCCAATTCGGCCAGCTGCGCGGCATGTTCGGGCTTGCGCAGATCGGCGAGGATTCCGGCGTGCACCCGGGGATGCAGGGTCTTCACCCGGCCGTCCAGGGTCTCCGGGAAGCCGGTGAGGTCCTCCACCTTGGTCACCGGAATTCCGGCGTCGGCGATGCGCGCCGCGGTCGAGCCGGTCGACACCAACTCCACGCCCGCGGCGTGCAGGCCGGTGGCCAGTTCGACCAGTCCAGTCTTGTCGTAGACGCTTATCAGCGCCCTGCTGATCGGCTTGCGCTCACTCACCGGAGAACTCGCTCATCTGGAATAACTGCCTTTCGTCCATCGGAGACAATGCCTCGGGTCGCGACGGCCGCGACGACCTGCGCCAGCAACCGCCGTTCGACGACCTTGATCCGCTCGTGCAGGGTGTCCTCGTCGTCGTCGGGCAGCACCGGCACCGCCTCCTGCGCGAGGATCGGTCCGGTGTCGACGCCCGCGTCGACCAGATGCACGGTGGAGCCGGTCACGCGCACGCCGTAGGCGAGCGCGTCGCGCACCCCGTGCGCGCCCGGGAAGGACGGCAGCAGCGCGGGGTGGGTGTTGACGATGCGGCCGCCGAAGCGCGCCAGGAACGTCGGTCCGAGGATCTTCATGAAGCCCGCCGACACCACCAGATCGGGTTCGTAGGCGGTCACGGCCGCGGTCAGGGCGGCGTCCCAGGCCGCGCGGTCGGGATGTTCGCCCAGCGCGATCCGGAAATGGGAGATGCCGGCGTCGCGCGCGTGTTCGATTGCGGCGCAATCCCGGTCGACGCCGACGGCCACGATCCGGGCCGGATACTTCGCATCCCGGGTGGCCTCGATCAGCGAGCGCAGCAGCGAGCCGGTACCCGAGGCGAGCACGACGACGGATGCGGGCGCCGTCGGCGGCACCAACTGGGCGGGCGGGGTCGTCAGCGCTCTACTCCCTGTGTGCGGCGGTGCGGGATGGCGGCGGAGAAGCCGGGCCGCCGCGTTAGAGCCTAACGACCGTCCACTTCGTTGCTGTCCGGCAGGTCCGCCTCTACCACTTCGGCGTCGAGAATGTCGGTGTTTTCGGCGGTCTTCGCCGCACTGGCGACGGTCGACAGCGCGAGCGGCTCCTCGATCAGCTCACCGTCGACGACCGCGGAGTCGGGATCGTAGGCCTCGAAGGTGTAGTCCTCGCCGGGATCCTCGTCCGCGTACTCGTCATCGGAGTAGTCGTCGGCGGCGTACTCGTCGTAGCCGTCCGAATCGTCGTAATCGTCGTCGGGCGAAGTGTCGGCGACGGCCGCGGGCGCGAGGAGATACCACTGCGTCGCCAGCAGGCCGAGATATCCGGCGACGGCCATCCAGACAAGGGTCGCCCCCGCGAACAGCCACACCGTGGGCCCGAGATCGCCGAACGAACCCGCCCTGCCACCGGCCAGGCCGCCCAGCACGGCCGCCGCCGGCGCGGACAGACCGGCGGCGGTCAGGGTGGCCCAGGGGGTGCGGAGCCGGTCGTCGGATTCGCGGGCGCAGTCGACTCCGGCCAGCACACCCACCGCGGCCGGAATCAGCAGCACCACCGGCCACCACGCGGCCGCGGGACCCGAAGGCACGGCCACCAGCACCGGCAGCGCCGGAATTCGCGCTCCCACAACGGAGAACACGCCGAGTGACCCCGCACCGAGGTGCACATCGGCGCCGACCAGCACGCTCGTCGCATCGATCACGACATTGGGCAGATAGGCCAGCGACAGCGCGGTCAGGCCGAGCACGCCCGCGAAGTTGCCCGCGGCCCGATAGGTTTCGCCGAGGCGGGACCAATGCACGAGAAACGATACGAGGGTGAGCACGGCACCGGAGACCAGCAGTCGCCGCATCGCGCGCAGGGCCACCCGCGCGCCGGACAGCGCCCACCCGGGCAGGTAGCCGGTGATCAGCTCGGGCCGTCGGCTCAGGATGCCCGCACCGGCGGCCAGCAGATGCAGACCGCCCACCCAGCCGAAGGCGGCCAGCGTATTCGGCGGCTGCAATTCCACCACCGAGGAGGCGTCCTCGGCCACGGCCAGACAGACCGCGGTGATCAGTAGTGGACCCGACAACGACGCGCCGACGATCCAGCCGAGATCGGCGCGCGAGGACCGTGGTTCCACCGCTCGGGCGCAGTCACGCGCCGAGAACCACACCACCAGCCCGGTCGGCAGCAGTGGCAACAGCCCGATCGAGGTGGTCCCGATCACCAGCGGAACCTGATGCACCGCAAGCCAACCGGCCGCGATCGCACCCGACGCACCCGTCAGACCGCTGCCCGCGGCGAGCAGCGTCGCGAGTACCAGCGCCACGATGACGATCACGGTGAAACTCGAGGTGCGCGCCGCGACGATGAGCAGCACCTTGGCCCGCTCGGGGGTGAGCGAGAGAAAGATGTTGTCCTCGGGCCGATTCGGCTCGCCGGGCGGTGCCGGCGAATCGACACGCCGCTGCCCGGAGTCATCCCACCTGACCAACGACGACCTCACCAGACCCTCCCGATGACCGTCCACCGCGGGCGCCGAGTCGGAGGTCCACTCGTGTGCGTGCCCATGGGAATTCAGCGTGGCAGGTTCGCGAGCGCCGACGAGTCAGGCGCGCCGCTCGCGACCCGACTCGCCGACGATCGACGGTGATTACTGGTTGGTGTCGTCCTCCGGACGGAATGCCTTGGTGGCGTCCGCGGCCGGATTGGCGGGCTGCTCGCCGCCGAATGGATTGGCCTGGGTGGGCGGCTGAGTCGACTGGGCGGGCTGACCGTAGCTCGGGCTGCCGTAGGACTGCCCGGACTGCGCGGCGCCGAAGTGCTGCGTGGCGACATCCTCACTGGAGGACTGCTGCGGACGCGGCTGCTGCGCACCGTAAGGCTGCTGGGCGCCTTGGCCATACGCCGGGGTCTGACCGTACTGCGGGGTCTGGCCGTAGGACTGTTGGCCGTAGGGCTGCTGACCCGGCTGACCGTAAGACGCCTGCTGACCGTATTGGCCATAGGGCTGTCCGGCCTGCTGACCATAGGTCGGCTGCTGTCCGTACTGTCCGTAGGAGGGCGGGTTCTGGCCGAACTGCCCCGGCTGGCCGGGCTGGTTCTGACCGTAGGCCGATTGCTGAGCATAGCCACCCGGACCGCCGAATCCGCCCTGCGGCGCAGCCGGTTTCGGCGCGGGCGGGGTCAGGATGCCACCCTCGAGCAACACTGCGTACACACCGGCCGCGGTCTGCACCAGACCGAGGAACAGCACCACCCAGGCGCCCCACGCGAGGCTGTACCCCTCGCCGAGGGTGAACGACTGGAACAGCAGGCCGAGGAATCCGGCACCGGCCGCGGCGGCCGCCGCGCCGATCCAATTCTGCTTGGGCAGCACGGAAAGTCCGGCGAGCAGACCGCCCAGGAGCAGCAGCGCCAGCAGCGGCGTGATGCCACCGGCCGTGAAGAAGCTCGCGGTCTGCTCCGGAATCCGCAGCCCCAGCCCCGAGCCGTCGCCCGGCTTGAAGGTGGCATAGGAGGTGAATCCGAGCAGGAAGTTGATGACGCCCAGTGCGGCGACGCCGACGGTCAGATAGAACGGCAGCCCCTTCGCACTCGATTCCGGAGTCGCGGATCCAGCGGCGGCGCCGCCCGTCGGCTGCTGGCCGAAGCTGGGTGCGGAGGAGGGCGTCGGTGTGGGTGCGTTGTACCCGGAGCCCCCGGTCGGGTATGACATGGCGTCGTCTCCTATCGAGTCCTTCATGGTCTACACGGCTGGATGCCCTCTCGACGCTACTGCACTCGGGCGATCCGGTCACGATTCGCCGAACCGGGCTTAACCCCGGCTAATAGCCGAATCGTGGTGCCTGCGAGGCACGCACGGCGAAGGCCGCCCCTGCGTCAGGGGCGGCCTCAACCAATTCTTCGTTGTCCCACTGCGCTTTCCGCCGGGACAATCAGGCGTTGACGGCGGCCTTCTCCAGGATCGCGCGCGCCAGCGCGGCAGTCTCGGACGGCGTCTTGCCGACCTTCACGCCGGCGGCCTCGAGGGCCTCCTTCTTGCCCTGGGCGGTGCCCGCACCGTCGGAGACGATCGCGCCCGCGTGGCCCATGGTCTTGCCCTCGGGGGCGGTGAAGCCCGCGACGTAGCCGACGACCGGCTTGGTGACGTTGGCCTTGATGTAGGCCGCGGCCCGCTCTTCGGCGTCGCCGCCGATCTCGCCGATCATGACGATGAGCTTGGTCTCGGGATCCTTCTCGAACGCCTCGATGGCGTCGATGTGGGTGGTGCCGATGATCGGGTCGCCGCCGATGCCGATGGCGGTGGAGAAACCGAAGTCCCGCAGCTCGAACATCATCTGGTAGGTCAGGGTGCCGGACTTGGAGACCAGGCCGATCGGGCCCTTGCCCGCGATGGTGGCGGGGGTGATGCCGACCAGCGACTCACCCGGGGTGATGATGCCGGGGCAGTTCGGGCCGATGATCCGGGTCTTGTTGCCCTTCTCCACGTTGTAGGCCCACGCGTACGCGGAGTCCTGCACCGGGATGCCCTCGGTGATGACCACGAGCAGCGGGATCTCCGCGTCGATGGCCTCGATGATGGCGTCCTTGGAGAAAGCCGGGGGCACGAAGGCGATCGAGGTGTCGGCCCCGGTCTTCTCGATGGCCTCGGCGACGCTCGCGAAAACGGGGAGCTCGACGGTGTTGCCGTCCTTGTCCACGTGCGACACGGTGGTGCCGGCCTTGCGAGCGTTGACGCCGCCGACGACATTGGTGCCGGCCTTCAGCATCAGTGCGGTGTGCTTGGTGCCCTCACCGCCGGTGATGCCCTGGACGATGACCTTGTTGTCCTTGTTCAGGAAGATAGACATGTTCGTGTCCTTACTTGGCGGCGGCCAGCTCGGCGGCCTTGTCGGCGCCTTCGTCCATGGTCTGAGCGAGAGTCACCAGCGGGTGGTTGAAGTCGGCGAGGATCTTGCGACCCTCGTCGACCTTGTTGCCGTCGAGGCGGACGACCAGCGGCTTGGCGGCCGTGTCACCCAGGGTCTGCAGCGCGCCGACGATGCCGTTCGCGACCGCGTCACAGGCGGTGATGCCACCGAAGACATTCACGAACACGCTCTTGACCTGGGCGTCGCCCAGGATGACATCGAGGCCGGCGGCCATGACGGCGGCCGAGGCGCCACCACCGATGTCGAGGAAGTTGGCCGGCTTCACGCCGTTGTGGTTCTCGCCGGCGTAGGCGACGACGTCCAGGGTCGACATGACCAGGCCGGCGCCGTTGCCGATGATGCCGACCTCACCGTCGAGCTTGACGTAGTTGAGGTCGTTCTTCTTGGCCTTGAGCTCCAGCGGATCGGTCGCGTCGATATCCGCGAAGGCGGCGTGATCGGCGTGCCGGAACTCGGCGTTCTCGTCGAGGGTGACCTTGCCGTCGAGGGCCAGGATCTCGTCGTTGGGGGTGCGGACCAGCGGGTTGACCTCGACCAGGGTGGCGTCTTCCTTGATGAAGACCTCCCACAGCTTCTGGATGGTCACGGCGGCGGCATCGAGAATGTCGGCGGGCAGGTGGCCCTGCTCGGCGATCGAGCGCGCGAACGCGAGGTCGACACCCTTGACGGCGTCGACGGAAACCTTGGCGAGGCGCTCCGGCTTGGTGGCGGCGACCTCTTCGATCTCCATACCGCCTTCGACCGAGCACATGGCCAGGTAGGTGCGGTTGGAGCGGTCCAGCAGGAAGGAGATGTAGTACTCGGAGGCGATGTCCTTCGCCTCGGCGACGAGCACCTTCTTGGTGATGTGGCCCTTGATGTCCAGGCCCAGGATGTTCTGGGCGTGGGTGAAGGCGTCATCCGGAGTCGCGGCATACTTCACGCCACCGGCCTTACCGCGGCCGCCGGCCTTGACCTGGGCCTTGACCATCACGGGCTTGCCGATCTCGGCCGCGATCGCACGGGCTTCCTCGGCCGAGTCCGTGACCCGGCCTTCCGACGAAGGCACTCCGTGCTTCACGAAGAGCTCCTTCGCCTGATATTCGAAGAGATCCATGTACTCACCGTCTCGTCTGCGTTGTTGTGACAACGACTTTGTTGGCGGCCCGTCGTCGGAGGCGGGTCGGGTCGGACTCTAATCAGTCACATGGATGCGAAATCAGCCGCATACAGCCTAAGTGGCGCAGGTCACGGGACTACATCCGCATCCCCAAAACGCCTGGCCAAGACTACTCGCGAGTAGGTTTCTACCGTGCGGCAGGTGAGCGGGCGCGACGGGATTTATACGACAATTCGTCGTAGACGCACCACGTGCGGTTGCCCGCAGCACAGTTCTATATTCCGTGCTGCTACCGTGATGAATCTCACATGTGTGGCTAGATGGTCCTCAGCGCTTGCCGACCTGCAATCGTTTCGTTACCGTCGGTGCGGTCGATGTCACAGCACGGTCACGACTGGGGTCATGGGACGAGGAGGACGGCAGACTTGTTGCAGCACAGCGCTCCGCAGGTAGAGTGCCGCTCCGCAGGCGACTTGTCGACCGACCGGTTCCGATCGAAACCGGAATCGCATCGATGAGCAACGGCCTCTTTCAACACAGTTCCCGCGCTCAGTCGGCCGGACGCTATCGGCCCGAGAGCGAATCCTTCGGTAATCACCCGTATTTCGGCGACGCCGGATCGTTCGGCGGATACGCCGGCGAGCCGCAGACCGAGCACCTCGACTCCTGGCACGACGCATCCCCCGCGCAGTGGGACGCGACCCAGGACTCCGGGTGGGACGCATGGGATTCGGCCGAGGCCGACGATCAGCACGACGCCTACGACTATCCGGCCGACGAGGCCGAGCCTTTCGATATCGCCCGGCTCGGAGAGGCGTGGCCACAGAAGACCGCTCGCACCGACGGCGTGGCGGGCCGCTCGAACAAGCTCGGCGCCCGGCGTTCCGGTGCGCATCGCATGCCCCCGCCCCCGGCCGCGATGAAGGGCCGTGCGGCCGTACTGGCCGTCGCCGCGGGTGCGGTGGTCGCCGCCGGACAGGCCGGAATGCAGTCGGGCGGAGGGCAACACACCGCCACCGCCGATTTCAACCAGGCCGACGGACAGGTGCACGAGATCGCGGCCCAGGCGGTCAGCACCGATACCGCGAGCGCACAGACCCCCCAGGTGCTCAATGTGGCACCGGTGGCCGATGCGAGCCAGTTCCAGGACATCCTGCAGCACGGCCAGCAGTTCGCGGCCGAGCTCGCCGCACAGGAGGCCGCCAAGCTGCGGCCGCTGTTCACCAAGTTCGCCAGCGGCACCTTCACCTCCGGCTTCGGAACCCGATGGGGCGTCCAGCATCTCGGTGTCGACGTCGCCGCCCCCATCGGTACCCCGATCTACGCCGTCGAGGACGGCACGGTCCTCGACGCGGGGCCCGCCTCCGGCTTCGGCATGTGGGTCCGGCTCAAGCACGACGACGGCACCATCACCGTCTACGGCCACGTCGACACCGCCACGGTCTCGGTGGGCCAGCGGGTCATGGCCGGCGATCAGATCGCCACCGTCGGCAACCGCGGCTTCTCCACCGGCCCGCACTGCCATTTCGAGGTCTGGCTCAACGGCGTCGACAAGATCGACCCGCTCCCCTGGCTCGCCTCCCGCGGCATCTCCCTCGGCCCCGAACGCGACTGACGCGCCGAAACCTTCGCACCGGTTCCCGCACCTCGCACCCGCTATAGCTGCCTGGAAGGGGTGCGAAGCGCGGGAACCGGTGCGAGGTTCCCGCGTCCGGTTAGAGCTTGACCAGGGTGCGGCTGTATTGGGGGATCAGGCGGATCTTGCCCGCTGTGCCGAAATCGATGGTGACCGTGGCCAGGGAGCCGAAGCCCTCGGCGGCGATCACTCGGCCCAGGCCGTACTTGTCGTCGGTCACCCGGTCGCCCACCGCCAGAACTAGATCGGTGTTGTTGCGTTTGCCCGCGGCCGCGGGGGCCGGGCGGCGCGGTCCGCGATCGCGCACGCCGGGGCGCTGATCGGACCAGCCGTCGCCGCGGGTCCAATCCCGGTCCATGCCCTCGTCCTCGCCGCGGCGGCGCAGACCGCGCGCCTGGGGCGAATTCGCGGGCTCGAGCCGCTGCCAGTCGACGAGATGGCCCGGAATCTCCTGCAGGAAGCGCGATTCCGGATTCGAGACCGGCTGACCCCAGCCCGAGCGGACCACCGCGCGGGTGAGATACAACCGCCGCCGGGCGCGGGTGAGGCCGACATAGGCCAGTCGGCGTTCCTCGGCCAGTTCGGCCGGATCGCCGAGCGCGCGCATATGCGGGAACTGCCCGTCCTCCCAGCCGGTGACGAAGACGACCGGAAACTCCAGCCCCTTCGCGGTGTGCAGGGTCATCAGCGTGACCATTCCGGTGCCCTCGTCGGGAATCTGATCGGCATCGGCGACCAGTGAGACCCGCTCCAGAAATGCCGCCAGCGAGCCCGGATCCGGTTCGCCCTCACCGGCCTCGGGCAGCAGGCCCTCGGCGCGGGCGGCCTCCACACTGTTACGCGCCTCGGAACTGAATTCCCGTGCGACGCTGACCAATTCGTTGAGGTTGTCGAGCCTGGCACCGTCCTGCGGATCGTCGGAGGACTCCAGCTCCAGGCGGTAGCCCGTCTTGTCGAGCACCGCCTCCACCACCGAGCCGACGTCGGGGAACTCGACATCGTCCTGCTCACCGGCCGCGCGGATCTCGTCGAGCAGCTCGAGGAAACCCGAGATCGCCCGCTGCGCACGGGTATTCAGCAGCGCGACCTGACCCTCGGCGGCCGCGCGCAGGGCCTGCGCGAAGCCGACCCCGTGCTGTTCGGCGTGTACGGCCACACAGGCCTCGGCCCGATCGCCGATGCCGCGGCGCGGCGTATTGAGCACGCGCCGCAGGCTTACCGCATCGTCCGGATTCTCCAGCACCCGCAGGTAGGCGACGATATCGCGCACCTCCTTGCGCTCGTAGAAGCGCACGCCGCCGACCACCTTGTACGGCAGCCCCATTCGGATGAAGATGTCCTCCAGCGCGCGGGAGTTGTTGTTGGTGCGGTAGAACACCGCCACATCGCCGTAGTTGCAATCGCCTTGGTCGACCAGTCGATCGATCTCACGGGCCACGAACGACGCCTCATCGTGCTCGTTGTCGGCGACGTAGCCCACGATCAGATCGCCGTCACCGGCGTCGGTCCACAGCTTCTTCTCCCGGCGGCCCTCGTTGCGCGAGATCAGCGAGTTGGCCGCGGACAGGATGTGTTGCGTCGAGCGGTAGTTCTGTTCCAGCAGAATGATTTTCGCATCCGGGAAGTCGCGCTCGAATTCCTCGATATTGCGGATGGTGGCGCCGCGGAAGGCGTAGATGGACTGATCCGCATCGCCCACCACACACAGCTCACTCGGCGGCACGGCGTCGCCGCGCTGGGCCGGGGCGAAGTCGGGATCGGCGGCCGCCGCGCCGGCATCCGCGTCGTCGAGCCGCAGATGATGGCCGACCAGCTCCCGCACCAGCACGTACTGCGCGTGGTTGGTGTCCTGATACTCGTCGACCAGCACATGCCGGAACCGGCGGCGGTAGTACTCCGCGACCTGGGGGTGGTGCTGCAGCAGCGCGACCGTCTCACCGATCAGATCGTCGAAGTCCAGGGCGTTGGCCGCGCGCAGCCGCCGCTGGTACTCCGCGTAGACCCGCGCGACGATGCGGGGCAGCTCGCTCTCGTCGGATTCCGCATCGGCCGTGGCGGTTTCGGGATCGATGAGCTCGTTCTTCAGATTCGAGATGGCGGTGGACAGCAGGCGCGGCGAGTACTTCTTGGCGTCCAGATCCAGATCGCGCCCGATCATGGCCAGCAGGCGCCGCGAATCGTCGGCGTCGTAGATGGAGAAGTTGGAGTTCAGCCCCGGCAGCAGGGCGGCCTGGGTGCGCAGGATGCGCACGCAGCTGGCGTGGAAGGTCGACACCCACATACTCGCGGCGCGCGGGCCGATCAGGCTCGCCACCCGCTCGCGCATCTCGGCGGCGGCCTTGTTGGTGAACGTGATGGCCAGAATCTGGCCGGGCGTGACCCCCCGGGCGGCCAGGAGATAGGCGATGCGGCGGGTCAGCACCGCCGTCTTGCCCGAGCCCGCACCCGCCACGATCAACAGGGGCGAACCCGCATGCAGAACCGCCGCCCGCTGCTGGGGGTTCAGGCCCTCCAGCAGGCGTTCGGCCGCCGCAGCGCCGTCTCGATCCCTGTCCTGTGCGCGCCCGCTCCGCGCCTTGTCAGCCACCGTCGTATCCATCGTTCATCCACGCTACCGGCGGACACCGACACGGATGTAGTTCCGGTGCATTCTCAGCGGCCTCTCAACCGAAACTGTTTTGCTTCGCTTATGGCCCGTGGCAGACTGGCCACATGACCAGCGCTCACGCGTCCTCTGCTGTTGGGGTGACCACCGGCGATTCCGGTCACCGATCGTGCACTTGAGCGGCACAATCGACGGGGAACAATGAAGGCCCACCGGGTCTGATTCACGGTGAAAGAACCGATCGGTAACGGGTCGGGGCCGCCTGCCGATCGAAGTTCTGACACGAGGAGAGAAAGTATGAGCACCTCTACGACCGCGACCGGTTCCGACGCCGCGCTGCCCAGCAGCGAGGCGGAGATCGACAAGCTTCGCAAGGAAATCGACCGGCTCGATGCCGAGATCCTGGCGGCCATCAAGCGGCGCACCGAGATCTCGCGAATGATCGGCCGCACCCGGATGGCCAACGGCGGCCCGCGCCTGGTGCACTCCCGCGAGATGAAGGTGCTGGAGCGTTTCAGCGAACTGGGCCAGGAGGGCCATACCCTGGCCATGCTCCTGCTGCGCCTCGGCCGCGGCCGCCTCGGCCACTAGGACCACGAACTCAGACCGCCCCGGGTGAACCCACCCCGGGGCGGTTGTTTTGTCTCTGCGTGGTGGCCTACTGCAGCGCGATGTACTTGGTCGACAAGTACTCCTCGATGCCCTCGGAGCCGCCCTCGCGGCCGAAGCCGGATTCCTTGACACCGCCGAAGGGGGCGGCGGGATCGGAGATGACGCCTCGGTTGACGCCGACCATGCCGCTTTCCAGGCCCTCGGCGACACGCAGGGCGCGGTCGAGGTCGCGGGTGTAAATGTATGCGACCAAACCGAATTCGGTGTCGTTGGCGGCGGCCAGGCCCTGTTCCTCGGTGTCGAAGCCGACGATGGGGGCGACGGGGCCGAAGACCTCCTCGCTCAGGATGCGGGCCGAGGCGGGGACCTCGGACAGGAGGGTCGCGGGGTAGTAGTAGCCGGGGCCGCCGGGGGCCTTGCCGCCGACGCGCACCTGCGCGCCCTTGGCCACCGCGTCCTCGACCAGCTCGCTGACCGCGGTCAGCTGCTCCTCGTTGATCAGCGGGCCGAGCGTGGTCTCCGGATCGGCGCCCGCGCCGAGCTTCACATCCGCCATGGCCGCGGCGAACTTCTCGGTGAACTCCGCGCGCACCGAGTTGTGCACGTGGAAGCGGTTGGCCGCGGTGCACGCCTCGCCGCCGTTGCGCAGCTTCGCCAGCATCGCCCCCTTGACGGCCTCGTCGATATCGGCATCCTCGAAGACCACGAACGGGGCGTTGCCGCCGAGTTCCATCGAGGTGCGCAGCAGCTTGTTCGCCGACTTCTCCACCAGCTTCTTGCCGACCGGGGTGGATCCGGTGAAGGTGAGCTTGCGCAGCCGGGAATCGTTGATCAGCGGCTCGGTGACCGCGCCGGAACGGCTGCTGGTGATGACCGACAGCACGCCGTCGGGCAGTCCGGCCTCGCTGCACAGCTGGGCCAGCAGCAGCATGGTCAGCGGCGTGGCCGAGGCGGGCTTGACGATCATGGTGCAGCCCGCGGCCAGCGCCGGGCCGATCTTGCGGGTGCCCATGGCCAGTGGGAAGTTCCAGGGTGTGATGGCCAGGCACGGACCGACCGGCTGCTTGTGCACGATGATCCGGCCGGCGCCGGTGGGCGCGGTCTGATAGCGGCCGTGGATGCGCACGGCCTCCTCGCTGAACCAGCGGAAGAACTCCGCGCCGTAGCGCACCTCGTTGCGGCTCTCCGGCAGCGCCTTACCCATCTCCAGGGTCATCAGCAGCGCGAAATCCTCGGTGCGCGCGATAATTCGGTCATAGACCGCGCGCAGGATCTCGCCACGTTCGCGGGCCGGGGTCGCGGCCCATGCGTCCTGCGCCGCGACGGCCGCGTCGAGGGCGCGCACGGCATCGGCGGGCGAGGCGTCGGCGACATGCGTGAGCGCCTCGCCGGTGGCCGGATTCTCGACGGGGAAGGTGGCACCACCGGTGGCATCCACCGGCCCACCGATCCAGAGCTGTGTGGGTACGGACGCGAGAAGTTCACTTTCGGACACCATGGTTTCCACCCTAGGCCGCACCCGTGCCCCAGGGTGCCGACAATCGTCGCGAGACGACCCGGCTTCCCGACAGTCTGTAATCTCGGCCAACCGACCGAGCCAGCGACATCGCCTGCGCGGGTCTTCAGCGGGCTGTAATCTTGGCGTACGTGAGCAGCGACATCGCCGCGACGGCGGCTTGGCGGAAACTGCGGGATCACCATGCGGCCCTGGCCGATCGGCATCTTCGCGATCTGTTCGCCGAGGATCCCGATCGCGGGCGCGAGCTGATCGTCGCGGTCGCGGATCTGCGGATCGACTACAGCAAGCATCGGATCACCCGCGAGACCGTCGATCTGCTGGTGCGACTGGCCGAGGTGGCGGATGTCGAGGGCCGCCGCGATGCCATGTTCGGCGGCGAGCACATCAACACCTCGGAGGATCGCGCGGTCGGCCATGTGGCCCTGCGCCTGCCGCCCGGTGCGGCGCTGGCCATCGACGGCGCCGACGCGGGCGCCGAGGTGCACGAGGTGCTGCGTCGCATGGGCGAATTCACCGATGCGCTGCGGTCGGGCGAATGGCGCGGCGCGACCGGCGAGCGGATCGCGACGGTGGTGAACATCGGCATCGGCGGCTCCGATCTGGGTCCGGTGATGGTGCATCAGGCCCTGCGGCATTACGCGGACGCCGGCATCTCGGCCCGGTTCGTCTCCAATATCGACCCCGCCGATCTGATCGCGAAGCTCACCGGGCTGGACCCCGCGACCACTCTGTTCATCGTTGCGTCCAAGACGTTTTCGACGCTCGAGACGCTCACCAACGCGACCGCCGCGCGCCGCTGGCTGGTGGCCGCCCTCGGCGAGGAGGCCGTCGCCAAGCATTTCGTCGCGGTATCCACCAATGCCGAGCGGGTATCGGCCTTCGGCATCGACACCGCGAACATGTTCGGCTTCTGGGACTGGGTCGGCGGCCGCTATTCGGTGGATTCGGCGATCGGCCTGTCCGTCATGGCGACCATCGGCAAGGAGCGCTTCGCCGAATTCCTGGCCGGGATGCATGCGGTCGACGAGCATTTCCGCACCGCGCCGCTCACCGCGAACGCGCCCGTGCTGCTGGGCCTGCTCGGGGTCTGGTACTCGAACTTCTTCCGCGCGGAATCCCGTGTGGTACTGCCGTATTCGAACGATCTGGCCCGCTTCCCCGCCTATCTGCAGCAGCTGACGATGGAGTCCAACGGCAAATCGGTGCGGGCCGACGGCACCCCGGTCACCACCTCGACCGGCGAGATCTTCTGGGGCGAGCCCGGCACCAACGGCCAGCACGCCTTCTATCAGCTCCTGCACCAGGGCACCCGGCTGATCCCGGCGGATTTCATCGGATTCGCCCGTCCCACCGACGATCTGGCGACCCGCGACGGCACCGGCAGCATGCACGACATCCTGATGAGCAATCTGTTCGCGCAGACCAAGGTGCTCGCCTTCGGTAAGACCGCCGAGGAGATCGCCGCCGAGGGCACCGATCCGTTGCTGGTGCCGCATAAGGTGATGCCCGGAAACCGGCCCAGCACAACGATTCTCGCGCGGCAGCTCACACCGTCGGTGGTCGGCCAGCTGATCGCCCTGTACGAACATCAGGTGTTCGTGGCGGGCACCGTCTGGGGCATCGACAGCTTCGATCAGTGGGGCGTGGAGCTGGGCAAACAGCAGGCCCTGGAGATGGCGCCGCTGCTCACCTCGGCGGAAGATCCCGAGCCGCAATCGGATTCCTCGACCGATGCCCTGATCCGCTGGTACCGCGCGCAGCGCTGAGTCGCATCGCCGCGTCCCCCTGATTCGGAACAGCGGAAACCGGGGCATGGAATTGGGGGCGTGCCCGCGGCGCCCGGCACTGTGATCCTGGATAAGAAGGAGACTTCACCACCGGGGGAACCATGACGACCAGACTGCGCGCCGCCGCGCCCGCATTCCTTTCGACCGCAGACCTGGGTCCGCTGCAGGACCTGCCGGGCACCTGGATGGGTTCCGGCCTCAGTGTCGCGGAGCTACCGGATCATCGGGGCGGCGCGCCGTATCGATTGCGGATCAACGCCACTCGCGAGACTCTCACCTTCACCGAGATCGGCGCGCCGATTCCCGGCCGGGGCAACAACCAGGACGATATCGTCCTGCGCGGCCTGCACTACCTGCAACAGGTCAGCGATGCCCGGACCAATGAGGCGCTGCACGTGGAGACCGGGATGTGGCTGTTCGTCCCGCCGACGACCGTGCCGATCGCGGTGGCGACGATCGTGCGCACCGCCAACGTGCCGCACGGCAGCGTACTGCTGGCACAGGGCACACCGCTCCCGGATGTGGCCGGTGCGCCGGATATCCCGCCGCTGGACACCACACCGGTCGGGTTCACCTTCGGCGACGGATCCTTCCCGCCGCCGGACGTCCGGCTGCCGCCCGATGTGCCCGAACAGGCGTTGCGCGATCCGTCGGTCCTGCTCACCGACGCGCTCAAGGAGCTGACGATCGTCCACACCACCACACTCGATGTGCGCACCGGCCTCGACGATATCCGCAATATCGGCTTCGTCACCGCCAACGCCCAGGCCACGAAGCTGTCGTCCACCTTCTGGGTCGAGACACTGAGCGGACCCGACGGGGTCGAAACGCTGCAGCTGCAATACAGCCAGCGCACGACCCTGCGCTTTCCCGCAGGGCCGCGACCGGATCCGGCGCGGCCGATCGACTGGCCGCATATCCAGGTCGCGACGCTGCTCAAGCAGTAGCCCCGCCGGGATCAGACGTACGCGCGCTCCAGGATCGCGCCGATGTCCACACCGGTCGGCAGGGTGCCGAAGGCGATACCCCAGTCACCGCCGAACCGAGTGGCGCAGAACGCATCCGCGACCGCGGCGTGGCCGTGGCGCACCAGCTGTGCGCCCTGCAGCACCAGCGCCATCAGCTCCACGACGCGTCGGGCGCGGTACTGGATCTCGCCGAGATCGGTGAGCTCCTTGCCGATTCGGTCGATGGCATCGTCGAGATGACGGTTCGCACCGCGCGCCAGCGACACCTCGTTGAAGTACGCCTCGACCGTCTCGGGCTGACGACCCATGGCGCGCAACGCATCCAGGGCGGCGACATTGCCCGAACCCTCCCAGATCGACATCAGCGGCGCCTCGCGATACAGCCGCGGCATACCGGATTCCTCGACAAATCCGTTGCCGCCGAAGCATTCCAGCGCCTCGGCCGCATGGACGGGCGCCCGCTTGCACACCCAATACTTGGTGACCGCCAACGCGATTCGCCGCAGCGCGGCCTCAGCCGGATCGCTGGACGCGCGATCGGTGGCACCGGCCAGACGCATCATGACCGTGGTCGCGGCATCGGATTCGATCAGCAGATCGGCGAGCACATTGCGCATGGCGGGCTGATCGATCAGCTTGGCGCCGAACGCCTCTCGATGCCGGGCATGATGGGCCGCGAAGACCACGCCGGTCCGCATTCCGGTGGCCGAGCCGATCACGCAGTCCAGTCGCGTCATGTTGACCATCTCGATGATGGTCTTCACGCCCGCGCCCTCCGCGCCGACCAGCCAGCCGACCGCATCCTCGTATTCGATCTCCGAGGAGGCGTTGGACTTGTTGCCGAGCTTGTCCTTGAGCCGTTGCAGCCGTAGTGCGTTGCGGGAGCCGTCGGGCAGCACCCGCGGCAGCAGGAAACAGGACAGTCCGCCGGGCGCCTGGGCGAGGGTGAGGAACATATCCGACATGGGCGCCGAGGTGAACCACTTGTGGCCGACGACGCGATAGGTGCCGTCGGATCGCGGTGTGGCCGTGGTGGTGTTGGCGCGGACATCGGATCCGCCCTGCTTCTCCGTCATCGACATTCCGGCGATCAGACCGGCCTTCGAGGACGGCTCGCGCAGGCCGTAGTCGTAGGTGCGCGAGGCCAGCAGCGGCTCGAACCGCGCCGAGAGCTCCCGATTGTGCCGCAGCGCGGGAACCACGGCGTAGGTCATCGAGATCGGGCACATATGGCCCGCATCGGCGATGCCCCAGGTGGCGAACTTCGCCGCGCGGGCAGTGTGTGCGCCCGGGCGGTCGTCGACCCACGGGGTGCCGTGCAGCCCGTGCGCCACGGCGACCTCCATCAACCGATGCCAGTGCGGATGGAATTCGACCTCGTCGACGCGGTTGCCGTAGCGGTCGTGGGTGTGCAGGACCGGCGGATTCTCATTCGCCAGCCGCCCCCATTCCTGCGCCTGCGAACCGCCTGCGAGAGCGCCCAATTCGCGCACCTCGGCCTCGGCCCAGCCGGCGCCCTCCCGGTGCAGGCCCTCGATCAGCGCCGGATTGTGGGAGAAGTCGAACGGAACGATGTCCGGAACCTGATTGAACACTTCGTGGGTGGGCATGTGGAGCTCCTATTCGTGCAGTCCGAGGGCGCGCAGGGCGAAGGCGACGAGTTCGGGCACCACCGATTCGCTCTCGAGCGCCTGCGCCAGCGGTCCGACCAGGACCTCACCGATGGCGCCGACCAGGGCGGTGGCGGTGGTACGCGGATTCTGCGGTGGCAGTTGGCCATTCGCGACGCCGGTGGCGACGGCGGATTCGAAGGTTTCGGCGAAGGCGCGGCGGAACCGCAACCGCTCGGTGTCGACCGCGGCGTCCACGGGCTCGGCGAGCAGCACATACGCCAGCTTCGGATTCTTCAGGGCGCGACCGGCGAAGGTCTCGACCGCGGCGGTGACCCGCTGCACGGGACCCCCCTCGGCGCCGGCCGCGGCGACCGCGGCCACCTCGCGGGTGACGACCGCGCGGAACACCGCCGTCACCAACTCGGCTTTACCGCTGAAGTTCTTGTAGACGGTGCCGGTCGCCACGCCAGCCTCGGCAGCGACGGCGGCCATCGACAGACCCGAAAACCCCTCGCGGGACAGCACCTTCATGGCGGCGTGCGTGATCGCACCCGCCTGTGCGTCGAGCCGGGCCTGAACGGCCGGGGTTCTGCGGTAGGCCACGCAAGAAGTGAACCATGAATTCATTTCTTGACGCAAGGGTGGGTTTACGTCGTATGGTCGAGCCCGAACCAGGCCCCGAAAGGACAGAGCGCATGAGCGTACGAATCGAGCGGAACGGCCCGGTTCTCACCGTCGTCCTGGACCGCCCCGAGGCGCGCAACGCCGTCGACGGTCCGACCGCCGCGGCGCTGGCCGACGCCTTCCGCGAATTCGACGCCGATCCCCGAGCCGCGGCGGCCGTGCTGTGGGGCGCGGGCGGCACGTTCTGCGCCGGCGCCGATCTGAAATCCCTTGGCACACAACGATCCAACCGGGTGGCCGAGGACGGCGACGGACCGATGGGCCCGACCCGCATGCGGCTGTCCAAACCGGTGATCGCGGCGGTGTCCGGCTATGCCGTGGCCGGTGGGCTGGAGCTGGCACTGTGGTGCGATCTGCGAGTCGCCGAACAGGACGCCACCTTCGGGGTGTTCTGCCGGCGCTGGGGCGTGCCGTTGATCGACGGCGGCACGGTGCGGCTGCCGCGCATCATCGGCGCGGGCCGGGCCATGGATATGATCCTGACCGGCCGCGCGGTCGGTGCGCCCGAGGCGCTGCAGATGGGGCTGGTGAACCGCGTCGTGCAGTCGGGCGAATCCCGCAGCGCCGCGGAGACTCTCGCCGCCGAGCTGGCCGCGCTCCCGCAGACCTGCCTGCGCTCGGATCGGATGTCGGCGCTGGAGCAGTGGGGGCTGGACGAGGACGCCGCGATCGGTAACGAATTGCGCCACGGCATGACCGCGCTGTCCGATGCCAACGGCGCGCTCGCCGGGGCGCAGCGCTTCGCCTCCGGCGCGGGCAGACATGGCCGGCCCGCCTGAGGCGATGCACCGTGGCAGCATGGCGACCGTGTACCCTGCGCGATTGAGTGTCGTCGACGAGATCTTCCTGCGCACGCACCGGGGCATGGGGACGCCGATCGCATTGCAGGGGCTGTGGCGGACCGCCGGGCCGGTGGAGCCGGAGTTGTTGCGGCAGGTGCATTCCGCACTGCGCGTGGGTCCGCTGGGCCGGCGGGTGGTGCGGGGACGGGTACCGGGGGCGCGCCGATATTGGCGGAACAACGACCGGGCCCATCCGCTGCGGATCGAGCAGCGGCCGCTGCCGATGGACGAGCTGTGGCAGTGGGCGGATGCACAGGGCGCCGAACTGGATCCGGAGTTCGGTCCCGGCTGGCGGCTGTCGGCCGCGCGGCTGACCGACCGGAGTTCGGTTGTGTCGCTGACCTGTTCACATGCGCTGGCCGATGGGCGCGGACTGGTGATCGCGGTCGATCGGGCACTGCGCGGCGCAAGTGATACGGAAGCTCTTGTCGTACAGTCCGATTGGGCGGATGCTCGACGGCAGTGGTCGACGGTGCTGAGCGGTACACTCGGCGCGCTGCGGCACGGAATCCCGAGCCGCCCCGCCACGTCCGCGCCGCGGGAAGATTCCGACGCGACCACGCACAGCGCGGTGCTCCAGATACCGGCCGCGGACTGGGAGCTGACCGCCGCGGCCCGCAGCGGCACACCCAACAGCTTGTTCGTCTACGCGGTCGCACAGATGCTGTGGGACAGCGGTTTCGGCGAATCGACGATCACCGCCAGCATCCCGGTGGACACCCGCGGCGAACCGCGCGTGGACAACGATATGGCGATGACCGAGATCGCGGTCACCCGCTCCGACACCCCGGATACGATCCGCGAAAAGTGCCGCGCCGCATACGAACACCGCATGACCAGCCCCGGCGGCCTACCCGAGGAGATCCTTCAGGTACTTCCCGACCGCTGGGCCCATGCGCTGTCGCGCGGAGCGGGCGAACGAGACATCCTGTGCTCCAATATCGGCGCCCTGCCCGCCTCGCTGTCCCAGCTGGGTCCGCATCGCTGCACCGGCGTCGCCGCCCGGGCCATCCATCCCGGCCTGAGCCCCGCACATCTGCCCCGCACCCGGCTGTCGGCCTACCTCTCCCGGACGGCCCACAGCTACACCCTCGCCCTGGTCAGCCTCGACCCCGCGCGCATCCGATCACATACCGCCCTGCGGGATCTCGGACTCGACGTCCTCGGAGATCTCGACCTGCCCGCGAACCCGTGGTGACGGGTCAGAGGTCCCCGACCTCGCGGCGGCGGTCGAGGTCGGCCTGGCGGGCGTCCTCCTGGCGGCGAGCCTCGCGCCGCTGGGATTCGGCGCGCTCCCGGAGACGACGCAGGAACGCCTCGTCGTCCTCCGGATTCTGCGCGACATAGCGACCCGGGCGGTCGTACTCGGGATAGGCCCGAGTCGTGGACCGCGGCGTGGTCGTGATCGGGCGACCGATCAGCAACCACAACAGCGCGCCGATCGTGGGTATCAGGATCACGATTATCAGCCACAGCCCCTTGGGCAGTTGGCGGATCTCCGATTCCGGGCTCGTGATCACGTCTATCAGGCAGTACACCCAGAGGACCAGAGTGATCAGTCCGACGGCCGCATACGGCATACGCCACCTCCTCGATGCCGCGGTGATCCCCCCGCCGGCGCTCGGTGTCAACAGTTAGTGGCTAGTGTGCAGTAACCAGGTCGGATGACCAAATTGGTGATCTTGCTTACCTCTCCATCGCCGGAATGCGATCCGGTGCGACCCGGTCGCGCACGTAATCCGGGATATCGATGCCCGGGGTGAGATCGGCGTTGGGTACCGGCGCGCCGAAGCTCTGATGCACCGGGAGGACGCCCGCCCAGACACCGTTGTCGAGGTCGTCGGGATCGTCGCCGCTGTCCCCGGCGCGGGTCTTCACCGAGGCCTCGGTGAGGTCCAGGGCCAGTACCCGGGTGGCGGCCATCTCCTTGTTGGTGGGCGGGCGGACGATGCCCCATGCGCCGGGCGCGTTGTGGTCGACGATGACGCGCAGCGCGTGCAGGCGTTCCTCGCGATCGGTGACCTCGGTGGGGCGGCCGTGGATGACGGCCGAACGGTAGTTCATGGAGAAGTGCATGGCCGAGCGCGCGTAGACGATGCCGTCGAGCAGCGTGACCGCCACCGAGACATCGCCGCTCAACGCCGCCCGCAGATTGCCCGCGCCGGTGGAACCGTGCAGATAGAGGATGTCCCCGTCGCGGCCGTAGACGGT
Organism: Nocardia sp. NPDC051570; assembly: GCF_044454005.1. Taxonomy (NCBI): domain Bacteria; kingdom Bacillati; phylum Actinomycetota; class Actinomycetes; order Mycobacteriales; family Nocardiaceae; genus Nocardia; species Nocardia sp. NPDC051570. Next base: position 279,669 of record NZ_JBITDI010000010.1, on the reverse strand, counting down.
CGGCAGCACGACGGGCGCGCCGTGCAGCACCACCCCGACGTGGCACAGCAGTCCGGCGTCGAGGATCGCATCCAGATCGCCGCGATCGGCGGCAGCACGCTCGCGATAGCGGGTCAGGGTGCTGCGCGGCGACGGCGAGAGCGGGGTCCGGGCGATAACTGACTCGGTCATGAGATCAGATTCCCCGATGAAATGGCATTCTTGAATGGCCAATTCATCGAAATTCCGACAGGCCACTACGGATGAGCAACGCCCTGGACGAACTCCCGCTGATCATCGACCGCACCGCACCCACACCGCTCGCGGTCCAGGTCGCCGACGGTCTGCGCGCCGCCGCGACCGCGGGCCCGCTGCGCGCCGGGGATCGACTGCCGTCCTCGCGCGCCCTCGCCGCCCGGCTGGGCGTGAGTCGCACCGTGATCACCGCCGCCTACGACCAGTTGCACGCCGAGGGCTGGCTGTCGGGCCGCCACGGCTCGGGCACCTATCTCACGGCCTCACCCGCGCCACGGCCCGAGCGCCGCCGGGTCGCCACCGAACCGGACCCCGAGGACACCTGTCTCGACCTGGGCGCGGGCGCACCCTGTGTCGAGGCGATCGATCGCGCCGCATGGCGGCGGGCCTGGCGCGCGGCCGGTGACCGAATTCCGTTGGTGCGCAGGGATAGAGCGGGCGATCCGGAATACCGGGTCGCCGTCGCCGAACATCTGCTGCGGCATCGCGGGCTCGGCGCGGGGAGCGATACCGTGGTGCTGGCGACGAGCGGGGCCAGCCATGCGGTGGGTGAGCTGGCCGCCGCGCTGCTGCGGCCGGGCGCCACGGTCGCCATGGAGGATCCCGGATATCAGCGGGCGGTCGGCGCGTTCCGTGCGGCCGGTGTGCGGGTGCTGCCGGTACCGGTGGACGGCGACGGGCTGCGGGTCGAGGATATCCCGGCAGGCGTCGATGCGGTGTATTGCACTCCGGCACATCAGTTTCCACTCGGCGCCCGGATGCCCGCGGCCCGCCGGATCGAGCTGATCGAATTCGCCCGGCGCACCGGCGCATTGGTCATCGAGGATGATTACGACGGCGAACTGCGCTACGACACGGCACCTTTGCCGCTGCTGGCCACCCTCGGCCCGGATGTGGTCGTCCACCTCGGCACGACCTCGAAGATCCTCGCGCCGGTGCTGGGCATCGGCTGGCTGGTGGGGCCGCCGCGGATCACGAAAGCCGTGCTGTCGCACCGGGAGACGACCGGCACCGGGCCCGCCGCGGCCGGTCAGCAGGTGGTGGTCGAGCTGGCTCGCCACGGCGATCTGTCCCGGCACCTGCGCCGATTACGCCGCGATATGCCGCCGCGCCGGGCGATCGTCGTCGACGAGTTGCGTAGCCGGGGTTGCGATGTCGTCGGCGACGATGCCGGAAGCCATCTGGTGACACCGCTGCCCTCGGCGGCCGCCGAGCGGCGGGTCGTCGCCGCGGCCCGGCGGCGCGGCATCCTGCTCGAGGGCCTGGGCCGTCATCACATCGGGCCGCAGCTCACCTTCGGCATTCCGCTCGGCTACGCCGCCGTCGCCCGCGCCGATCTACCCGGGGCCGTGCGCATCGTCGCGGATTATCTTGTCCGAGAGGGTTTTTCGGATCAGGATCCGCCCTCGGGCAGACCCGCGAAACGCGCGGCGAGGTAATCGACCCCCGCCTCGATACCCACGCCCCTATTCATTGCCACAGGTTAACCACATGAATGCACGCCACCGATCCGACGCGCAGCGGAACGTCCGGCCGAAGTCCTGGGCCCGGCGAAGATCGGCCGTAGCATGGACCGCATGACCGAACAGGACATTCTGGCTCGCATCAAGGATCTGGTGGATCAGGAGCACGAGCTGCGATCCAAGGCGGTGGGCAAGGAGCTGGATCCGGAGATCGAGCGGCAGCGGCTGGCCGATCTCGAGGTGATGCTGGATCAGTGCTGGGATCTGCTGCGGCAGCGGCGGGCGCGGATCGATCAGGGCGTGGATCCGGATGAGGCGCAGGCCAACTCGGCCAAGCAGGTCGAAGGCTACCTGCAGTAAGGTCTACCATTCGTAGATGGTAGAAGTCACGACCGCCGACGGCGTGGTCCGCGGTCATCGCGGCCGCCGCACGCTGCGGTGGCGGTCGATTCCGTATGCGGCGGCGCCGATCGACGATCTGCGTTTTCGCGCCCCGCAACCGGTGACGCCCTGGGCGGGTGTGCGTGATGCCACCCGGTTCGGCCTCGCCGCCATGCAGCATCGCACCGGCGCCCGCATCGGCCCGCGCAACGTCCAGCCGACCGGCGAGGATTGCCTGACTCTGAACGTCACCGCACCGGTCACGCCGTCGTCGACGCCGCGACCGGTATTGGTGTTCATCCACGGCGGCGCCTATGTCATCGGCACCTCGGCGCTGTCGCTGTATTCGGGCGCGCGGCTGGCCGAGCGCGGCGATGTGATCGTGGTGTCGATGAACTATCGACTGGGCGCGTTCGGCTATGTCGATTTCAGCGAATTCTCCACTCCCGGTAGGCCGTTGGACTCCAATCTGGGCCTGCGCGATCAGGTGGCGGCGCTGCGGTGGGTGCGTCGCAATATCGCGGCCTTCGGCGGCGATCCGGACAATGTCACGATCTTCGGCGAATCGGCGGGTGCGCATGCGGTGGTGTCGCTGCTGGCGACGCCCGCGGCCGCCGGACTGTTCCATCGCGGCATCGCGCAGAGCGCGCCCGCGGATTGGGCCGTCGACGCCGACGAGGCGCGGATCTTCGCGCGGCGCTGTCTGGAAAACCTCGGCGCCACAACGCAGGACGCCGCCGAGGCGCTGACCACGGCCGGCGCCAACGATATTCGCAAGGCCGTGGATCGGGCGATCGCCGCGGCGCTGTCGCGGCAGCCGGGCAGTTTTCCCGCGGCGCCGGTCGTGGACGGCGACTATCTGCCGCGCGCGCCGATCGATGCCATCGCCGAGGGAAGCGCCCACGCCGTACCGCTGATCATCGGCACCAACCGCGATGAGGCGACGCTGTTCACGCGCTTCGACCGAACCCTGCCGACGACCCCCGAACAGTTGCATCGGGCCTTGGCGCGATGTGGCGACGACGTCGAATTCCGCGTCGTGGCAGCCTATCCCGGCTATCCGGCGGCCCGGGTGGCGGTCCGGATGGGCGGCGACTTCGTCTTCTGGCGGCCGACGGTCGCCGTGGCTCAGGGTCACAGCCGCCACGCGCCGACCTATGTCTACCGATTCGACTACGCGCCCCGCGCGGTCCGGCTCAGCGGCTTCGGCGCGACCCACGCCTTCGACCTGATCCCGGTCTTCGGCGGCGTCGACTCCCCCATCGGCCGCTCGCTGACACTGGCCGGCGGCTATCGCGGCTTCCTGTCGGTCCAACGCGAATTCCAGGACCACTGGCTGACTTTCGCCCGCACCGGCACACCACGCGACACCTGGCCCGCCTACACCGAACAACACCGCAACACCAGAATCATCGACCACCCGTCCCGAGTAGAGATCGACCCGGACCACACGAAACGTCTTGCATGGGAAGGCATCAAGGTCCCGGCACTGGATTGACCACCGTGCCGGCGGGAGCCGGGCCCCAAGTGATCGGTACGCCGAAGCGAACCGATGCGGGTGCATTTGGGTTCCGGCTTCCACCCACCCAGGTCCCCCGCCGCGAGCGCCGGCGAGCGGCGGGGGCTACTTCAGGAGGCGGGACATGCGGCGGTCGGCGAGGATCTTGCCGCCGGTCTGGCAGGTGGGGCAGTACTGAAAGGACTTGTCGGCGTAGGCGACTTCGCGGATGGTGTCGCCGCAGACCGGGCAGGGCTGGCCGGTGCGGGCGTGGACCTGCAGGCCCGAGCGCTTCTCACCCTTGAGGCGGGCGGCGTCCTGCCCGACGGATCGGTTCACCGCATCGGTGAGCACCGCGCGCATCGCCGCGTAGAGCTGTACGGCCTTGTCCTCGTCCAGGGCGGACGCCGTCGCGAAGGGAGACAGCTTCGCGGCGTGCAGGATCTCATCGGAATAGGCGTTGCCGATGCCCGCGAGCAGCGCCTGATCTGTGAGCGCCGTCTTCAGTCGTTGTGAGGTGCCGCGCAGCAGCTCGACGAACTGCCGCTCGCCGACCTCGAGGGCATCGGGGCCCAGCCGGGCGATGCCGGGAATCGCCTTGGGATCCGCCACGATCCACACCGCGAGCCGTTTCTTGGTGCCCGCCTCGGTCAGATCGAATGCCGGTGTCGCCCCCTCAGGGGTGAAGAAGTGCACCCGCAGCGCCAGCGGTCCCTTGCCCGGTTTGGGCGGCGTCGCACTCGGCTCATCGATCCAGCGCAGCCAGCCACCGCGCGACAGATGCGTGATCAACCACAGCCCGTCGCAGTTCATCCCCAGATGCTTACCCCAGTGCCCCGCCCCGGTGACGTCGCGACCGGACAGCGCGGTCACCGGCGGATCGAACGTCTTCAGCACACTCAGCGCCGCGACATCCACCCGCCCGACGACCGCGCCCACCGCATGCTCGGCGAGGAACCGCTCGAGCGCCGCGATCTCCGGCAGTTCGGGCACACTCGCAGCCTACCGGCCCCCACCGACGCGCGACGGTTCATCCGCGGACGGCGTCGGATTCGTCGTAGCCGATCATCGAATCTGCTTATCTACGAACGGTTTCGGCGACGGCTCGGAGAGCGCTCGTGATTCGAGCCCGCTCGCGCGACCGGACGCCATCATCGATCGAGAGCCTTCGAGCTCTGACACGGACCGGTGGCGGAAACGGCACGATAGCTATGATTACCGCCATGGAGATCGCGGTTCTGGCCTGCGACGGCGTATTCGACTCCGGGCTCGCGGCAATCCTGGATGTGCTGGACCATGCCAACGCGGTGCGCGAACAGACCTCCCAGTCTCCGTCCTGGAATGTGACGACGGTCGGCGTCCACGCCATGGTGCGGACCGGAGCCGGACATCTCGTGCCCACTGAGCCCCTCGCACGTGCCGAGTCGGCGGATCTGTTGATCGTCCCCGCCCGGGCCGCACGCGGTCCTGCGGAGGTGCTCGACTTCCTCGACGGGGATGAGTCGCTTCCCCTGCGCACCCTGATCTCCCGAACTCGACAGCGCGGCACCCCGATCGCCTCGGCGTGTGCGGGCACCTTCCTGCTGGCCGAGGCGGGGATCCTGGACGGCCTGCGCGCGACGACGACCTGGTGGCTCGCGCCGGCCTTTCGGACGAGGTACCCCAGGGTCGACCTCGACGACAGCCGAATGGTCGTCACCTCCGACGGCATCGTCACCGCGGGTGCGGCCTTCGGACACGTCGACCTCGCCCTGGCGGTCGTCCGGACGAGCAGCCCCGCGCTGGCCGACCAGGTGGCCCGCTATCTGGTGATCGACGACCGCCCGTCGCAATCCGCCTACACCATCCCCAGCGCGCTGGCGCAGAGCGATCCTCTCGTCGCGGCCTTCGAACGCTGGGTCCGCGAACGTCTCGCCGAGCCCGTCAGCATCCCGCACGCCGCCGAATCCCTCGGCGTCAGCGAACGAACACTGCAACGTACCGTCCAGCGCACCCTGGGGACCTCGCCCATTCGCTTCGTCCAAGCCCTCCGGGTCGAACAGGCATCCCATCTGCTGCGCACCACCGACCTGTCCCTCGAAGCCATCTCCAGGAAAGTCGGCTACGAGCATCCCCACACCCTGCGCCTGCTCCTGCGCGAACGCACCGGCAAGACGACCACTGCCCTCCGAGGCATCTGACCCGCCACACCCTCGCGACCCGCATGTCGGAATCCATATCAAAGATGTCGTTTCCGCCTCTGACCTCGCGCCGATCAGCGACCTAGCGTCATTACATGCCGGGGAAGATCCCCGGCGGTCGATGAAAGAGGAGTTCGACATGGTCGATATGCACCTCGAGGTCAACATCATCCCCGTGCTCGACGCCGAGCGATCCAAGCAGTTCTACCAGCACCTGGGCTGGCGGCTCGACGACGACGTCGCCCCGGCGGACGGCGTTCGCCTCATCCAGTTCACGCCCCCGGGCTCCGCCTGCTCGATCACCTTCGGCACGGGAATCACGACGACCGCGCCCGGCTCGGTCCAAGGAGGGTTGGTCGTCTCCGATATCGACGCGGCCCGTAAGGAACTCGTCAGCCATGGCATCGACGCGAGCGAGATCTTCCACGGTGCGCCGTTCCCCAAGGCGGCACGGCTCAGCGGTCCCGACCCCGAGCGCGCGAGCTACGGGTCGTTCGTCTCGTTCAACGATCCCGATGGCAATGAATGGCTGGTCCAGGAAATCACCACGCGGCTGCCCGGCCGGGACTGATACGGCACTCGAGATCCACGGCGGCACAGACCCCCGCGCTCATTCCCCGAGCGCGGGGGTCACGATTCGGCGCAGCAGATAGATATCCATGATCCAGCCCTTGCGCTCGCGAAGTTCGTTTCGGCACCGCATGATTCGATCCTCCACCGCCCGCAACGGCCCTTCGATCAAGGTCTCGTCCGGCATCCCCAGATACGCGGCCCACCAGATGTGCAGATCATCGCCCGGCACCTGGGTGAACGAACACTCCCCGTCGAGCATCACCAGCGTGGACCGCCCCGCCGCGACGCCCTCCTCGCGAATCCGGCGCCCGGTGGTGATGTGCACCGGTTCGCCGATCTCGTGCAGCACGATGCGATGCCGCGCGGCCAGCGCCTGGGCGCTGGTGATCCCCGGGATCACCTCGTAGTCGAACCTTGCCGCGCCCCGCGCCGCCACCCGCTCGACCATCCGCAGCGTGCTGTCGTACAGCGACGGATCGCCCCACACCAGGATCGCGCCCACGCCCTCGGTCCGGTCGAAGGCCTCCGCCAGCAGCGCGGCACGGCGCTCGTGCCAGTCCTCGACCACGTCGCGATAGTCCGCCGCGGCGGCCACGGTCCGCTCGCGCGGCGGATCGTCGATCCGCACGACCCGATACGGGTGGTCGACATGCGCGTCGAGGATGGCCGAGCGCACATCGAGCAGTTCCCGCTTGCCCTCGCCCTTGCCGATGACGAAGAACACGTCGACCCGCCGCAGGGCCGCGACGGCCTGCAGGGTCACCTGGTCCGGATCGCCGGCCCCGATTCCGATCACGAACAGCTTCCGCACGATGCGTAAGCTTGCCAGTCATGGGCATCGATACCCAGTACGAGGACCTGCTGCGACACGTGCTGGCAGACGGGACGGCGAAATCGGACCGCACCGGCACCGGCACCCGCAGCATCTTCGGCCATCAGCTCCGCTACGACCTGTCGGCCGGTTTCCCGTTGATCACCACCAAGCGGGTGCACCTGAAGTCGATCGTCTACGAGTTGCTGTGGTTCCTGCGCGGCGATTCGAATGTGCGCTGGCTGCGGGAGCACGGCGTCACGATCTGGGACGAATGGGCCGACGCCGACGGCGAGCTGGGCCCGGTCTACGGCGTGCAGTGGCGCTCCTGGCCCACCCCGGACGGCACCCATATCGATCAGATCGCGCAGGTGCTGCACACGCTGCGCACCGATCCGAACTCCCGGCGCATCCTCGTATCCGCCTGGAACGTCGCCGAATTGGACAAGATGGCGCTCGCGCCCTGCCATGCGTTCTTCCAGTTCCACGTCGCCAACGGGCGGCTGTCGTGCCAGCTCTATCAGCGCAGCGCGGATCTGTTCCTCGGCGTGCCGTTCAACATCGCGAGCTACGCGCTGCTGACGCATATGGTCGCGCAGCAGGCCGAGCTACTGCCCGGCGACTTCATCTGGACCGGCGGCGATTGCCACATCTACGACAATCACGTCGAGCAGGTGACCGAACAGCTGGGCCGCACGCCCTATCCGTTCCCGCAGCTGCGACTGCATCCGGCGCCGACGCTGTTCGATTACCGCTACGAGGACGTCGAGATCGTGAACTACCAGCATCATCCGACGATCAAGGCTCCGGTCGCGGTGTGATCGGACTGATCTGGGCGCAGACACCGCGGGGCGTCATCGGAGTCGACAACATGATTCCGTGGCGCGTGCCCGAGGATACGGCGCATTTCAAGGAAGTCACCGGCGGACATCCGGTGGTGATGGGCCGGCGCACGTGGGATTCACTGCCCGCGCGATTCCGGCCGCTGCCGGGCCGGCGCAATATCGTCGTCACCCGGCAGTTCGACTGGGCCGCCACGGGAGCCGAGCGGGCGGGTTCGGTCGAAGAGGCGCTGAAACTCGCCGACGCCGACACCGTATGGGTGATGGGCGGCGGCGAGATCTACCGGGCCGCAATGGATTACGCCACCGAACTGATGGTGACCGAGATCGATTCCGATATCGCGGGCGATGCGTACGCACCGCCGATCGGACCCGAGTGGACGATCGGCTCCGATAGCGGGTGGCGCGAGTCGTCGAGCGGCCCGCGTTATCGCTTTCTGCAATACGTGCGCTGAGACCGACGCGAAATCGCAACGGCGAAACCGCCGGAGCCACAGGTATTCGTCCGGCATACTCACGACTATTCGGTCCGCGCCCTCGGGCCTCGCTCTCGGCTGATCCGTGAAAGGTTGTCCATGGACAAGAAATCGCTCACCGCGGTCGCTCGACAGCAACTCAAGCTGGCCGCGGCGGCCACGAGCGGACGCAGCTCCCAGACCCTCTGCGGCGGCCACGCCCACAGCCTGCGCCAGACCGTGATCGCCCTGACCGCGGGCCAGAGCCTGGCCGAACACGAGAATCCCGGCGAGGCCACCCTGCAGGTACTCAGCGGCACATTGACGCTGATCAGCGGCGCGAAGGAATGGAAGGGCTCACCGGGGGACCTGCTGGTGATCCCGGACGCGCGGCACAGCGTCAAGGCCATCGACGATGTCGCGTTCCTCCTGACCGTCGCGAAGTAGTCCGCGATCGAGCAGCCGCCCCGCAACCACTCGGCCGATGTGTCGGTGCCGACCCATAGACTGACGATCATGAGTGAGCCGCAACCGGTCCTCGATCCGCTGACGCGGGCCGCGATCTTCCTGGTCGCCACCGTCGACGAGGGAGGTGAGCCGGTCGTTCGCGAGCTACTGGCCGATCTGCAGGGCCTGCGCCGCTCGATCGGTTTCCGGTTGCCCGGTACCGGCCTCGCCGTCATCGCGGGCATCGGCGCCGCGGCCTGGGATCGGTTGTTCTCCGGTCCGAAACCGGCTGAGCTGCACGAATTCCCGGGCTACGACGGCCCGCGCCACCGCGCCCCCACCACCCCGGGCGATCTGCTGTTCCACATTCGGGCCGAATCCCAGGACGCCTGCTTCGAATTGGCGATGACCATCGGGGCGCGGCTGCGCGGCGCGGCCACCCTCGTCGACGAGACGGTCGGCTTCCGCTACTTCGAACAGCGCGACCTGCTCGGCTTCGTCGACGGCACCGAGAATCCGGAGGGCAAGGCCGCGGCCTCGGCGGCGCTGGTCGGCGACGCCGATCCCGAATTCGCCGGGGGCAGTTATGTGATCGTGCAGAAGTACCTGCACGATCTCGATACCTGGAACGCGCTGTCGACGGGCGAACAGGAGCTCGTCATCGGGCGCACCAAACTCGGCGACTTCGAGTTGTCCGACGAGGACAAGCCCGATAACTCGCATGTCGCGGTGAACACGCTGATCGATCCGGACGGCACCGAACGCGAGATCCTGCGCGCCAACATGCCTTTCGGCAGCGTCCGCGAGGGCGAATTCGGCACGTATTACGTCGCCTACGCCGCCACCCCGAGCGTTACCGAGCGCATGCTGGTGCGGATGTTCCTCGGCAGCGATCAGGCCGCCTACGACCGCATCCTCGATTTCTCCACCGCCGTCACCGGCACCTCGTTCTTCGCGCCGGCGCTGGAATTCTTCGACGACCTTCCGGATCCGCCCGCGGCGACGGCCCCGGAATCAGCTGTTGCCGCGCCTCCGGGGGACGGCTCTCTCGGTATCGGCACGATGAAAAGGAGCAACGCATGAACAATCTGCATCGCGAACTCGCGCCGATCACGTCCGAGGCCTGGTCGGCGATCGAGGAAGAGGCGACCCGGACGTTCAAGCGGCACATCGCCGGTCGCCGCGTCGTCGATCTGTCCGGCCCGCACGGCACGGCCCATTCGGCCGTCGGACTGGGTCGCACCACCTCGATCGATGCGCCCGCCGAGGGCGTACAGGCCCGGCAGCGGGTGGTCGCCCCGCTGGTGGAGCTGCGGGTGCCGTTCACGCTCTCGCGCAATGAACTCGACAACGTCGAACGCGGCGCGCGGGACACCGATCTGGATCCGGTGAAGGATGCCGCGCGCAAGATCGCCTTCGCCGAGGATCGCGCGATCTTCGAGAGCTATCCGGCCGCGAGTATCACCGGCATCCGGGCGGCCTCGTCCAATCGGCCGATCGCGCTGCCCGGCGATCCGCGCCTGGTCCCCGAGGCGGTGGCCCAGGCACTGAGCGCGCTGCGGCTGGCCGGTGTGGACGGGCCGTATTCGGTGCTGCTCAGCGCCGATCTCTACACCCAGGTCAGCGAGACCTCCGATCACGGCCATCCGATCCGCACCCATATCGAGCGGCTGATTCCCGACGGCCAGATCATCTGGGCGCCCGCGATCGATGGTGCCTTCGTGCTCACCACCCGCGGCGGCGACTTCGATCTGCAACTGGGACAGGATCTCTCGATCGGCTATCTGTCGCACGACGCGGAGACGGTGCGGCTGTACTTCCAGCAGAGCCTGACATTCCTGGTCTACACCGCCGAGGCGGCGGTCGCGCTGCGGTCGTAATTCGACCCGAACCAGAGCTCGAACTCCCGGTACGGTGGTGACGCGCGGTAGCCAGGAGGTCGAGATGAGGATGGTGCGGGCGGGCGTCGTGTCCGGACAGCGGGCGGTGCTCTACGGCTCGCTCGGGGTGCTGACGATCGTGATCGTCTGCGGCGCCTTCGTCGGCGCGTTCGGGCTGAACCGGATGGTCACCGGGCTGTTCGCGGGTTCGGTCGCGGGCGTCACGCTGCTGGTGGCGCTGTTCGGCCGCGACGTGGTGCTGCTCACCGAGCGCGCCATCTACTGCCGCACCCCGTGGGCCGAGACGAGTATCGACTGGCATCGCGTGGTGGCCGGGCGGTTCGCGCTCGACGAGCATGCCCGCTGGTCGCTGGCGCTGGATCTGGCCGGTGGCGACGAACCGCACGGCGAACTGGTCCTGCTGAACATCCCGCCGGTGATCCGCCCGATCTCCAACGCCTACGAGCATCGCAAACGCGAACAGGTCGTCCAGATCCGGACGATGCTGCGCCACAAGCAGATTCCGGTGACGATCCTGCCCGATATCGCCCGGGCGCTGCACGAGCACTGGAGGCTCGCGCCGCCGGTGCACTGAATGAGAAGGAGAACGATGATCCACACGGCCACGCTGGCCTACGTCCGCGATCGGCGGCTGCTGCAGGCTCGGTCGGCCCACAAGGACGTCTTCTACATGGCGGGCGGCAAGATCGATCCCGGCGAGACCCCGGTCGAGGCGCTCTACCGCGAGGTCAGCGAGGAGCTCGGCGTCCAGGTGGCCACGCATCGCGAGTTCGGCGTCTTCCAATGCCAGGCCTACGGCGAGGCCCCGGGCGTGCGGATGCATATGACCTGCTTCACCGCCGATCTCACCGGCGACCCGCGCCCCACCAGCGAGGTGGCCGAGCTGCGCTACTTCACCGGCGGCGAATACGAGACCATGCCGCACGTCGCCCCCGGTTCGATGCTGGTCTTCCGCCGCCTGCACGAACTCGACCTGATCGACTGGTAGATCGCGATCGCCCGGCGCGCAACGGAATTCGGTCGTTTCAGCTCTCCAGCCGGGCCAGCAGGTCCTCGGCGGCCGCCCTGATCTCGGCCGGATCATCGTGCCGCCCCAGCAGATACAGCACGGCGTCGGGGATCAGCCGCGGCGCGGAGGCGGGCGCGACGCCGTCGTCGGAGCGCATGTTGATCACTGATTCGACCAGCCGGAACGGCAGGACCCACGCCTGCGGCGGCGCGGACCCGGCCGCGACCGCCGCGGCGAGTTCCTCGTAGTGGCCGCGCAATTCGTCGCGGCGGCGGCGAAATCCCTCGAACCGTTGCGCACGCAGCTCCGGAAGCAGATACAGCGCACCGAGATTCCACCGCCCGGCGCACAGTTGGTGGACGTCGAACCGCGCGAGGGCATACAGCCGAACCGCGGGCGGAGCCGGATCCGCCCGCAGCCTTCGCGCCAATTCCAGTGGGCCGGTGATGGTTTCGTCCAGCAGTGCGTCGAGGATGTCATCCTTGGCGGCGAAGTGATGATAGAGCGAGGCCTGCCGGATGCCGACCGCGTCGGCGATGCTGCGCGTCGAGGTGCTGGCATAGCCCCTGGTGGTGAACAGTTCGGCGGCGGCATCGAGGATTTCGGCGCGTGGCGTCGGACCGTGGCGCCTGCGCGGCTCGAGGCGGGGGCGGCCGGGGCCGAGTTGTGTCACGGCACCCATTCTGAACCATGGGCTCAGCGCAGCTCGCGGAAGAACTCCCGCATATCGGCGACCAACAGCTCCGGCTCCTCCAGGGCGGCGAAATGCCCGCCGCGGTCCACGTCCACCCAGCGCGTGATGGTGTTGGCCGTCTCGCAATAGCGGCGGACGCAGACATCGTGCGCGAAGGCGATGACGCCGGTCGGCACACCGGAATTCGCCCCAGGGGCGACCCGGCGCTGCGCGTAGCCGACGTAGGCCGCGGAACCGGCCGTACCGGTGAGCCAGTAGATCATCGCGTTGGTCAGCAGACGGTCGCGGTCGATGATCTTATCGGGCAGCACATTTCGCGGATACGTCCATTCGCGGAACTTGTCCATGATCCAGGCGAGCTGTCCCACGGGCGAATCCACCAGACCGTAGGCGAGGGCCTGCGGACGAGTGGACTGAATGGCGATGTAGCCGAACTCCTCTCGCATGAAGGCCGCGATCCGATCGATCCGATCGCGTTCGAGATCGGTCAGTTCGGCGAGTTCGGCCGCCGGGATCGTGGACGGTGGGAGGTTCGGGCCGCCGTTGACGTGCACACCGATCACCCGATCCGGCGCCGCCCGCGCGACCTCGGGACTCACCACCGCGCCGATATCACCGCCCTGCACGCCGTATCGCCGATAGCCGAGACGATCCATGAGCCGCGCCCACGCCCGGGCGATTCGATCTCTGCCCCATTCGGATTCGGCCACGGGACCGGAGAATCCGAATCCGGGCAGCGACGGAATCACCAGGTGGAAGGCGTCGGCCGGATCACCGCCGTGCGCGCCCGGATCGGTCAGCGGCCCGATGACGTCGAGGAATTCGACCACCGAACCGGGCCAGCCGTGGGTAAGCAGCAGCGGCACCGCATCCGGTTCCGGCGAGCGCACATGCAGGAAGTGGATGCGCTGCCCGTCGATCTCGGTGGTGAACTGCGGATGGGAATTCAACTGCGCCTCCGCGGTTCGCCAGTCGTAGCCCGTGCGCCAGTGGTCGACCAGCTCGCGCAGCCAGTGGGTGGGCACGCCGGTATCCCAATCGTCGCCGGGCAGCGGCCGCGGCCAGCGGGCGTTGTCGAGCCGGGTGCGCAGATCGTCGAGCTGCTGCTGGGGGATGTCGATCCGGAAGGGGGTGATCTCCTCGCTCATGGATACGACGTTAGAAGGCGGCTAGGACAACTTCCGTCCTAGCTAACGGGCAGAATGGAAACCGTGTTGGAGACCTCAGCGCGATTGCTCGAACTCTTGTCGCTCCTGCAGACGCCCCGCGAGTGGAGCGGCGCCGAACTGGCCGAACGGCTCGACGTCGATGTGCGGACGGTCCGGCGGGATATCGAGAAGTTGCGCGGTCTGGGCTATCCGGTCCGCGCGGTGCCCGGCGTGGCCGGATATCGCCTGGGCGCGGGCACGAAACTGCCGCCGCTGCTGCTCAGCGACGACGAGGCGGTCGCCGTCGCCGTGGGGCTGCGCACCGCGGCGGGCGGCACCATCGCCGGGATAGAGGAGAGTTCGCTGCGCGCGCTGGCCAAACTCGAGCAGATCCTGCCCACCCGGTTGCGTCGCCGGGTCTGGGCGCTGCAGGACGCCACGGTCAGCATGCCGGCCGGGACTCCGGTCGTGGATCCGGAAGTTCTCAGCACGATCGCCGCGGCGATTCGCGATCGCGAACAGCTCCGTTTCGACTATGTCACGCACGGCGGCAACGACATTCGCCGCGCCGCCGAACCGCATCGACTCGTGCACACCGGGCGGCACTGGTATCTGCTCGGCTGGGATATCGACCGAAACGATTGGCGCACATACCGTGTCGACCGCCTGCGACCGCGCACACCCCATGGCCCCCGCTTCGCACCGCGCGCGGTGCCCGAGCTCGATCCGGCCGCATTCGTCTCCTACGGGATCAGCACCGCGCCGTATCGCTATCGAGCGCGGTTCATCCTCGAGGTGTCCGCGGCCGAGGCGGCCGATCGCATTCCGCCGACCGTCGGTGTCATCGAGGCGATCGACGAGCACCGGTGCCTGCTGCATACCGGTGCGCCGTCACTCGACGCATTGGCGCTCTACACCGGGCTTTTCGGCTTTCCGTTCCGAGTGCAGGAACCGCCGGAGCTGATCGACCATATCCGGGTGATGGCCGGGCGGATGATCGCAGCGATCGACTGAGTTCTCAGTCCGAGATCACCGATGCCTCGGGCAACGACGCATCGCGGATGATGCGCAGGGCCGCCATCAGGCCGTCGCGCTGCTCGGGGGTCAACGGGCCGAAGAACCATCGGTCGACGACCTCCAGATACTCCGGAAGCACCTTCGCCAGCCGGGCCGCGCCCGCATGCGTGAGCACCGCATAGGAAGTGCGCCGGTCGCCGGGATCGGCCTCGCGCCGCGCCAGGCGGTTGCGCTCGAGCCGGTCGACCAGGCGGGTGACGCCACTGGTCGAAAGCTGGGTCTGGGCAGCGAGATCGGTCATGCGCAGCCGCGTACCCGGCGAGCGGCTCAGGCGCATGAGCGCGATGAAGTCCAACAGCGACAACCCGTTCGCGGTCCAGGTCGGCTCGAGTCTCATCCGTAGACCCCTACCCGCCTCGAACAGCAGGCCTACATCGGTGAGCCGAGGGTCGTCGAACATGTCCACATGCTCCATACGACCCACCCTAGCGACCCATTGCCACGCGGATAGTTGACACGCGGAACATATCTCGAATACCTCCCCCTCGGGGATATTCCTCAACGCAACTACGCCGACACCGGCATACCCGTCCGCCGCGAAATCAACGAATGGCTACGCGGCACAGACGGTTTCGACGCGGTATTCGACGTCGCCAGGGTGCCCGCATCGCTCACCGAGGCTTGATCTCCGCCAGCAGCTCCGGCCCCCGGGACGACAAACGGTTCTCGACTATTCGGGATGCGAACACCGCCGCGCCGAGGCCGAGTGCGATGCCTACCGGCACCCCGCACCACTGGATGAGCCAATTGTGCAGGTACGCACCGATTCCCAGGACGACGATCACCGGTGCGCACAGGATGATCTGGCCGAGGCCGACGATCACCTGGATCAGCGCGCGGCCACAGCCGGGGTTCGCGCCGCCGCCACCGAGCGGGTTACCCCGTTGCTGGGGAAGCGGATACGCCGCGTAGACCGACAGGTAGATGGCGGTGGCGATGCCGACGCCGAGCAGCACCGGCAGGGTTGCCAGGCTCCAGGGGTAGAGCTTGGCCATGCCGACCGCGCCGGGCAGGATCAGGGTGAGCAGCAGGCCGAACGGCGCGACGATGATCACCCAGGCCAGCATGCGGCCGCGCACATCGGCCCGGATCGCGCCGGGAATCACCAGCGTCTGCCAGATCGCGGTGCCGTCGAAGGCGTACATGTTGGCGCTGGCCATGGCCGCCATCCACACCACGAACGCGCCCGCGAACGGCAGCGCGCCCTGATTGTGCTGCAACCACAGGAAGATCGGCACCACGATTCCGATCAGCATCAGCGGCAGCAGCGCCGCGCGCCGCCGACTGTCGCGCCACCATGCCCGCAGCTCCTTGCTCACAACGGCGCCCAGCGGATCGGCGGGTAACAGCCGATCCAGCACGCCGCCACCGGCATTCACGCGCACCTGCCCGGCCGCGGCCTCGACCGTGGTCAGCCGACGCCGCAGCAGCACCGCCCACGCCTGCCACAGCACCACCGACAGCAGCAGCAACCCGCCCACCGCCACCAGGCTCAGCCACCACTGACCGCGCTGCGCCGCCTCGACGGCATAGGGCGCCCAGCCCGAGGGCGGAATCCGCAGCGCCAATGCCACCGGCCGCGAGGCATGTTCCAGCCGCGGCCCGACGTAGCTGATCAGCAATTGGATCGGGTAGTACGCCAGGCCGGTCATCGCGGCCAGCACCACGCCCAGATCCTTACCCCGCCGCGACCGCATGGCCGCGCCGATCCAGGCCAGCAGCACCCGCGACAGCAGCACGACGAAGACCAGCTGCGCGATCGCGCCGAGGATCGCGAAAATCGTTGGCAGCACGCCCAATTGGACGGCCACCAGCACCAGCCCGCCGAACGCCACGAGATTCACGATCGCCGAGGGGCCGGTGAACGCGGCGGCCAGTAGCCCGCTCGCCAGCTGCCGATAGCTCAGCGGCAGCAGTCGGAAGTGTTCGGGCTGCAGGGTTTCGTCGCTGCTTCCGGTGAGGATCGGCCCGCAGATCCAACCGAGGGTCCACACCGCGTACAGCGCGGCGGCGGCATTGGTCGCGGCGCGCGCGTCCCAGGCGTAGCCGGCCGCGAACATCAGGGCGGCGGTGACGACCGCCGCGATCAGCCCGACGACCACGCCGAGCCAGAACGCCACCGAGGCCCGGCCGCTGCTCATCGAGCGCAGGGTGAGCCGCCAGCGCATGCGAATCAGGACGCCAACCACGCCAGCCCCTCGTCGCCGCCGATCCGGCCGCCGACCAGTCGCACGAACGCCTCTTCCAGCGTCCCCGCGCCGCGAACCTGGTCGACCGTGCCCGCCGCGACCACCTGACCGCGGTTGATCACCGCGAGCCGATCGCACAGATCCTCCACCAGCGCCATCACATGACTGGACAGCACCACCGATCCGCCCGCCGCCACGAACCGCTGCAGAATCGTGCGAATCGTCCTGGCGGACACCGGATCCACGGCCTCCAGGGGTTCGTCGAGCACCAGCAGTTTGGGCGCGTGCAGCAGCGCGGTCGCCAGCCCGATCTTCTTACGCATACCCGCGGAGTAGTCGACCACCATCGTGTTCTCGGCCCCGTCGAGTTCGAGCACGCTCAACAGCTCCGCGGCTCGCTCGGCCACCGTCCCCGCCGCCATACCGCGCAAAAGCCCCGTGTAGGTGAGCAATTCGCGCCCGGTCAGCCGCTCGGGCAGCGCCAGCCCGTCGGGCAGCACCCCCACGATGGTCTTGGCGTGCACCGGATCCGACCAGACATCGAATCCGAAGATCCGCGACTGCCCCGCATCCGGCCGCAACAACCCCACGGCCATCGACAGCGTCGTCGTCTTACCGGCCCCATTCGGCCCGACCAACCCGAAGAACGACCCCGGCGGCACAACGAGATTCACCCCGTCCACCACCCAGGGCCCACCGAACCCCTTGTACAGCCCGGTCAATTCCAACGCCGGCAAGTTATCCATGACTCCCCTCCTCCAACCCGCTGAGACATGCGCACACCATACGGAATCGCTATCCCCACCCCACCCGTTGCGCGCGCGTGTCGAGGCGCCGGCAACGACCAGTGCGGCAAAACCGGCAAACGGCTACCGCAACAGAGTGGCCGGATCGATCGTGAACTCGAAGGGTGAGCGGAGAGTCACCAATTCGCCCGCCGGGATGCGGTGAGTCAGGCCATATTCGCCGTCGTCACCGAGAACGTAAGCGAACAACACCGGAAGCTGTTCACTCGGCAGACGTCCCTTGAAGGAGTTGACCTCGATACGCCAGTAGTTGGCGATGCCGGCCTCGGCGTACAGAGCGGGTTTGACCATGCGGTCCATCATCGTCGTCGAGGCCGACACGATCTCGACTGCCAAGAGGACATGCTCGGCAGGCACGCCACGCGCGTCCTTGTCGACAGTCTTCTGCCCGGCAACGAGATCAGGGATGGGCTCGTCGTCGCCGATCAGAACCCCGACGCCGGGCAGCACCCAGAAGTCTGGGGGCATCGCCGAGAGCAGCGCGGCCGACAGCCATAGCAGCAGCTCTTGATGCCGGGGCTTGGGGGCGGCGTTCACGATGAGCTGACCATTCATCACCTCGTACCTGAGTCCGTTTTCGGGCAGGCGATCGAGGTCGGCAGCGGTCCACCGATCAGACGCAGGCAGGAACTCCGATGATGCCTCGGGTGCGGGCATAGCCACGGAAACCACCTCCAACCCCCCTAGCCAGGAAGAACGACATTCTCCGACTGCTGTGCGCAGTCTATACCAGACCAGGTCGGCCCCAGGCCGGTGAGAGGTTTGCCCACAGCCCCTCACCGGCCGACAGGCCTACTCGACTACAACGACCCGAATCTCGTCATCGCCCGATTCCGTCGCCTCCTCGGCCGTGACGAACCAATGCGTCACCTCGCCATCGGCGAGATCGCCCTCGACCTCCCCGCTCGGCAGCACCGACAACGCACCGGCCGTGGCACTGGCCAGGAATTCGGCCAGCGCCGCCGCCCCGGCGGCGGAGGTGGTGTACGTGGTCGACTCGTAGTCGATCTCGTTATCCGTGCGCAGGGATTCGGCTCGGTCGAGGGCCTGGTCCTGGGTCAGGGTGAGCCAGGCGCCGTCGGCGCCGCGCAGGACGAAGGCCGGATGGTCCTCGTGCAGCGGGCGGACCCGGTCGGCGTAGGAGACCGGATGTGCCGGGGCCGCAGCGATATCCGCCTGGACCTTCGGATCGGTCGGGACCAGCCAGCGGACCGACTTGGCCGCCGGTTCCAGCGCGATGCCGAAACCCGCTCCGGCCGAGACGATATCGCCGAAGGACAGCCCGTCGGCGAATAGTGCCGCGGCGCCCGCCTTCTGAATCGCCCACAGCGCGACCACCGCATCCAGCGAGCGCGGCAGCGCGACCGCGACGATATCGCCCGGTCCCACGCCCCGTTCGATCAGCACCCGCGCGAGCTGCGAGGACCGCGAATCGACCACCTGGTACTGGATTTCCGCGCCACCCACCAGCAGCGCGGGAGCCTGCGGATCCTCCTCGACGACCTCGCCCAGCGCCTTGGCGACCGTCCGCGCGCCCACCCGGGCGGGTTCGGGCGCGGATTCGCCTGTGGTGACACCGGATTCGGCCAGGATCCGGGCCCGCTCGGCGTGATCGAGGATATCGATATCCCCGACGAGCGCGTCCGAATCGCCCACCAGCGCGTCCAGCACCCGCAGCATCCGGCCCGACAGGGTCGCCACCTCGTCGGCGGTGAACCGGCTGCCCAGATACTTCCAGGTCAGCTCGATCGTCGACTCCGCGATCACCAGCAGTGTCAGCGGATAGTGCGTGGCATCGTTGATGCCCACACCGGTCACCGACATGCCGTCGATGGAGCTGGCGGCGGCGATCGCCTCCTTATCCATCGGATAGGACTCGAACACCAGCAGGGTGTCGAATTGCGCTCCGGCGCCGGCGATCCGCTGAATATCGGTCAGGCCGACGTAGTGATGCTCGAGCAGACCGGCCTGATCGTGCTGCAACCGCTGCAACAGTTCGCCGGCCGACAACCGATCATCGACCCGCACCCGCACCGGCAGCGTGTTGATGAACAGGCCGACCATCGACTCCACGCCCGGCAGCTCCGCCGGACGACCCGATACGGTCGCGCCGAATACCACATCGCCGCGCCCGGTGAGCCGCCCGAGCAGAATGCCCCAGGCCGCCTGCACCAGCGTATTCACCGTGACGCCGAGTTCGGCGGCGTGCTTGGTGAGCCGGCGCGTGCGGTCGGCATCGATCTCGGTGACCAGCTTGCCGATCTCGTACTGCTCGGTCGTCCGGGCTTGCGGCGCAAGGGCGGTCGGCTCGTCGGCGCCCGACAGCGCCTTGGCCCAGGCCTGCAGCGACGCCTCGCGATCGCGCCCGGCCAGCCAGCTCAGGAAGCTGCGATACGACGCCACCCGCGGCAGCGCGGTCTGATCGCCGCGCACCGCGTACAGCACCAACATATCCCGCATGAGCAGCGGCATCGACCAGCCGTCGAGCAGGATGTGGTGGGTCGTGATGCCCAGATGCCACTGCGCCTCGCTCGTCCGATACAGCGTGAACCGCATCAGCGGCGCGACCGCCATATCGAAGTGGGTATGGCGATCCACATCGACCAGGCGCTGCAGCTCCGCGAGCCGCCCGCCCTCGGGCAGATGCGTGAGATCCACCTCACGCCACGGCGCCTCGACCCGGTCGAGCACGACCTGTACGGCGTGGCCGTCGGAATCGGTGACGAAGGCCGTGCGCAGGTTCGGATAACGGTCCAGGATGCCCTGGGCCGCCGACCGCAACCGCGGAATGTCCAGCGTGCCACCGAGATCGACGACCGCCTGCATCGTGTACACGTCGACCGTCGCCTGCGTCATCATCGCGTGGAACAGCAGGCCCGACTGCAGCGGCGACAGCGGCCAGACATCGCCCAGGCCCGGGTAATCCCGTTCCCACACCTCGATATCCGACTGCTCGACCGCGACCAGCGGCAGATCCGACGGCGTCAGGCCGCCGGCCGCCGGACCCCGCGCATGCCGCGCCAGGGCGGTCAGCGCGGCCACCCACAGATCAGCGAACTCCCGCACCCGCTCGCGGGTCAGCAGACCCGACGGGAAGGCGAAGGACGCGCCCAGCTGCGGACCGTCCGTGCCGTCGGTGACGATCGCGTTGATATCGATCGTCGCGTTGGCGGGCATGTCCTGATCCATCTCGGCGTCCAGACGCCCCAGATCCGCGACCGGCACCCAGCCGATCTCGGCCAGCTGTTCCGGAATCTCACCGGCGGATACGCGACCCAGATAGTTGAAGCTGATCTGCCCCGCGCCGCCGAGCTGATCGGCGGTCTCCGGATTCAGATACCGCAGCAGGCCGTAGCCGAGGCCCTTGTCGGGCACGGCCAGCAGCTGCTCCTTGATCGATTTCACGATCTCGCCCAGGGCGTTTCCGCCCGCGAACGCGTCGGTGAGATCCGCGCCCGCCAGATCGAGCCGCACCGGATACGCGCTGGTGAACCAGCCGACCGTGCGCGACAGATCCGCACCGGGGACGACATCTTCCTCGCGGCCGTGGCCCTCGAGCTTGACCAGCGTCGCATCGCCGGACTTCCCGCCGCGCCACCGCGAGGCCGCCAGCGCCAGCGCCGACAGCAGGCCGTCGTTGACCCCGCCCCGGTACAGGCCCGGGATCGCGGTCAGCACGGCGTCGGTCACATCGGCCGGGAGGCTGACCTCGACCCGCTCCACGGTCGCGAACGTATCGATGGCCGGATCGAATGCGCGGCTGCCGAGCAGCGGATCCGGCGTGGCCGAAACCTGCTGCCAGAACGGCAGTTCCGCGATCCGCGCCGCATCCTGAGCCGCATCGACGAGCGCATGCGCCCAGCGCCGCATCGAGGTCCCGTTGGCGGGCAGCGAAACCTGCTGTCCGGCAACCAGTTGCGACCAGGCGACCGCGAGATCCGGGATCAGGATGCGCCAGGAGACGCCGTCGACCACGAAGTGGTGCGCCACGACCAGCAGCACATCACGCCGGACCCGGCTCTCCGGATTCGCGTCACCGGAGTCGAACGCGAACCAGACGAACTGGATCATCGCGGCATTCGCCGGATCCAATCGGCCCAGTGCCGCATCGTATTCCGCACTCGCCCGCCGGGTCAGCTCCGCATCGGAGATGTCGCCGGGCAGCTCGACGCGATGCACCAGGGCATCCACATCGACGCCGTCCCGCGCGAGCGCCTCGAACGCCCACTGCCCGGATTCGTCACGCCGCAGCCGAGCCCGCAGCACATCGTGATGATCGAAGACCGCGGCGATGGTCGCGACCAGGGTCTGCCGGTCGATCCCGTCCGGCACCCGCAGCTCCATCGACTGCGAGAACCGTTCGTAGGTCGACCCGCTCGACAGGATCGAGGTCATGATCGGCGTCAGCGGGATCTCGCCCACGCCGCCGCCCGGCAGCTCCGGCAGGCGCTGTTGCTCGGATTCTCCGGCGAGGGTGGCGATTTCGGCCAGGGCGGCCACACTGCGCCGTTCGAACACATCGCGCGGGGTGAACACCACGCCGCGCGCCTTGGCCCGCGACACCAGCTGGATCGACAGGATCGAGTCGCCACCGAGGGCGAAGAACGAATCGTCCAGGCCGACCTGGTCCGCGCCGAGCACCTCGGCGAACACCGCGGCGATGATCGTCTCGATCTCCCCTGCGGGGGCCCGGAATTCGCGCGGCGCCAGCTCCGGCTCGGGCAGTGCCCGGCGGTCCAGCTTGCCGACCGGTGTCAGCGGGATCTCGTCGAGCACCACGATCGCCGACGGCACCATATGCGGCGGCAGCGTGCGCGCCACGAATTCGGTCAACCGCGCCGGATCCACCGCACGGCCCGTGGCGCCGAGCACATACGACACCAGAATCGTCGCGCCCGCGGCGGTCTCGCGGCCCATGGTGAACGCGAACTCGACATCGGAATGACGGCCCAGCACCGCGTCGATCTCGCCGAGCTCGATGCGGAAGCCGCGGATCTTCACCTGGAAGTCCGAGCGGCCCACGTAGTCGAGTTCCCAGGGCACCTCCGGCAACGCCTGATTGCCCTGGCGCTCTTCGGATTCGGCGAACCAGCGCACCACGTCACCGGTGCGGTACATCCGGGCGCCCGGCTCACCCCACGGATTGGCGACGAACCGCTCCGAGCTCAGGCCCGAACGGTTCTGGTAGCCACGGGCCACCGCGCCACCGGCCAGATACAGCTCACCGGCCACACCCGGCGGCACCGGATTCAGCCGCGAGTCCAGCACCAGCGCCGACATGCCGTGCACCGGCGTGCCGATGGTGATGTGGCGACCCGGGAACGACCGCGCGTAGGAGGAGATGATCGTGGTCTCGGTCGGTCCGTAGGCATTGAAGTACCTGCGGCCCGGCTGCCACTTGGCCAGCAGTTCCGGCGTGGTGACATCGCCACCGACCGAGGTGACCAGCAGCTGCTGCTGTCCGGCCGGATCCATCGTGCCCAGTACGGCCGGGGTGATGATGGTGTGCGTCACCTGCTCGGTGCGCAACAGCTCGGCCAGGTCCGGGCCGCCGATGATGGCGCCCGGCACGATCACCAACGTCGCACCGATGTAGAAGGCGCACACCCACTCCAGGACCGACGGGTCGAAGCTCGGCGAGCAGATGTGCAGGAACCGATGCTGCGGCTCCAGCCCGTACAGCCCGGTCGCCACGTCGGCCAGGCCGCCCAGACCCGCGTGGGTCACGGTGACACCCTTGGGCTTACCGGTCGAGCCGGAGGTGTAGATCACGTACGCCGGATGCGACATCCGCAGCGGCGCAAGGCGATCCGCGTCGGTGACCGGCTCAGCGGACCGTGCCGCGCACAGCTCGTCGGTCGCCGGATCGTCGAGCACCAGCCAGTTCACATCATCGGGCAGGCCCGCGACGTGCGTCGCACCGGTGATGCCGAGCACCGCCGCCGAATCGGTGAGCATATGCCGCACCCGATCCTCGGGATAGGTCGGATCGACCGGCACATGCGCGCCACCCGCCTTGGTGATCGCCAGGACCGCCAGCACCATCTCATAGGTGCGCGGGAAGGACACGGCGACCAGCTTCTCCGGCCCGACGCCGCGGTCGATGAGCACCCGCGCCAGGCGCGAGGACTGCTCGTCGATCTCGCCGTAGGTGATCGAACGGCCGTTGTAGCGCACCGCGATTCGATCCCGGCCCAGCCGCAGGCCGTTGGTCATCAGATCCGGCAGCAGGCCGGTCGCCATGACCTCGTCGCCGTGCACATGGGTCAGCAGATCGTATTCACCGGACGCCAGCAGCGGCAGATCGCCGACCGGGACGGAGCGATCGCCCGCGATCTCCCCGAGCAGGCGCAGGAATCGCTGTGCGAACACCTCGACGGTCGCATCGTCGAACAGGTCACGGGCGAAGGAGAATTCGGCGTACATGCCGTTGGCCTCGTCGGCCGATTCCCGCATCGTCAGCGACAGATCGAATTTCGCGATATCGACATCGAAATCGACGGCCTGGACATGCAATCCGGGCAGTTCGAACGAGTTCTCCGGCAGATTCTCGAACGAGAGCGCCACCTGGAACAGCGGATGCCGCGCGGTGGAGCGCTCCGGATCGAGCAGATCGACCAGCCGCTCGAACGGGATGTCGGCATGCGCGAACGCCTGCAGGTCGGCATCCTTGGCCTGCGCCAGCAGTTCGTCGAAGGTCAGATGACCCTGCACATGGGTGCGCAGCACCAGGGTGTTGACGAACATACCGATCAGATCGTCGAGTTCGGCCTCGCCACGGCCCGCGATCGGGGTACCGATCGCGATGTCCTCGGTGCCCGACATGCGCGCCAGGAAGACCGCCAGCGCCGCGTGCACCACCATGAACAGCGTGGCGTTCTGCTCGCGGGCGATCCGCTGCAGCGACTGATGCAGATCGGTGCCGATCGGGAACACCACGCGCCCACCGGCGAACGACTGCACCGTCGGGCGCGGCCGGTCGGTCGGCAGGTTCAGCTCGTCGGGGACACCCGCCAGAGCCTTGCGCCAGTACTCGGCCTGGATCGACAGCAGGCTGTCCGGTTCGTCGGTCGAGCCGAGCAGATTGCGCTGCCAGACCGAGTAATCCGCGTACTGGATCGGCAGCGGCGCCCAGGCGGGGGCCTCGCCGGTCGAGCGAGATACGTAGGCCACCATCAGATCCCGCGTCAGCGGGCCCATCGACCAGCCGTCGGCGCTGATGTGATGCGCCACGAACACCAGCACGTGTTCGGCCGGAGTGACCTGGAACAGCCTGATGTGGAACGGAATCTCGGTGGTCACGTCGAATCCGGCCGATACCAGCTGCGCCACCTCGGCCAGCACCCGATCCTCGCCGATCCGCACCGGCGTCAGATCCACCGGCACCTCGGCGGGTGAAAGCACCCGCTGCACAGGGCCTTCCGACGTTTCCGGATACAGGGTGCGCAATACCTCGTGCCGCGCGACGAGATCGGTGACCGCCCGCTGCAGCGCCGTCACATCCAGCTCGCCCGAGAGCCGGATGGCCACCGGGATGTTCTCCACCGAGGACGAGGTGTCGAACTGGTTGAGGAACCACATGCGGTGCTGCGCCAGCGACAGCGGCACCCGATCCGGGCGCGGCCCCGCCACCAGCGGCGGACGGCCGCCCGCGCCGGCCTGCTGCTCGGCCTTGGCGGCCAGGCCCGCGACCGTGGACGCCTCGAACAGCGCGCGCACCGGCACCCGGGTGTCCAGCAGCGCGCCGATGCGGGCGGCGACCTGGGTGGCCAGCAACGAGTTACCACCGAGGGCGAAGAAGTCGTCATCGGCACCGACACGATCCACACCGAGAACATCGGCATACACCGACGCCACAACCTCCTCGATCGGAGTCGACGGCGCCCGGAACGCGATACTCTCGAACTCCGGCTCCGGCAACGCCTTCCGATCCAACTTGCCGTTCACATTCAACGGCAGCGCATCCAGGACCACGAAAGCCGACGGCACCATGTACGACGGCAACGCCGCCGACAGCGCCGACTTCACCTGCGCCACATCCACATCCGCACCCGACGGGACCAAGTAGGCGACCAACCGATCGCCCGCACGCTCATCCGACCTCGCCACAACGGCCGTCTGCGCGATCTGCGGCAACGCCCGCAGCGCGGCCTCGATCTCACCGAGCTCGATCCGGAAACCGCGGATCTTCACCTGGAAGTCCGTGCGACCCCGGTATTCCAACTCACCGTTGTGCCAGGCGACCAGGTCACCGGTGCGGTACATGCGAGAGGCGTGGGAATCCCCCTCTTGGGCCCCGAAGGGGTTCGCCACGAACCGATCCGCCGTCAGATCCGCGCGGCCGAAGTAGCCGCGGGCCAACTGCGCACCGGCCAGATACAGCTCACCGGACACACCATCGGGTACCGGGCGCAGGCGCGAATCCAGCACGTACACCTGGCTGTTCCACTCCGGCGCGCCGATCGACACCGACAGCTGGTCGGCGCGGGTCACCTTGTGGCTGGTGATCGAGACGGCGGACTCGGTCGGACCGTAGAGGTTGAACAGTTCGCCCGCGTTGTCTCGGCGGAAGCGCTGCGCGGTGGACGCGGGTAGCGCCTCACCGATCGCCAGCACGCGGCGCAGCGAACGCGACAGTGCCCCAGCCGATTCCACCAGTAGCGCGTCCAGCATGGACGGCACCACATGCAGTGTGGTGACGACCTCGCGGGCCATGAGCTCGTTCAGGTACGACGGGTCGCGGTGACCGTCGGCCGTCGCGATCACCAGGCGACCGCCCGACACGGCGGCGGACCAGAACTCCCACACCGACAGGTCGAATGTCGCCGCGGTCTTCAACAGCACCGCATCGTCCACATCGAGGCCGAATTCAGCTGTCTTCCAGAGCAACTGGTTGACCACCGCGGCGTGCGGCACGGCCACACCCTTCGGGCGACCGGTCGAACCCGACGTGAAGATCACATACGCGGTGTTCTCCGGACGCAACGGGGATACCCGCTCGGCGTCGCTGATGGCGGCATCGGCGAGCTCACTCAAAGCCAGCTCATCGATCCGAACCAGCGGCGACACATCGGTATCGAACTCCGCGGCGGCATTGGTGAGCACACACACCGGCGCGGCGGTGGACAGAATGTAGCCGGTCCGCTCGGCGGGCTGATCCGGATCCACCGGCACATACGCGCCACCGGCCGCGGTCACCGCATACATCGCGACCACGAGATCGGTCGACCGGCGCAACGCCAACCCCACCCGCGACTCCGGCCCGACGCCCAGCGAAATCAGATGCCGCGCCAGACGATTCACCCGGCGATCGAGCTCGGCATAGGTCAGCACCGCACTGTCCGGCCCGATGACCGCCACCGCGGTCGGATTCGCCGCGGTCGTCGCGGCCAGCAACGAGGCCAGGGTTTGCGCGCGATCGGTCTGGCGCACGGTGGCATTGCGCGCCTCGACCACCTCGGCCCGTTCGGCGGGGGCGAGCAGTTCGATATCGCCGACGGCCGTCCGCGGCGCGGCGATGATCTCGCCGAGCAGTCGCACGAACCGATCCACGAAGCCCTGCACCGTATCCCGCTCGAACATATCGGCGGCATAGGTGAACAGGCCGGTGATGCCCTCGGGCTCGCCGCCCTGACCGTAGCGGTCGGTCGCGATCAGATGCAGATCGAATTGCGAGATCCGGGTGTCGAAGTCCAGACCCGCCACCCGCAGACCCGGCAGCTCCAGGCTGGACTGGGCCAGGTTCTGGAACGACAGACCCACCTGGAACAGCGGATGCCGCGCGGTGGAGCGGACCGGGTTGAGCACCTCGACCAACCGCTCGAACGGCACATCGGCATTGGCGAAGGCCTGGATGTCGGTCTCGCGCTGGCGGGCCAGCAGTTCGGCGAACGGCTCGTCGGGCTCGACCAGGGTGCGGAACACCAGGGTGTTGACGAACATGCCGATCAGATCGTCCAGGACCGCCTCGCCACGACCGGCCATGGGCGTGCCGATCGCGATGTCACCGGTGCCCGACAGCCGCGACAGCAGCACCGCGAGCGCGGTATGCACGACCATGAACAACGTCGCGCCCTCGGTGCGCGCCAATTCGATGAGCGCCCGGTGGGTTTCGGCGTCGACGCGCACGTCGATCTTGCCACCGGCGAACGACTGCACCGGCGGGCGCGGGCGATCCGAGGGCAGATCCAGCTGATCCGGCAGCCCGGCCAGCGCTGTCTTCCAGTACTCCACCTGCTTGGCCGCCAACGATTCCGGATCGTCGTCGCTGCCCAGCAGTTCGCGCTGCCAGATCGAGTAGTCGGCGTACTGCACGGCCAGCGGCGCCCAGCCCGGCGCCTCACCCATCGAACGCGCGGCATACGCGGTCATCAGGTCCCGAGTCAACGGACCCACCGACGAACCATCGCCGGAGATGTGATGCACCACCATCGCCAGGACGTATTCGCCTGCGGCACCGTCGATCTCGAATACCGCGATCTTGACCGGCACCTCGGCGGTGACATCGAAGATCGTATTGGTCAGCGCGACCACGGCGTTCTCTACGTCGTCGAATGCGACCGTGCGGATCTCCAGTTCCGGAACCGCCTGGGCCGCAGGCAGAATCACCTGGACGGGACCGTCGGCCGTCTGCGGGTAGATCGTGCGCAGGATCTCGTGGCGCGCCACCAGATCCACGATCGCCGCCCGCAGCGCCGCCACATCCAGATCCCCGGACAGCCGCACCGCGATCGGCACGTTGTAGGCCGCCGACTGGGTGTCGAATCGGTTGAGGAACCACATGCGCTGCTGTGCCAGCGACAACGGAATCCGCTCCGGCCGCGGGCCCGCGGTGAGCGCCCTGCGCCCGCCCGCGCCCGCATGCTGCTCCACCCGCACGGCCAGCGCGGCCACCGTCGACGCCTCGAACAGCAGGCGCACCGGCACCCGCGTATCGAGCGCCTCGCCCAGCCGCGCCGCGACCTGCGTCGCCAGCAGCGAGTTACCGCCGAAGGCGAAGAAGTCGTCGTCGCGTCCCACCGCACCGCTGTCCAACCGCAGCACGTCCGCGAAGGTGCTCGCCACGATCTGCTCGATCGGCGTGACCGGAGCCCGGAACACGGCCTTCTCGAACACCGGCTCCGGCAGCGCCTTGCGGTCCAGCTTGCCGTTGGCATTGAGCGGCAACGCGTCCAGTCGCATGAACACCGACGGCACCATGTACGACGGCAGCTCCGCCGCCAGCGCCGACTGCAGGGCCTGCTTGTCCAGCTCACCCGGCTCGGCCGAGACGATGTAGGCCACCAGGCGGTCACCGGTATGCGGATCGTTGTGTGCGACAACGGCCGTCGTGACGATGCCGTCCCGCCGCAGCAGCGCCGACTCGATCTCGCCGAGCTCGATGCGGAAACCACGGATCTTCACCTGGAAGTCCGTGCGGCCCCGGTAGTCCAGCTCGCCGTCGGAGGTCCAGGCCACGAGGTCACCGGTGCGGTACATGCGCGAACCGCCGGAGGCGCCCCCGAAGGGGTTGGCGACGAACCGATCCGCCGTCAGATCCGCACGGCCGAAGTACCCGCGTGCCAGCTGCGCACCCGCCAGATACAGCTCACCGGACACACCGACCGGCACCGGACGCAGGCGCGAATCCAGCACGTACACCTGGCTGTTCCACTCCGGCGCACCGATCGACACCGTCGCCTGATCGGCCTCGGTCACCCGGTGGCTGGTGATCGACACCGCCGCCTCGGTCGGGCCGTACAGGTTGAACAGCTCCGCGGAATGCGCGCGACCGAACCGCTGCGCGGTCGACGCGGGCAGCGCCTCACCGATCGCCAGCACCCGCCGCAGCGAATCGCTCAGCGCCCCATCGGCGTCGGTGAGCAGCGCGTCCAGCATCGACGGCACGACATGCAGCGTGGTCACCGAGGTGGTGAGCATGAGCTCGTTCAGATACGCCGGATCGCGGTGCCCTTCGGGCGCGGCGATGACCAGGCGGCCACCGCAGACGGTGGCCGTCCAGAACTCCCACACCGACAGGTCGAACGTCGCGGCGGTCTTGAGCAGTACGGAATCCGATGCCGTGAGCCCGAATTCCGCTGTCTCCCAGAGCAACTGGTTGACGATCGCACCGTGCGGCACCGCCACGCCCTTCGGGCGTCCGGTCGAACCGGACGTGAAGATCACGTACGCGGTGTCGGCCGGGCCGAAGTCGCGCACCAGATCGGCCGCGGCGAGTGGGGCATCCGAGTGGCCGGACAGATCGAGCTCATCGATGGGAATGACGAGGTCATGCTCGAATTGTTCTGCGGCCGTGGTCAATACGCAGACGGGCGCGGCGGTCTCGAGGATGTACTCCACGCGATCGGCGGGCTGCGCCGGATCGATCGGCACATAGGCCGCACCGGTCCGGGCGACCGCGTACATCGCGACCACCAGATCCACCGAGCGCCGAATGGCCAGCGCCACCCGGTCCTCCGCACCGACGCCGAGCTCGATCAGGTAGCGCGCCAGGCGGTTTACCCGGGCGTCGAGCTCGCGATAGGTCAGAACCTCCTGCGGCGCCGCGGAACCGGACTCGTCGGCGACCAGCGCCACGGCGTCCGGATGCGCCACCACCGTGGCGTCGAGCAGTGCGGCCAGCGTGCCCGAGGGCAACGAATGCTCGGTGTCGTTCCACGCCCGCAGGATTCGCGCGCTCTCGTCGCCGTCGAGCAGGTCGATATCGCCGACCCGCACCGCGGTATCCGCGATGACCGCGTCCAGCACCCGGACGAACCGGTCGGCGAAGCCCTGCACGGTCGCCTCGTCGAACAGGTCCACGGCATAACCGAATTCGGTGACGATCTCCGCCGGGGTGCCGTCCTCGTTGTACCGGTCGTACAGCGTGACGTGTAGATCGGTCTTGGCCAGCTGCGAATCGAAGTCGACCGCGCTCACCGACAGGCCGGGCAGTTCGAAGGTGGTCTCGGCCAGGTTCTGGAACGACAGGCCCACCTGGAACAGCGGATTGCGCGCGGTGGAGCGCACCGGGTTGATGACCTCGACCAGCCGCTCGAACGGCACATCGGCATTCGCGAAGGCCTCGAGGTCGCGCTCACGCACCTCCGAGAGCAGCTCGGCGAATCCGGCGCCGCCGTCCACGCGGGTGCGGAACACCAGCGTGTTGACGAACATGCCGATCAGATCGTCCAATTCGCGCTCACCGCGACCGGCGATCGGGGTGCCGACGGCGATGTCGTCGGTGCCCGACAGCCGCGACAGCAGCACCGCCAGCGCCGCGTGCACGACCATGAACAGCGAGGTGTTGCTGGCCCGCGCCAGCTCGTGCAGGCGGGCGTGCCGGCGCGCGTCGATATCGAAGCGGATCGCCTTGCCCTGGAACAACTGTGCGGGCGGGCGCGGCCGATCGGTGGGCAGCTCCAGCTGATCGGGCAGCCCGGCCAGCGCGGTGGTCCAGTACGACACCTGCTGTGCGGCCAGCGATTCCGAATCGTCCTCGGAGCCCAGCACCGCGCGCTGCCACAGCGCGTAGTCGGCGTATTGCACCGGCAGCGGAGTCCACTGCGGTGCTTCACCCTCGGCGCGCGCCACGTAGGCGGCCATCACATCGCGGGCCAGGGGGCCCATCGACGAGCCGTCGGCGGCGACGTGGTGCACGGTGAAGGCGAGCACATGCTCATCCGCGCCGGTCACGTGGAACAGCGCCACCTTCAGCGGCACCTCGACGGTCACATCGAAGGTCGTCAGCGCGAATTCGATGATCCGGTCGAGCAATTCGGCCTCGTCGACCTGCACCGGGGTCAGCGACGGCGCGGTCGTCGAGGCGGGCAGCACGACCTGGTGCGGCCCCTCGGGCGAGCCCGGATAGGTCGTGCGCAGCACCTCGTGCCGGGCGAATACGTCGCCGATGGCCTGTTCCAGTGCGGTCACATCGAGCGTGCCCGACAG
Source organism: Nocardia sp. NPDC051570 (assembly GCF_044454005.1). Classification (NCBI taxonomy): domain Bacteria; kingdom Bacillati; phylum Actinomycetota; class Actinomycetes; order Mycobacteriales; family Nocardiaceae; genus Nocardia; species Nocardia sp. NPDC051570. The sequence goes on along the minus strand of NZ_JBITDI010000010.1, from coordinate 248,032 downwards.
CCGCACGGCCAGCGGGATGTTGTCGACCGCGGAGGTTTCGGTGTCGAACTGGTTGAGGAACCAGTAGCGCTGCTGCGCGGGCGATAGCGGAATCCGTTCCGGCCGTTCGCCCGGTGCCAGGCGCGGCCGGGTGCGACCGGAACCGGCGCCCTGTTCGAGCCGGGCCGCCAGGGTCGCGACGGTCGAGGCCTCGAACAGATCGCGGACCACGAGCTGGATATCCAGCGCGGCGCCGAGCCGCGCGGTCACCTGGGTGGCGATCAGCGAGTTGCCGCCGAGGGCGAAGAAGTCGTCGTCCACGCCCACCCGGGTCACGCCGAGCACATCCTCGAAGGTGCCCGCGACGATCTCCTCGATCGGCGTCGACGGCGCCCGGAACACCTTGGCCTCGAACACCGGCGCGGGCAACGCCTTGCGATCCAGCTTGCCGGAGGCGTTGAGCGGGAAGGCCTCCAGGACGACGAAGGCCGAGGGGACCATGTACGCGGGCAGTTCGTCGGACAGCGCCGCACGCACCGCCTCGATGTCGACAGCGGTTCCCGACTCCCCAACCAGGTAGCCCACGAGCTGGTCACCCAGGCGGTCGTCCGAGCGCACGACGACGACCGACTGCGCCACCTGCGGCAACGCCACCAGTGCCGCTTCGATCTCGCCGAGCTCGATGCGCAGGCCGCGCAGCTTCACCTGGAAGTCGGTGCGGCCCAGGTATTCGATCTCACCGGCCGAGGTCCAGCGCACCAGGTCGCCGGTGCGGTACATACGAGCGCCGTCCCCGAACGGACCCGCCACGAAGCGATCCGCCGTCAGATCCGGCCGCGCGATGTAGCCGCGGGCCAACTGCGCACCCGCCAGATACAGCTCACCCGCGACACCGGGCGCGACCGGATGCAGGCGCGAATCCAGCACGTAGACACCGGTATTGAACACCGGGCGGCCGATCGGCACCGAGACGGTGTCGGCCGGGGTCACCTCGTGATAGGTCACATCGACCGCGGCCTCGGTCGGGCCGTACAGGTTGTGCAGCCGCGCACCGGTCAGCTCGATCAGCCTCTGCGCGGTGGGCGCGGGCAGCGCCTCACCGGAGGCGAAGACGTTGCCGAGGGTGGTGCATTCGGCCGCGCGCTCCTCGGCGACGAAGACCGACAGCATCGACGGCACGAAGTGCGCGGTGGTCACGCCCTCGGCGGCGATGAGTTCGGCCAGATATGCCGGATCGCGATGCCCCTCCGGCTTCGCGACGACCAGCCGCGCGCCGATCTGCAACGGCCAGAAGAACTCCCACACCGATACGTCGAAGGTGGCGGGGGTCTTCTGCAGCACCACATCGTCGGAGTACAGATCGTATTCGTCCTGCATCCACACCAGGCGGTTCACGATCGCGTCGTGCGTGACCGCGACGCCCTTCGGGCGGCCGGTCGAACCCGAGGTGAAGATCGCGTAGGCGGTATTCGACGGGCGCAGCGGCGCAACGCGATCCGCATCGGTGATCGGCTCGGCCGAGTAACCCGACACGTCCAGGCTGTCGATCTCGAGAGTCGGAGCCCAGCCCCCATCCACCCCGGCCCGGCCCCCATGGGCCCCGCCGAAGGCAGGGGCGAAATCGTCACGCGCGGTGGTCAATACGCAGACCGGGCGCGCGATCTCGAGCACGTACTGGTTGCGCTCGGCCGGATGATCGGGATCCAGCGGCACATACGCGCCACCGGCGACCGTCACCGCGTACATGCCCACGACCAGTTCGATCGACCGGCGCATGCCGAGGGCGACCAGCGAATCCGGTCCGACGCCGCGCGAGATCAGTTCGCGCGCGAGTTGATTCACCCGCTCGGAGAATTCGCCGTAGGACAGGGTCGTCCCCTCGAACGTCAGCGCGGGCTCGTCCGGCGTGCGCTCGACCTGCATCTGGAACATCGAGGCCAGGGTCAGGGCGCGGCTGCCCGCGGACTTGCCCAGCACGACACGGTCGATGTCGTAGGCGGTCGCATTCCAGTTGTCGAGCACCTTGCGGCGTTCGGTGTCGTCGAGCAGCTCGACATCGCCGATGGCCACGGCCGGTTCGGCCGTCACCGCCGCCAGCATCCGCACCAGCCGCCGCGCGAACGCGGCGACGGTCTTGGCGTCGAACAGATCGGTGGCGTAGGCGAATTCGGCGCTCATGCCGTCACCCTGGCCCTGCGCGTCGAACCGCTCGGTGAGGTTCAGATGCAGATCGAACTTGGCCGTCACCACGTCCAGCGGCACCCCGGCCACCTCGAGGCCGGGCAGTTCGAACGACGCCTCACCGGTGTTCTGGAACGACAGCATCACCTGGAACAGCGGATGCCGCGCCTGCGACCGCGCCGGGTTGATGATCTCCACCAGCCGCTCGAACGGCAGATCCGCCTGCCCGAACGCGGCCAGATCCGATTCCTTGGTGCGCGCGAGCAATTCGGTGAAGCCGTCACCGGGCGCGACCGGCGTCCGCAACACCAGCGTGTTGACGAACATGCCGATCGCCTCGTCGATGGCCGCCTCGCCGCGGCCCGCGACCGCGGTGCCGATGGCGATATCGTCGCTGCCCGACAGTCGCGACAGCAGCGCCGCGAACGCGGCGTGCACGACCATGAACAGGCTCGCGCCGTGCTCACGGGCCAGCGCGTTCAGTGCGCGCAACAGCTCGGCGTCGATCGAGAACTGGTGCACGCCACCGCGGTTGGACGCCATGGCCGGCCGCGGCCGATCCGACGGCAGATCCAGCTGATCCGGCAGTCCGGCCAGATTCCGCGACCAGGAGGCGACCTGCTGGGCGATCAGCGACTGCGGATCGTCCTCGGACCCCAGCGTCTCGCGCTGCCACAGCGCGTAATCGGCGTACTGCACCGGCAGCGGCGCCCAGCCCGGCGCCTCACCGCGCGAGCGGGAGGCGTAGGCGATCATCACGTCGCGGGCCAGCGGCCGCACCGACCAGCCGTCACCGGAGATGTGGTGGACCACGAAAACCAGGACATGCGTGGGGATTTCGGCATCGGTCACCCGGAACAGCCGGGCCCGCACCGGAACCTCGGTGGTCACGTCGAAGCCGGTGAGAACGACCTCGCCGATGCGCTCGGCGATGTCGGCCTCGGTCACCGGAATCGTTTCCAGCCCCGCGATTTCCGCACCGATCGGCAGGATCGCCTGGGTGCCGTGACCGTCGGCGGTCTCCGGGTACACCGTGCGCAGCACCTCGTGCCGGTCGACCACATCGCGGACGGCCGCGCGCAGCGCGTCGGTGTCCAGATCACCGGACAGCCGCACGGCCAGCGGGATGTTGTTGACCGCGCTGGCGGTGTCGAAGCGGTTGAGGAACCACATGCGCTGCTGCGCCAGCGACAGCGGAATCTCCTCGGGCCGCGGCCCGGCCACCAGCTCACGGCGACGACCGGATCCGGCATGGCTTTCCATCCGCGCGGCCAGCGCACCCACCGACGGCGCCTCGAACAGCAACCGCACCGGCACGCGGGTGTCCAGCGCCGCGCCCAGACGCGCCACGACCTGGGTCGCGATCAGCGAGTTGCCGCCCAGTTCGAAGAACTCGTCGTCGACACCGACCGGCTCGGTCAGGCCCAGCACCTCGGCGAAGGTCGCGGCGACGATCTCCTCGATCGGCGTGGCCGGGGCACGGAATTCGCGCGCCTCGAAGGCCGGTTCGGGCAGGGCACGGCGGTCGAGCTTGCCGTTCGGGGTCAGCGGCATGGCGTCGAGCACCACGATCGCGGCCGGGACCATATAGGACGGCAGCTGCCGCGCCAGATGCGCCCGCAGCGCGTCGAGGTCGATCTCGCCCTCGGCGGGCACCACATAGCCGACCAGCTGATCACCGGTCCGCGCGTCCGAACGCACCAGCGCGACGGCCTGAGCCACGGATTCGTGTGCGGTCAAGGCGGTTTCGATCTCGCCGAGTTCGATACGCAGGCCGCGGAGCTTCACCTGGAAGTCGGTGCGGCCCAGGTACACGAGCTGACCATCCGCGGCACGGCGGACCAGGTCGCCGGTGCGGTACATCCGAGAGCCGCCGGAGGTATCCCCCGGGGCCCCGAAGGGGTTCGCCACGAAGCGATCCGAGGTCAGATCGGTGCGGCCGAAGTAGCCGCGCGCGAGCTGCTCGCCCGCGAGATAGAGCTCACCCGCCACACCCGGCGGCACCGGATGCAAACGGCCGTCGAGCACATACGCCTGGGTGTTCCACACCGGCATACCGATCGGGATCGCACCCGCGACAGCCTCGCCGATCGAGGCGTGCGTGGCGTGCACGGTGGTCTCGGTCGGCCCGTACAGGTTGTACAAGGTGATATCGGGGCTCAGGGCCTGGGCCTGTCGCGCCGCATCGGCGGTGAACGCCTCACCGGCGATCAGCAGCACCCGCAGCGACGACACCGCAGCGCGGTCCACGCTCGCGGCGAACACCGTCAGCATCGACGGCACGAACGAGGTCATCGTGACCCGCTCGGCCGCGATCACGTCGGCGAGGTACTGCGGATCGCGATGCCCGTCCGGGGTGGCGACAACCATCCGGGCGCCGGCCGACAGCGGGGCGAACAGCTCCCATACCGACACGTCGAAGGTCGCGGGGGTCTTGAACAGCACCACATCGTCGGTGTTGATGCCGTATTGACCGGTGATCCAGCGGATCTGGTTCACCACCGCCGAATGCGGGACGGCCACACCCTTCGGGCGGCCGGTCGAACCCGACGTGAAGATCACATAGGCCGGGTTGGACGGACGCAGCGGTGCACGACGTTCCGCATCGGTCAGCGCGCTGTCGGAATACGCCGACAACTCGAGTCGATCGATGATCAGCACCGGCAACTCGTCCACGGTGAAACCGTCACGCGCAGTGGTCAATACCGCGACCGGCCGCGCGGTCTCGAGCACATACGCGATCCGCTCGGCAGGCTGGTCCAGATCCAGCGGCACATACCCGCCACCCGCCTCGAGCACCGCGTAGATGGCCACGACCAGGTCCAGCGACCGCCGAAGACCCAAAGCCACCAGCGTTTCCGGCCCGACACCGGACTCGACCAGATGCCGCGCCAGCCGATGCACACGAGTCGCGAACTCGGTATAGGACAGACTCTGCCCGGCCTCCCGGTCGACGACCGCGACCGCGTCCGGGGTGGCCCGGACCTGCGCCTCGAACAACTCGACCACGGTGCCACCCGCCGACAGCTCGAGCGCCGTCGCGTTCCAGCCCCGCAGCTCCTGCAACGCCTCCTGCGCATCCAACAGCGGGATATCCCCGACCGGCCGATCCGGCGTCGCCGCAATCAATTTCAGCAGCCGCGTGAACCGCCGCGCGAACATCGCGATCGTGTCGGCATCGAAAAGATCGGTGGCATAGATGAACTGCGCCTCGACCCCCGCACCCGGCTGCTCGGTCAGCACCAGCTGCAGATCGAACTTCGCGGTATCGATCGGCATATCCACGCCACTGGCCGTCAAACCCGGCAACTCGAGTGAGGTCTGCCCGAGATTCTGGAACGCCAGCATCACCTGGAACAACGGATGCCGCGCCCGCGACCGCGCCGGATTCAGAATCTCCACCAACCGCTCGAACGGCAGATCCGCATGCCCGAACGCCGCGATATCCCCCGCCCGCACCGACCGCAACAAATCGGTGAACGTCGTCCCCGCCTCGACCTCGGTCCGCAACACCAACGTATTGACGAACATCCCGATCACATCATCCAGCGCCCGCTCACCACGACCCGCGATCGGCGTACCGATCGCGATATCCCGCTCACCCGACAACCGCGACAACAACACCGACAACGCCGCATGAGTCACCATGAACAACGTCGCACCACGCGTACGGGCCAGATCCGCCAGCCGCCCATGAGTATCGGCATCGATCCGGAACGAATAGGTGGCCCCGCGACCCGACGCCACGGCCGGACGCGGCCGATCCGACGGCAGATCCAACTGCTCGGGCAACCCCCGCAGACTCGCACCCCAATACGAGATCTGCCGCGCGATCACCGACTCCGGATCATCCTCACGACCCAGCACCTCACGCTGCCACAACGCGAAATCCGCATACTGCACCGGCAACGACTGCCACGCGGGCTCGCCACCCTCGACGCGAGCACCGTAGGCGGTCATCACATCCCGGGTCAGCGGACCCATGGAGAAACCGTCGGCGGAGATGTGGTGCACGACCAGTGCCAGCACATGTTCGGTCGGGCTGACCTCGAACAGCCGGGCCCGGAACGGCACCTCGGCGGTGACATCGAAGCCGGTCAGGAACAACTCCGAAAGCCGCTGCGGCAGTTCGGTTTCGGCGACCTCGATCGGCGTCAGGTCCGGTATGACCTTGCCGGTCGGGACGACCTGCTGATAGGCGGTCCCGTCCAGCTCCGGATAGAACGAGCGCAGCGATTCGTGCCGCGCGAGCACATCGGCCACGGCGATCTGCAGCGCCTGCCGGTCCAGCAGACCCGAAAGCCGCACGGCCGCAGGGATATTGTCGACCGCCGACTCCGGATCGAAGCGGTTGAGGAACCACATGCGCTGCTGTGCCAGCGACAGCGGCACCCGCTCCGGACGCGACTGCGGCGCCAGCGCCTTGCGCCCGCCCGCACCCGAACGGGATTCGGCGCGGGCCGCCAGCGCGGCGACCGTGGAACCCTCGAAGATCTCGCGTACACCCAGCTGGGTGTCGAGAGCGGCCGACAGCCGCGCCGCCACCTGGGTGGCGATCAGCGAGTTGCCGCCCAGGGCGAAGAAGTCGTCGTCCAGGCCGACCCGTTCGACGCCGAGCACCTCGGCGAAAATCCCGGCGACGATCTCCTCCACCGGCGTGGCCGGGGCACGGAACACCGCGGCCTCGAACACCGGCGCGGGCAACGCGCGGCGGTCCAGCTTGCCGGAGGCATTGAGCGGGAACTCGTCGAGCACCACGAACACCGCGGGGACCATATAGGCGGGCAACCGCTCGGACAGCTGCTCGCGCACGTCCTCCACATCGATCGAAAGCCCGCCCGCCGCAACCACATACGCGACCAGCTGATCGCCGGTATGCGCATCCCCGCGCACCACCACGACCGACTGCGCGACCTCGTCCAACGCCGTCAGCGCCGACTCGATCTCGCCGAGCTCGATCCGCAGACCGCGCAGCTTCACCTGGAAGTCGGTACGGCCGATGTACTCGAGCTCGCCATCCTCGGTCCACACGACGAGGTCGCCGGTGCGGTACATGCGCGAACCACTGCCGGAGGTTCCCCCTTCATGGACCCCGAAGGGGTTCGCCACAAAGCGATCCGCGCTCAGATCCGCCCGCGCGACATATCCGCGCGCCAGCTGAACACCCGCCAGATACAGCTCACCCGCGACACCCACCGGCACCGGCCGCAACCGGCCATCGAGCACATACACCCGGGTGTTGAACACCGGACGACCGATCGGGACCGAGAGCTCATCCGCACCGGTCACCCGGTGATAGGTCACGTCGACCGCGGCCTCGGTCGGGCCGTACAGGTTGTGCAGCTCCGCACCGGTCAACTCGCGCAGACGATGGGCGGGCTTGGGCGACAACGCCTCACCGGAAGCGAATACCAACCGCAGCGAAGTGCACTGCGCCGCAGCCTCTTCGGCCACGAATACCGCGAGCATCGACGGCACGAAATGCGTCACCGTCACACCCGCCGCGGCGATCAACTCGGCCAGATACACCGGATCGCGATGCCCGTCGGGCTTGGCCACGACCAGTCGCGCACCGATCTGCAACGGCCAGAAGAACTCCCACACCGACACATCGAAGGTGGCCGGAGTCTTCTGCAGCACGACATCATCGGCAGCCAGCCCGTACGCCGACTGCATCCACACGAGCCGGTTGACGATGGCCGAATGCGGCACCGCCACACCCTTCGGCCGCCCGGTCGAGCCCGAGGTGAAGATGACGTACGCGGTATCCGCTGCCCGCAGCGGATACCGCCGCTCGGCATCGGTCACCGGATCGCCGGAGTGGTTCGCCAGATCCAGCAGATCGATCCGCACCTGCGCGGTATCGATCGCCAGATCGTCGCCCGTGGTCAGCACGCAGACCGGATCCGCGGTGGCCAGGATGTATTCGGTCCGCTCGGCCGGATGATCCGGATCCAACGGCACATACGCGCCACCGGCCACGCTCACCGCGTACATGCCGACGACCAGATCGATCGAGCGCCGCATGCCCAGCGCCACCAGCGATTCCGCGCCCACACCGCGCTCGATGAGCCAGCGCGCCAGCTTGTTCACCCGCTCGCCGAATTCGGCGTAGGACAGACTCGTCCCCTCGAAGGCGAGGGCGATCGCCTCGGGCGTGCGCTCGACCTGCGCCTGGAACATCGACACCAGCGTCGCGGTGCGATCGGTCTCGACATCGGTGGCGTTCCACCGCGAGACGACCGTCTCCCGCTCGGCGGCATCGAGCAGGTCGATCTCACCCACGACCGCATCGGGTTCGGCGGTGATCGCGGTCAGCACCCGCACCAGCCGATCGGCGATCCGCCGAATCGTGTTCTCGTCGAACAGATCCCGCAGATACCCCGCCCGAACGCGCAGGCGGTTGTCCAGCTGCGCGATCAGCGTCAGCGGGTAGTGCGTGGCGTCGGCGGCGTCCAGACCGGTCACGGCCATGCCGTCGATATCGGCGGCCTGGCGCTGAATACCCTCGGAGTCGACGGGATAGGACTCGAATACGACCAGCGTGTCGAACAGCCCGCCGATTCCGGCCGCGGACTGGATATCGGCCAGGCCGATGTAGTGGTGATCCAGCAGATCCGCCTGCTCGCCCTGCGTGCGGGTGAGCAGCGACCGCGCCGACTCCGACGGATCGAAGCGGACCCGCACCGGCACGGTGTTGATGAACAGACCCACCATGGACTCGACGCCCGACAGCTGCGCCGGACGTCCGGATACGGTCGTGCCGAACAGCACATCGTCGCGACCGGTCATGCGGCCCAACAGGATTCCCCACGCCGTCTGCAGCACCGTATTCGCGGTGACGCCCAACTGCGCGGCCAGTTCGGTCAGGCGCGCGGTGGTCGCCTCGTCCAGGTCGAAGAAGTACTCGCCGGACAGGCTGGTGATCTCGTGCGCGGTATCGGGCCGGGTCAGCAGCGTCGGCTCCGAGACACCGGACAGCGCCCGCGTCCAGGCCGCCAGCGAGGCCGAATGATCCTGCTGGCCAACCCATTCCAGGAAGTGCCGGTAGGACCGGACCGCTGGCAGCGCGCCGGTGTCGCCATGCGTGGCGTACAGCACCAGCAGATCCCGCATGAGCAGCGGCATGGACCAGCCGTCGAGCAGGATGTGATGGTTGGATACCGCCAGCGACCAGCGATCCTCGCCGACCCGGATCAGGGTGAACCGGATCAGCGGCGGCTCGGCCAGATCGAAGCGCCGCATGCGGTCGGCCTCGATCAGATCGCTCGCGTCGCCGGTGCGGCGGCGGTCGTGTTCGGCCCAGGCCGCCCGCACGCCGTCGAGCACGACCTGCACCGGATTGCCCTGGGCGTCGGTCACGAACGCGGTGCGCAGATTCTCGTAGCGATCCACCAGCGCCTGCGCCGCAGACCGCAGCCGTGCCGCGTCCACTCGACCGGTGAGGGTGAGCACCGCCTGCGCGGTGTACACGTCCACCGAGGTGGCGGCGAGCTGGGCGTGGAACAGCAGACCGCCCTGCAGCGCCGACAGCGGCCATACCTCGGTCAGCGCCGGGAAGCGCCGCTCCCAGCCGTCGATATCGGCCTGCGAGACCCGCACCAGCGGGAAGTCCGACGGGGTGTGCCCGCCGGCGTCGGCCGAATCCGCGTGCCGTGCGACGGCCTCCAGCGCGCGGGTCCACAGCGCGCCGAATTCTCCCACCTCGTCGGCGGCCAACAGGGTTGTCGGATAACCGATCTGGGCGGTCAGTCGGTCACCGGCCACGATCGCGTTGATATCCAACGGGGCCATGGCGGGCATATCGGCGTCGTAGGCGCCGCCCAGTTCGGCCAGATCCGCCGCGGGCACCCAGCCGAAGCCGCGCAGCGCGTCCGGCACGCTGGTCTCGGCGACGCGGCCGAGGTAGTTGAAGCTCACCTGGCCGGGCAGCCGCTCGGGCAGCTCGGCCGCGGTGCGCGGGTTCAGATAGCGCAGCATGCCGTAGCCGAGACCCTTATCGGGCACGGCCAGCAACTGCTCCTTGATCGCCTTGATCGCGCGGCCCATCGCGGGCCCGCCCGCCAGCGCGGCGTCGATATCGATGCCGGACAGATCGAAGCGCACCGGGAAGATCGCGGTGAACCAGCCGACCGTGCGCGACAGATCCGCGCCGGGAGCCACATCCTCCTCGCGGCCGTGGCCCTCCATCCGGATGAGCAGCGAATCCTCTTCCCGCGCACGCCATTTCGCGACGGCCAGCACCAGCGCGGTGATCAGGCCGTCGTTCACGCCGCCGTGGAACAGCGCCGGAACGGTCGTCAGCAGCGAGCGGGTGACCTCCGGGGAGACCTCGATGCCGTGCTTGGCGAGCACACCGGTCACATCGACGGCGGGATCGAACGGCCGCGCGGTCAGCAACGGATCCGGTCCCTCGACGACCTCGCGCCACCACTCGAGCTCGTCGGCCCGATCGGCCGCCGCCCGCTCGAGGGCATGCGCCCAGGTGCGCATGCTCGTCGCGGGCGCCACCAGCTCGGGCGTCTGCCCGGCCGACAGCTGACCCCATGCGGCCACGAAATCGGGCACCAGAATGCGCCAGGAGACGCCGTCGACCACGAGGTGGTGCGCTACGACGATGAGACGACCCCTCGGCTTTGCCTCGGGGACAAGAGAGGGGACGGAACCGGGGACAGAGGAGGGGGCGGAACCGGGGACAGAAGTGGGAGCGGAACCGGAGACCGAAGAGAGGGCGGAGCCGGAGACCGAGGCGGGGGTGGGCTCCAGCCATACGAACCGGATCACCACGCCCGCTTCGGGATCCAGCAGATTCAGCGTGGTGTCCACCGCGGCCGAGGCGATCTCGACGATCGCGGCATCATCGGCCGCGGCGTCGAATTCGACGCGGTCGATGAGCGCGTCGACCTCGACCGTGCCCGGTGCGGCGGTCTCGACGATCCACTCCGCGCCCGCGTGGCGGCGCAGCCGCGCCCGCAGCATGTCGTGGCGGTCGATCACCGCGCCGACGGTGGCCGCGATACCGGCCCGGTCGATGCCGATCGGAAGTTCCAGCGCCAACAGCTGATTGAAGCGCCGGAACTCGCCCGGCCGCTCGACCATGAACCGCACCACCGGCGTGAGCGGCATGGTGCCGACACCGCCACCGGGCAGCTCGACCAGCGTCGGCGCGGAATCGCCCCGCCCGTCGGCGCTTTCGGCGACGGCCGCGAGTCCGGATACGGTGCGCTGTTCGAATACGTCGCGCGGGCTGAAGATCACCCCGCGCGCCTTGGCCCGCGACACCAGCTGGATGGAGACGATCGAATCGCCGCCGAGGGCGAAGAAGGAATCGTCCACGCCGACCCGCTCGACTCCGAGCACCTCGGCGAAGATCTCGGCGATGGTGTGCTCCAACGGATTCCGCGGCGCGCGGAAGGTGACCTCGGTGGCGAACACCGGCTCGGGCAGCGCCCGGCGATCCAGCTTGCCGACCGGGGTCAGCGGGATCCGGTCGATCACCATGATCGACGAGGGCACCATATAGGCGGGCAGGCTCTGTTCGACATGTTCGGTCAGCACCGCCACGTCGATCGGATGACCCTGTGCGGCAACCACATACGACACCAGCGCGGTCGCACCCGCGGAGTTCTTATGGCCCACGGTGACCGCGAAGTCCACGGTCTCGTGCGCCGCCAGCGCCGCGTCGATCTCGCCCAGCTCGATGCGGAAGCCGCGCACCTTGACCTGGAAGTCGGAGCGGCCGACGTATTCGACCTCGCCGTGCTGGGTCCAGCGCACCACGTCGCCGGTGCGGTACATGCGCGCGGTCCCGGCGGCGCTGTCCCCGTAGGGATTGGCCACGAAGCGGTCCGCGGTCAGGCCCGCCCGCGCGTGATAACCGCGCGCCAGCTGCACGCCCGACAGATACAGCTCACCCGCGACACCCACCGGAACCGGCCGCAGCCGCGAGTCCAGGATCAGCGACTGCATGCCGCGGATCGGACCGCCGATGGTCACCGGATCGCCCGGCGACAGCGGATCGCTGATATTGGTCATGATGGTGGTCTCGGTCGGACCGTAACCGTTGTGGAAGCGGCGTCCCGAACCATCCTGCGCGCCACCCCATTTGGTGACCAGCTCGGCCGGGACGGCCTCACCACCGGCGACGATCACCTTCATCTCCGACAGCGCGGCCGGATCCAGCGAGGCCAGCACCGACGGCGTGAGGAAGGTGTGGGTCGCCCGCTCGCGGCGGATCAGCCGCGCCAGCTCCTCGCCGCCGTACACACCCGGCGGCACGACCACCAGGGTGCCGCCCGCACCGATCGCGAGCAGGAACTCGAGCATCGAGGCATCGAAGCTCGGGGAGGCGAAATGCAGTGCGCGCGTATCGGAATCGACGCGGTAGCGCTCGTTCTGCTCGGCCCGGAAGTTCGCCAGACCCGCATGGGTGACCACCACACCCTTGGGCACACCGGTCGAACCGGAGGTGTAGATGACATAGGCCGGATGTTCCGGGCGGATCGGCCGCAGCCGGTCGGCGTCGGTGATCGCGGCCGCCGAGTACGCACTCGAGTCCATCTCGTCGAGTACGAGCCAGTCCACCGATTCCGGCAGCTCACCGCGCACCGACGACACGGTCAGGCCCACCGGCGAACCGGAGTCGGTGACCATATGCGCGATGCGATCGGCCGGATAGGTCGGGTCGATCGGTACGAATGCCGCACCCGACCTCGACACCGCCCATTCGGCGAAGTAGGACTCGTCCGAACGCGGCACCGCGATCGCGACCAGATCCTCGGTTCCGACACCGCGTTCGATCAGCAAGCGCGCCAATCGGTTCGAGCGTTCGTCGAGTTCGCCGTAGGACAGAGTCGTCCCCTCGAACACCACCGCGGGCGCCGCCGGGTCGATGGCCGCGGCCTCGGCCAGCAGCTCGGGCAGGGTGCGGGCCGGTTCGGCGGGCAGTCCGGCGCGGGCGATCAGATCGGCCCGCTCGGTGGCGTCGAGGATATCGATCGCGCCCACGGAGATCCGCGGATCGGCGGCGATCGCCTCGAGCACCCACACCCACCGCTGCACGAGCTCCGCGGCGGTGGATTCGTCGAACAGATCGGTGGCGTAGGTCAGCGCCAGTGCCATCCCGCCCTGGTCGGCCGCGATCTCCGACAGCGTGAACTGCAGGTCGAAGCGGGCGAAGTTCTCCTCGAGATCCAGCGACGACACCGTGAGCCCGGGCAGTTCCAGGGTGGCGCGGTCGAGGTTCTGGAAGGCCAGCATGACCTGGAACAGCGGGTTGCGGGCCTGCGAGCGCTCCGGCGCCAGCAGTTCGACCAGCCGCTCGAAGGGCACATCGGCATTGCCGAACGCCTCGAGGTCGACATCCTTGATCCGGCCCAGCAGCGCGGTGAACGCCTCGGCCGGATCCAGGCCGGTGCGCAGCACCAGCGTGTTGACGAACATGCCGACCAGCTCGTCGAGCGCGGCCTCACCGCGTCCGGCGATCGGGGTGCCGACCGCGATATCGTCGCCGCCGGACACCCGGGCCAGCAGCACCGACAGCGCGCCGTGCATGACCATGAACAGCGATGAACCGTGCTCGCGCGCAACGCCTTCCAGCGCGGTGACCAGTTCGGGCGCCAGCGTGCGATGCAGGGTCGCGCCGCGATGCGAGGCGAGGGCGGGACGTGGCCGATCGGTCGGCAGCGTCAGCTCGTCGGGCACCCCGTTCAGCGCGTGCTGCCAGTAGCCGACCTGACGGGCCAGCAGTGATTCGGCATCGTCCTCCGAGCCGAGCACCTCGCGCTGCCAGATCGCGAAATCGGCGTACTGCACCGGCAGCGGCGCCCAGCCGGGCGCACTGCCCTGGGTCCGGGCGGTGTAGGCGGTCATCACATCGCGCGCCAGCGGGCTCATCGAGAAGCCGTCGGCGGCAATGTGATGCACGACCACGACCAGCACATGCTCATCGGCCTGCACCTGGAACAACCGGGCGCGCAGCGGCACGTGTTCGGCGACGTCGAAGCCGGTGGATACGAATTCGGTGACGGCCGTGACCAATTCGGTGTCCAGTACCGGATAGGCACGCAGATCCAGCGCGATCTGCTCGGCCGGGACGACCACCTGCATCGGGGTGCCACCGTGCTCCGGATACCGGGTGCGCAACGACTCGTGCCTACGCACGACATCGAAGACGGCCAATTCCAGTGCGGCGGTGTCGAGCTCACCGGAGAGCCGGATCGCCAGCGGCAGGTTGTAGGCCGCGGAGGTCTTGTCGTACTGGTTGAGGAACCACATGCGCTGCTGCGCGAACGACAGCGGCACCAGCTCCGCGGCCGCGCGGGCCCGGGCGCTCAGACGCGGCCGCGATTCACCGCCGGTATGCGACTCCAGCCGTGCGGCCAGCGCCTCCACGGTCGGGGCCTCGAACAGCATCCGGACCGCGACGGTCGTGCCCAGCGCGGTGCCGATGCGCGACACCACACGGGTGGCGATCAGCGAGTTGCCGCCCAGGGCGAAGAACTCGTCGTCCAGGCCGACTCGCTCCAGATCCAGCACCTCGGCGAATACCGCGGCCACGGTCTCCTGGACCGGGGTCTCGGGGGCGCGGAACGCCCGCGCCTGCACCGCCGGGGCGGGCAGCGCGCGCCGATCCAGTTTGCCGTTGACGGTCAACGGGATTCGGTCCAGCACCACGAAGGCCGTCGGGACCATATAGGACGGCAGCCGCTCGGCGGCCCCGTCGCGCACGGCGTCGAGATCGACCGCTCCGGTGGCCACCGCATAGGCGACGATGCGCTGATCGCCCGGCTGATCCTCGCGGACGATGACCGCGGCCTGCGCGATGCCCGGCTGCGCCAGCACCGCGGCCTCGATCTCACCGAGTTCGATGCGGAAACCGCGAACCTTCACCTGATCGTCGGCGCGGCCCAGGTATTCGAGTTCGCCGTGACGGTTCCAGCGCGCCACGTCACCGGAGCGGTACAGGCGACCACCCCTGGTGTCCCCGAAGGGGTCCGCCACGAACCGCGAGAATGTCAGATCCGCGCGACCCAGGTAGCCGCGCGCCAATTGCGGTCCCGCGACATACATTTCGCCCGCGACACCCACCGGCACCGGATGCAGGCGGTCGTCGAGCACGTATACGCGTAGGCCCGCGATGGCGCGGCCCACCACCGAACCGGTTGCGGCGGCGATGGTTTCGGCATCGAGCACGCGGTGCGAGACATGCACGGTGGTCTCGGTGATGCCGTACATGTTCACCAGCCGCGGCACGGTATCACCGTGGCGGGCGACCCAATCGGCCAGGCGACGCAGCTCCAGCGCCTCGCCGCCGAAGACGACGTACCGCAGCGCGAGCGCCGTGGCATTCGGCGCGGCATTGCGATCGGCCTCGGCCAGCTGATAGAAGGCCGACGGCGTCTGGTTGAGCACCGTAACCCGTTCGCGGCGCAACAGTTCCAGGAACTGCTCGGGCGAGCGGGAGGTGTAGTAGTCGACCACGACCAGCGTGCCGCCGTAGAGCAGCGGGCCCCACAGCTCCCACACCGAGAAGTCGAAGGCGAAGGAGTGGAACAGGGTCCACACATCGTCGGGCCCGAAGCCGAATTCGCGATCGGTATTGGCGAACAGCCGCACCACATTCCGGTGTGCGACCGCCACGCCCTTCGGGCGGCCCGTCGAGCCGGAGGTGTAGATGACGTAGGCGATGCTGTCGGGCGTCAGCGGTGCGCGCCGATCGGCATCGGTGATGGGACCCTCACCGGCGTCGACCAGATCGGGGGTCTCGATCCCGAAGCCGTCCATCGAGACCACGGGCAGATCCGCGCCCAGCTCGACCTCGCTGCCACCGTCCACGATCACGCTGGTGGGCTTGGAGTCCGAGAGCACATAGGCGATCCGGTCGGCCGGATAGGTCGGATCGATCGGCACGTATCCCGCACCGGACTTCACGACCGCGAGCAGTGCGACCACCAGATCCAGCGAGCGCGGCAGCACGACCGCGACCAGGCTCTCCGGGCCCGCACCCTCGGCGATCAGCTTGCGCGCCAACTGATTCGAGCGCTGATCGAGTTCGGCGTAGGTCAGCAGGTCTGTGCCGAACCGGACCGCGACGCGGTCGGCGTGCGCGGCCACCGCGGCGTCGAACAGATCCGACAGGGTGACCGTGCGATCGGCGAGAACACCGGAGCCGCCGTCGTTTCCGGACGACACCCAGCGCTGCGACACATCGAGCCGCTCGGCCTCGCCGAGCAGATCGAGATCGCCCACCACGACCGCCGGATCCTCGGTGATACCGCGCAGGATCCGCACCAGCCGATCGGAGAACGCGGCCACGGTCTCCGGATCGAACAGATCGGTGGCGTAATTCCAGGACAATGCCAGCCCGCCGTCGAGGGTCTCCCCGACGGTCAGCTGCACATCGAATTTGGCTGTGCCCTCGTCGAATTCGACGATATCGAGCGCCAGCCCGGGCAGCGTGATCCGGTTGGCGTCGCGCTGGCCGGCGGCCTGGAAGGTGAGCGCCACCTGGAACAGCGGATGATGCGCCTGCGAGCGGACCGGGCTGATGACATCCACCAGCCGCTCGAACGGCACATCGGCGTGTGCGAATGCGGCCAGATCGGTGCGGCGCACCTCGTCGAGCAGTTCGGTGAACAGCGTCTCCGGTCGCACCGGGGTGCGCAGCACGAGCGTGTTGACGAACATGCCGACGAGATCGTCGAGAGCACGCTCGCCGCGGCCCGCGATCGGGGTGCCGATGGCGATATCGGTGCTGCCGGACAATCGCGCCGCCCAGGTGGCCAGCGCGGCGTGCATGAGCATGAACAGCGTCACGCCGCGCGAGCGCGCCAAATCCGTGAGCGCGGAATGCAATTCGGCGTCGATCGAGAAGGCGTGCGTACCACCGCGATTGGTGGCCACCTCCGGCCGCGGCCGGTCGGCGGGCAGTTCGATCTGATCGGGCAGATCCCGCAGCTGGTCGCTCCAGTACGCGATCTGCCCGGCGGCCAGCGATTCCGGATCGTTCTCCGCGCCGAGCACTTCGCGCTGCCACAGCGCGAAGTCGGCGTACTGCACCGCCAGCGGCGCCCAGGCAGGGCTCTCGCCGCGGGTGCGCTCGGAGTAGGCGGCCACCACATCGCGCAGCAGCGGGCGCATCGAGAAGCCGTCGCCGCTGATGTGATGCATGACCAGCACCAGCACATGCTCGTCGGGGCCCAGCTCGAGCAGGTTCGCCCGGAACGGCAGTTCGCGGGTGACGTCGAAGTACACACCCACCAATGCCGCGATGCGCGAGGGCAATTCGGCCGCGGTGACCGGCTCGGGATGCAGTTCGACCGTCACCTCGGCCGCCGAAAGCACCCGCTGATAGCCGACGCCCTCGATCTCGGGGTAGATCGTGCGCAGCGTCTCGTGCCGTGCCACCACATCGCGGATGGTCGCGGTGAACGCCTCGAGGTCCAGCGCGCCGGACAGGCGCACCGCGACCGGGATGTTGTTGACCGCGGTGCGGTTGTCGAATCGGTTGAGGAACCACATCCGCTGCTGTGCGGGCGACAGCGGCACCCGCTCGGGCCGCGGGCGCACAGTCAGCGGCGTCCGGCCACCCTGTCCCGCCTGCGATTCCAGGCGCGCGGACAGCTCCGCCACCGTGGTGTTCTCGAACAGGGTGCGCACCGGCACCTCGGTATCGAGGGCCTCGCCGAGGCGGGCCACGACCTGCATGGCCACCAACGAGTTGCCGCCGAGTTCGAAGAAGTCGTCGTCCAGGCCCACGCGCGCCGCGCCGAGCACCTCGGCGATGGTGTCGGCGACGGCCTGCTCGACCGAGGTCGTCGGGGCGCGGAACACCTTGGCCGCGAAGGTCGGCGCGGGCAGCGCCCGGCGGTCCAGCTTGCCGGAGGCGTTGACGGGCAACGCGTCCAGCGTCACGAATGCGGCGGGCACCATGTACCGCGGCAACGCCCGTGCCAGAGCCGATTTCACCGCGTCGACATCGATCCCCGAGCCCAGTGTTTCCGGCATGCCCTCCGCCGGAACCAAGTAGGCCACCAACTGATCGCCGGTGCGCTCATCGGTGCGCACCACCACGACCGCCTGCGCGACCTCGTCCAGCGCGGTGAGCGCCGACTCGATCTCGCCGAGCTCGATGCGCAGACCGCGCAGCTTCACCTGGAAGTCGGTGCGGCCCAGGTACCGCAGCTCGCCCAGCTCGGTCCACATCACCAGGTCGCCGGTGCGGTACATGCGGGAGCCGATGTCATCTCCGCGGGCGCCGTTTTCATCTCCGCGGGCGCCGTTTTCATCTCCCGGGACCCCGAAGGGGTTGGCTACGAACCGCTCCGCGGTCGGACCCGGCCGCTCCACATAGCCGCGCGCCACCTGTGCGCCCGCCAGATACAGCTCACCCGGCACACCCACCGGAACCGGCCGCAGCCGCGAATCCAGCACGTAGACATGGGTATTGAAGACCGGCGCACCGATCGGCACCGTCACCGCGTCGGCGTCGGTCACCTCGTGCGCGGTCACCTGCACCGCGGTCTCGGTCGGACCGTAGAGGTTGTGGACCCGGGCCCCGAGCTCCGAACGCACCCGCTGGGCGAGCGATCCGGTCAAACCCTCGCCACCGGCGAAGACGAACCGCAGCGTATCGACCCGATTCGCCTGCGGCGCGGCCACGAACTGCGCCAGCAGCGACGGCACGAACTGCGCCACGGTGACCTGCTCCGCGGCGATCAACCGGGCAAGATAGGCCGGATCACGATGCCCGTCGGGCCGGGCCACGACCAGTCGCGCACCGACCTGCAAGGGCCAGAAGAACTCCCACACCGATGCGTCGAATGTCGCCGGGGTCTTCTGCAGCACGACGTCGTAGGCCGCGAGCCCGTACTGGGCGTGCATCCACACCAGCTGGTTCACGATCGCCCCGTGCGCGACGGCCACGCCCTTGGGGCGACCGGTCGAACCGGAGGTGAAGATCAGGTACGCGGTATTCGCCGCGCGCAGCGGCGCCCGGCGATCGGCATCGGTCAGCGGGGTGTCGGCGAATGCGGACAGATCCAGTTCGTCGATCCGAATCTGCGGGGCCGCGACGGATTCCAGATCGCCCTGGGAGGTGAGCACGAATTCCGGCCGGGCGGTGTCGAGGATGTAGGCGATGCGATCGGCCGGATGATCCGGATCCAGCGGCACATACGCGCCGCCCGCGGCGCTCACCGCGTAGATGCCGACCACCAGATCGATCGAGCGCCGCATGCCCAGGGCCACCGGCGTCTCGGGCCCGATGCCCTCGGCGATCAGCCAGCGCGCCAAACGCCGCACCCGGGCGGCGAATTCGGCATAGGACAGACTCGTCCCCTCGAACGTGACCGCGGCCGCGTCCGGGGTGCGGGCGACCTGTGCCTCGAACAGCGATACCAGGGTCGCTGCGGCGTCCTCGGACACCGTCGGCAGGGCCGCGTCGATCGGATATCCGGTCTCGTTCCACCGCTCGAGCACCAACGCCCGCTCGGCGTCGTCGAGCAGCGGCAGCTCACCGATGGTCGCGGCCGGATCGGCGGCGACGGCGGCGAGCACGCGCAGGAAGCGCTGGGCGAAGACGGTCGCGAAGCGGTCGTCGAAAAGGTCGGTGGCGAAGACCAGTTCGGCCTCCATCGCCGCGGCGTCGGCCTCCATCAGCGACAGCTGCAGATCGAATTTGGCCGTCTGCTGGTCGATTCCGAGTTCGGCGACGCTCAGGCCGGGCAGCTCCAGTTCGGTGCGCCCCAGGTTCTGGAACGACAGCATCACCTGGAACAGCGGATGCCGCGCCTGCGACCGCACCGGATTCAGCATCTCGACCAGCCGCTCGAACGGCACGTCGGCGTGTGCGAACGCGGCCAGATCCCGCTCGCGCACCTGCGCCAGCAGATCGGAGAACCGCTCGCCCTGTTCGACGTTCGCCCGCAGCACCAGCGTGTTGACGAACATGCCGACCAGATCGTCCAGCGACCGCTCGCCACGACCGGCGACCGGAATGCCGATGGCGATATCGTCGCTGCCGCTCAACCGCGACAGCAGCGCCGCGAAGGCGCCGTGCACCACCATGAACAGCGTGGCGCCCTGGGCGTGCGCGACCCGGTTCAGGGCCTCGATGGTCTCGCCCGGCACCCGGAAGCGGTGCGTCCCCGCACGATTCGAGGCGACCGCCGGACGCGGACGGGTCGACAGCCGCAGCTCGTCGGGCAGCTCGGCCAGCGCATCGTGCCAGTAGACCAGCTGCTGGGAGATCAGCGAACGCCGATCATCCTCCGGCCCCAGCACATCGCGCTGCCACAGCGCGTAATCGGCGTACTGCACCGGCAGCGGCGCCCAGCCCGGTTCGCTTCCGGCGGCGCGGGCGATATAGGCGGTGATCAGATCCCGCACCAACGGCCGCATCGAGAAGCCGTCGGTGGCGATGTGATGGACGACCACAACCAGCACATGCTCATCGGCGCTCAGGCGGTACAGCCGCAGCCGCGCCGGCGGCTCGTTCGTCACATCGAAGCCGAGTGCGACGAAATCCGCTGTCGCCGGGAACAATTCGTCCTCGGCGGCGTCGACGACCGCGAGCTCGGGAATGGCGCGGGTCGAGGGCAGCACCTTCTGGTACGCGACGCCCTCGTGCGAGGGATAGATCGTGCGCAGCGACTCGTGCCGGGCCACCACATCGGCGACCGCGCCGCGCAGCGCGTCCAGATCCAGTGCGCCGGTGAGCCGGACGGCCGCCGGAATGTTGTTGGCGGCCGATTCGGTGTCGAACCGGTTGAGGAACCACATCCGCTGCTGCGCCAGCGACAGCGGCGGATACTCCGGCCGCGGCCGGGCCGTGAGCGCCTGGCGCACACCGGATCCCGCATGCGATTCGACCCGCGCGGCCAGGGCCCCGACGGTCGGCGCCTCGAAGAGGGCCCGCACCCCGACCTCGGTGCTCAGCGCGGCGCTCAGCCGGGCGACCACCTGGGTGGCGACCAGCGAGTTGCCGCCCAGTTCGAAGAAGTCGTCATCCACGCCGACCCGTTCGACGCCGAGCAGATCGGCGAAGATCTCCGCCACGATCTCCTCGATCGGCGTCGACGGCGCCCGGAACTGCCGCGCCTCGAACACCGGAGCGGGCAACGCCTTTCGATCCAGCTTGCCCGACGCGTTCACCGGGAACGTGTCCAGCACGACCAGCGCGGCCGGGATCATGTACGCCGGAAGCGATTGTGCCAGTGCGGCCTTCACCGCATCGGTGTCGACGACCGCCGACGGCACGACATAGCCCACCAGCTGATCGCCCGCATGCGCATCGGTACGCACCACGACCACCGACTGCTCGATCCCCGGCTGCGCCAGCAGCGCCGCCTCGATCTCGCCGAGCTCGATCCGCAGACCGCGCAGCTTCACCTGGAAGTCGGTGCGGCCCAGATACTGCAGCTCACCCGCGGCGGTCCACATCACCAGGTCGCCGGTCCGGTACATCCGTGAGCCGGGCTCACCGAACGGCCCCGCCACGAAACGATCCGCCGACAGATCCGGCCGCCCGAGATAACCGCGAGCCAGCTGATCGCCCGCCAGATACAGCTCACCCGCGATACCCGGAGCGACCGGATGCAGGCGCGAATCCAGCACATAGACTCCGGTGTTCCACACCGGACGTCCGATGGGCACACCGGTGGTGTCGGAATCGACAACCTCGTGATAGGTCACGTCGACCGCGGCCTCGGTCGGGCCGTACAGGTTGTGCAGCCGCGCCCCGGTCAGCTCCCGCAGCCGCTGCGCGGTCGGCGCGGGCAGCGCCTCACCCGAGGCGAACACCTGCCGCAGCCGCATTTCCTCCGGCCCCGCGGCGCGCCCCTCTTCCTGCCCCTCGGCGCGCTCCTCTTCCTGTCCCTCGGCGCGCTCCTCTTGCTGTCCCCCGGCGCGCTCCTCTTCCTGTCCCCCGGCGCCGGAGGCGTCGAGGGCGGCCACGAACACCGAAAGCATCGACGGCACGAAATGCGCGGTCGTGATCCCCCGCTCCGCGATCACCTGAGCCAGATACACCGGATCCCGATGCCCGTCCGGCTTGGCGACCACCAGTCGCGCACCGGTCTGCAACGGCCAGAAGAACTCCCACACCGACACGTCGAACGTCGCCGGAGTCTTCTGCAGCACGGCATCGTCCGGACCGATCGGATACTCGTGCTGCATCCACAGCAGCCGGTTGACGATCGCGGCATGCTCGACGGCCACGCCCTTCGGGCGGCCGGTCGAACCGGAGGTGAAGATGACGTAGGCGGTATTGTCCGGCCGAATCGGCTGCGCCCGTTCGGCATCGGCGATCGGCGTCGCGTCGAATCCGTCCAGCGGCAGCGAATCCACCTCGAGCACCGGCACATTGCGGCCGATGACGAAGTCGTCGCGGCCGGTGGTGAGGATGGCGGCCGGACGCGCGATGTCGAGCACGTAGTCGATGCGGTCCGCGGGCTGATCCGGATCCAGCGGCACATAACCGCCGCCCGCCTCGAGCACCGCGTACATCGCGACGACCAGATCGATCGAACGCCGAATGGCCAGCGCCACCAGCGATTCCGAGCCCACCCCGTCGGCGATCAGCCGCCGCGCGAGCCGATGCACGCGCTCGGCGAATTCGGCGTAGGTGAGCTGCTCGTCCTCGAAGATCACCGCGACGGCGCCGGGAGTGGCCGCCGCCTGCTTCTCGAACAACGAGACCAGGTCCGGGCCTTCGCCGGGACCGAGAGGCAGGGAGTGGGCGGTCTCGTTCCACGCGAGGAGCACCCGGGACCGCTCGGCGGCGGTCATCAGGTCGATATCGCCGACCGACGCCTGGGGCGCCGCGGTGACCGCGGCCAGGATCAGGTCGAGGTGGCGCGCGAATGCGGCGACCGTCGGCTCGTCGAAAAGATCCAGCGCATAGGAGAATTCGGCCGACATGCCCGCGGCCTCACCGCGCGAGTCCTGTGCCTCCTGCAACGTCAGCTGCAGATCGAACTTGGCCAACCGGGCGTCGTACTCGATCCCGTTGACCCGCAGCCCCGGCAGCTCCAGCGTCGCCTGGCGCGTGTTCTGGAAGGTCAGCATGACCTGGAACAGCGGATGCCGCGACTGCGATCGCGCCGGATTGAGCACCTCGACCAGCCGCTCGAACGGCACATCCGCATGCGCGAACGCGTGCAGATCGGCGTCGCGCGACCGCGCGAGCAGATCCGCGAAGGTGGTGGCCCCGTCGACATTCGTGCGCAGCACGAGCGTGTTGACGAACATGCCGATCAGATCGTCCAGCGCCGCCTCGCCGCGCCCCGCGACCGGCGTGCCGATGGCGATATCACCGGTGCCCGACAGCCGAGCCAGCAGCACCGCCAACGCGCTGTGCATGACCATGAACAGCGAGGCATTGTGCTTGCGCCCCAACTCGATCAGCCGCCGCTGCGTCTCCGCGGAGATCACGAACGGATAGGTGCCGCCGCGATAGCTGGCCGCGGCGGGCCGCGGTCGATCCGAGGGCAGCACGAGTTCGTCGGGCAGATCGGCCAATTGGTCGGTCCAGTAGCGAATCTGGCTGGAGATCAACGAGTTCGAATCGTCCTCCGCGCCCAGCACCTCGCGCTGCCACAGCGCGTAATCGGCGTACTGCACCGGCAGCTCGGCCCACGCCGGCTGCTCCCAGGAGGTGCGCGCGGCGTAGGCGACCATCACATCGCGCGCCAGCGGCCCCATCGACCAGCCGTCGGCCGAGATGTGGTGCACCACCATGCCCAGCACGTACTCGGTCTCGCTGATCTCGAACAGCCGCGCGTGCAGCGGCACCTCGGAGGTCACATCGAAGGCCATCGACGCCAGCTCGATCAGATGATCGATCAGATTGTCCTCGGTGACCGGCACCGGCGTCAGGTCCGGAACGATCTGCGCCGCGTCCAGAACCACCTGCACCGGCCCGTCCCCGGTCTCCGGGAACACCGTGCGCAGCGATTCGTGCCGATCGATGACATCGATGACCGCCACCTGCAGCGCGGCCACATCGAGCTCACCGGACAGTCGGATGGCGACCGGGATGTTGTTGACCGCCGACCCGGTGTCGAACCGGTTGAGGAACCACATGCGCTGCTGCGCGAGCGACAGCGGCACCTGCTCGGGGCGCTCGCGCGCCACCAGCGCCTTGCGCGCGCCGTCACCGACATGCGATTCGATCCGCGCGGCCAGGGCGGCGACGGTGCTGGCCTCGAACAGCATTCGCACCGGCACGCGGGTGTCCAGTGCGGTGCCCAGGCGCGAGGAGACCTGGGTGGCGATCAGCGAGTTGCCGCCGAGTTCGAAGAAGTCGTCGTCGACGCCGACCCGGGCGACGCCGAGGACCTCACCGAAGATCTGGGCGACGATCTCCTCGATCGGCGTTGTCGGAGCGCGGAATTCGCGAACCTCGAACACCGGAGCCGGAAGCGCCCTGCGGTCGAGCTTGCCGGAAGCGTTGAGCGGCAAGGCTTCCAGCACCACGAACGCCGAGGGCACCATATAGGCGGGCAGCGTGCGGTGCAGGAACGCCTTCACGTTGTCCAGATCGACCGGACCCGGCGTGGTCACCAGATACGCGACGAGCTGATCGCCCGCGACGGTGTCGATGACCAGCACGACGGCCTGGTTCACGGCCGGATGCGCCAGCAGCGCGGTCTCGATCTCGCCGAGTTCGATGCGCTGACCGCGGAACTTGACCTGGAAATCGGTACGCCCGATGTACTCGAGGACACCCGCGGCGGTCCAGCGGACCAGGTCGCCGGTGCGGTACAACCGCCCTCCCTGGACCTGCTCCTCGTGCCCTTCCTGGACCTGCTCCGCGTGCCCTTCCTGGACCCCGAAGGGGTTGGCGACGAATCGTTCCGCGCTCAGATCCGGGCGGCCGTAGTATCCGCGTGCCACCTGCGCACCGCCCAGATACAGCTCACCGGGCACTCCGGCGGGCACCGGTTGCAGGCCCTCGTCGAGCACATACGCCTGCCCGTTGGCGACCGGGCGGCCGATCGGCACCGTGATCGGATGCGGATCGGTGATATGCGCGGCGGTGGCGTGGACGGTGAATTCGGTCGGGCCGTACAGGTTGTGGACCGCGGCGGTCGAGAACCGGCGGAACGCGACGACCGTCGCGGGCGGCAGTGCCTCACCCGCGACGAGAACCGCGCGCAGCGACAGGCATTCGGCCGCCGAGGCGCTGGAGGCGAACACCGACAGCATCGACGGCACGAACGAGGTCATGGTGACCCGGTGCCGTCCGACGATCTCCGACATGTACATCGGATCGCGATGCCCGTCGGGGGCGGCGATGACCATCCGCGCACCCACGACCAGCGTGCCGAACAGCTCCCACACCGAGACGTCGAAGGTGACCGGCGTCTTCTGCAGGATCACATCGGTGTCGTCGATGCCGTATTCGTCGGTGATCCAGGCGATCTGGTTGACCATCGCGGCATGGGAGATCGCCACGCCCTTGGGGCGGCCGGTCGAGCCGGAGGTGAACAGCACATACGCGGTATTGCTCGGCCGCAGCACCCCGCGGCGTTCGGCCGGATCGATCGGGGCGCCGGAGTACTCCGACAGCTCGAGCTGGTCGATTTCGAGCAGGTCGCGGTCGGTGCCGAGATCATCGGCATCGTGCGCGGTGGACAGCACGACCACCGGATCGGCGGTGTCGAGGATGTAGTGGATGCGCTCGGCCGGGTAATCCGGGTCGATCGGCACATATCCGCCGCCGGCGGCCATGGTCGCGTAGATCGCGACGAGCATGTCGACCGAGCGGCGAATACCGACCGCCACCAACGACTCCGGCCCCACGCCCTCGTCGATCAGCCTGCGCGCCAGGCGATTCACCCGCGCGGAGAACTCGCTGTAGGTCAGCTCGGTGAGCGGGCCGAACTCGCTGCCGGAACGCTCGCCCGGATCGAAGATCAGCGCCGTCGCGTGTGGACGCTGCCGGACCTGTTCGTCGAACAGCTCCAGAACCGTTACCGCCGAAGGCAGCTCACGGGCCGTGCGATTCCACCGCTCGAGCACCAGCGCGCGCTCGGTGTCATCGAGGATCTCGATCTCGCGCACCCGCGCCTGCGGGGCCGCGACCGCGGCCTCCAGCACACGCAGATACCGGCGGCCGAATTCGGTGACCGTGGCGGCGTCGAACAGGTCGGTCGCATACGACACGACCGCCGATACTCCGCGCGGTTCGCCACCGGCCCCGCGCTGCTCGGTCAGCGTCCACTGCAGGTCGAACTTGGCGATGTCGACCTCGAGCTCCTCGGCCGACACCGACAGCCCCGCCATCTCCATCGTGGCGTGGGACAGCTCCTGGAACGACAGCATCACCTGGAACAACGGATGCCGCGCCTGCGACCGGGTCGGGTTGAGCACCTCGACCAGCCGCTCGAACGGCACATCCGCATGCGCGAACGCCGCGAGATCGTTCTCCCGTGTGCGGGAAAGGAATTCGGCGAACGATTCGGCCCCGTCGACCCGCGACCGCAACACCAGGGTGTTGACGAACATGCCGATCAGATCGTCCAGCGCCTGCTCACCACGACCCGCCACCGGTGTACCGATCGCGATATCACTGGTCCCCGACAGTCGGGCCAGCAGCACCGCCAGCGCCGAATGCAGCACCATGAACAGCGACACACCCTGCGCCCGAGCCAAACCCGACAGCTCGGCATGGAGATCGGCATCGATATCGAACGCGATCCGGCTACCGTGGAAGCTCTGCACCGCCGGACGCTGACGATCCGCGGGCAGATCCAGCTGATCCGGCAGACCGGCCAAAGCGCCACGCCAGTAAGCGATCTCGCTCGCCGCCATCGATGCCGGATCGTCCTCGGACCCGAGCACCTGCCGCTGCCACAGGCTGAAATCGGTGTACTGCACCGGCAACGACCCCCATCCGGGAGCCTCACCGTTCGCGCGCGACAGATACGCCGCCGTCACATCACGAGCCAGTGGACCGAACGAGAACCCGTCCGCCGCAATGTGATGCACGACGAACGCGACCGCGTAATCCGCGCCGTGCCCATTGGATCCCGCGACCTGGAAGATCCGCACCCGGATCGGCAGCTCATGGGAGACATCGAAGCCGCGCGAGGCGAATTCGGCCAGCGCGGCGGGCAATTCGGCCGTCGAGATCGGCGCCACCTCGACGCCGAGGTCGACCTGATCCATCGGCAGCACCCGCTGGAAGCCGCCGTCACCGGATTCGGGGAAGATCGTGCGCAGCGATTCCTGCCGCCGCACCACATCCATCAACGCCGTGGTCAAGGCGTCGATATCGACCCGGCCCCGCAACCGCACCACGAACGGGAGGTTATAGGTAGGCACACTCGGATCGAACTGGTTGATGAACCACATCCGCTGCTGCGCCAACGACAACGGCACCCGCTCGGGGCGGCGCTGGGCGACCAGCGGCGGACGCGAGACGTCCGCGGGAGTGGCGGCCTCGGCCCGTGCCGCGATTCCGGCCACGGTCGGGGTCTCGAACAGCGTCCGCACACCCAGCCGGATCCCGAACGCCGCGGAGATCCGCGCCACCACCTGGGTGGCGACCAGCGAGTTGCCGCCCAGATCGAAGAAGTTGTCGTCGATGCCGACCCGTTCCTGGCTCAGCACATCGGCGAAGATCCCGGCGACGATCTCCTCGGGCTGCGTCCGCGGCGCGCGGTATCCGGCCGCGTCCGCGCTGAACACCGGATCCGGCAACGCCTTCCGATCCAGCTTGCCGGAGGTGTTGAGCGGGAACGCATTCAACACCATGACCGACGCGGGCACCATATAGCTGGGCAGCTTCTCCGCGACGAACCGCGTCAACTCGACCGGATCCACCGAATGTCCCGGCACGGGAACGACATACGCGACCAGCTGCTGACCGGTGGCGGTGTCCATCACCAGCACCACGGCCTGACTGACCGCCGGATACGCGAGCAGATCGGTCTCGATCTCGCCCAGCTCGATCCGCTGACCACGGAACTTGACCTGGAAGTCCGTGCGCCCGATGTACTCCAGCGCACCGGCGGAGTTCCAGCGCACCAGGTCACCGGTGCGATACATGCGAGAGCCGATTCCGCCCTCTTCTTGTTCTTGCCCGCCCTCTTCTTGTTCTTGGACCCCGAAGGGGTTCGCGACGAACCGATCCGAGGTCAGATCTGCCCGGCCCCGGTACCCCCGCGCAAGTTGACGACCCGCCAGATACAGCTCACCCGCGGCGCCGACCGCGACCGGCCGCAACCGCGAATCCAGCACATAGACTTCGACATTCCACTCCGGCACACCGATCGGCACCGTCGTGGCGTCCGCCGCGGTGGCCTCCCAGGAGGTCACCGACACCGCGGCCTCGGTCGGACCGTACAGGTTGTGCAGACCCGCACCGGTGATGGCGCGGAATCCGGCGGCCGTCTCGGGCGGCAGCGCCTCACCGATCACGAACACCGCACGCAGCGAGACACACTGAGCGGCGGTGGCATGCGAGACGAATACCGTCAACATCGAGGGCACGAAATCGGTCACCGTCACCCGATGCCGAGCGATCGTCTCCGCGACATAGATCGGATCCCGATGCCCATCGGGACTCGCCACGATCAGCTTCGCGCCGACCATCAACGGCAGGAAGTACCCCCACAACGACACGTCGAATGTGGTCGCGGTCTTCTGCAGGTAGACATCATCACTGGTCAGCCCGTATTCATCGAGCATCCACAGCTGCTGGTTGACGATCGCGTGATGGGTGACGGCAACGCCCTTCGGGCGGCCGGTGGAACCCGAGGTGTAGATGACATACGCGGTGTTATCGGCCCGCAACGGCGCGCTGCGATCGGCATCGGTCACCGGCTCCGCGGAGAATCCGGACATGTCGAGCGAGTCGATCTCGACCCGCCGCACCGCTTCCGGCAGCTCCAGCTCGTCCGTTGATACGATGAGAACACAAACAGGAGAAGCGGATTCGAGAATGTAGGCGGTGCGATCCGCCGGATGATCCGGATCGATCGGCACATACGCGCCACCGGCCTTCAGCACCGCGTGCATACCGACGACCAGATCCAGCGAACGCCGCATCCCCAGCGCCACAAGCGATTCCGGCCCGACGCCATCGGCGATCAGGTAGCGTGCGAGTCTGTTGACCCGCGCACCGAACTCCGCATACGTCAGGGACTCGCCCTCGAACTCGAGCGCGACACTCCCGGGGCTGCGCGCGATCTGCGCATCCAGCAGTGCCGACAACGTGGTCGTCGGCACCGCATGCCCGGAGTCGTTCCACGCCGCCAGCGTCCGATCCAGCTCGGCCCGGGTGGTGATCGGCAGATCCCACGCCGCCTGGTCCGCCGCCGCGCTCAGGAACCGATCGAAGAACTCCAGGAATCGCGAATGATGCTGCTGCGCTTCGGTTTCGGAATACAGGTTCGGATTGGTCTCGAAGTCGATCCGCGCCCGCGCGCCGCCCTCGGACTGATAGAAGTTGACGCCGAGATCCTCGATGGCGCCCGTCGAAAGCACATGCAGCTTACCGACATTCGCACCCAGCACGAGCTCGTCGTGGAACAACATGATGTTCACCCACGGCCCGAAGAACTCCTTGGTGACCGTGCCGCCCGCGGCGCTGTCGCGCCGAATGTCCTCATGCCGATACCGCTGATGCCGCAGCGCGCCCGACACCTCGATCTGCACGGCCTTCAACAGCTCGGCGACCGTCGTATCGAAGCCGACCCGCAGGCGCAGCGGCACGATATTCGACGACGCACCGCCGGAGCGACGCATGACGGCGGTGGTGCGCGCGGTCACCGGCAGGCTGAGGATGACATCCTCGCTACCGGTCCACTGCGCCAGATATGCGGCGAACGCCGCGATGAGCAGACCCGCCGGCGACGAATCATGCCGCCGCACGGCCTCGTCCAGCACGGCATTGCGATCATCGGACAGCGCGGCGGTGACGACACCGTTCAGGGGTGCGGGCGCGGCATTGCGGCCGGTGAGGCTGCTGCCCTCCTCGAGCCCGGCGACCCGCTGCGCCCAGTAGGTCTTATCGGTCTGGAAGCGCGTGCTCTCGCGGTAGGTCAGCTCGGATTCGACCAGCGCGCTCAGATCGGCGGCCTTGGACGGCGTCGGCTCGGCGCCCGACAGATACGCCGTGTACAGCTCCGCGATGCGGTTCATGTTGGTCATCGCGCCGAAACCGTCGAGCGCGATGTGATGGGCCCGGCTGTACCAGTACCAGTGGTCGTCCGCGAGGCGCAGGGCCGCGACCTTGATCAACCGATCGGTCGTCAGGTCCAGCGGGCGGCCGTACTCCGCGCGCATCCACTCGTCCGCGGCCGCGCGCGGATCCGCTTCCTCGCGCAGGTCGACGTAGACGACCTTGTCGTAATCGGCGATGGCGTGATCGACGTACTGCAGGGGCTCACCGTCGCGCTCGACGATGCGCAGGAAGCCCGAACCCAGTTCGTGCGAGGCGTCGATACTGGCACGCTCGAGCACCTCGACGTCCAGCTCGCCACGCAGATCCACGTACTGGGCGATGGTGATCGGCACCTGCGGATCCAGATGCTGGGCATACCAGATACCGAGCTGCGCCGGAGACAGCGGGAAGAGGTCCTCCCCCGATTCGCCGTTTCCGCCGAAATCCAGCCGGTTCAACCGTAACCTCGCTTCCGAAACGCCCTGCAGCGCTCCCCGACGGCACACCGACACGGACGCACACCTAATCCAAGCGTGGCGTCCAGCGTTCGGGGCTCACTTCGAATCTCAATCAGACAAAAATGTTCATAGGACCTATACGCCCCACGGGCCGATCTTGTTACATGGGCCTGACCATGCCGGCCACGCACGGATCGATCACACACTGAACCTCGCTGATAAACACCGAACCAATCTACCGTCCACGACGGCTCGGCGACCAAAAAGGTTCATAGCCGAAAGGCATTGAACCAGTTCCCGCAGCGTGTGCGACGAAAACTTCCGTCCGGCAATATATCTGAACACACCGCCTGGTGTGCATTCGGTCTCAATGTGCCGGGCCCGCGGCAATGTGACGGACACGGGCAGGGTCATAGAGGTGTGATTCGACACAGTCGGTCGTCCGTCCGAGCGCGCGCCCGACGATGATCACCGCCGCCCGTGTCAGACCGGCGGATTCGACCTGTTCGGCAATGGTGGCGAGAGTGCCACGCAGAACGAGCTGTTCGGGCTGACTAGCCCGATATACGACGGCAACCGGACAATTCACCCCATAGTCCGCCCCGAGCTCCTCGGCGAGCGCCCGAATTCGGGTGATGGCCAAGTGCAGCACGAGGGTGGCCCCGGTCGAGGCGAAGCGATCGAGCGCCTCGGATTCCGGCATCGCGGTCGAGCGAGCCCGGGTCCGAGTGAGCACGACCGACTGCACGAGTTCGGGCACGGTCAACTCGGTCCCCAACAGCGCCGCCGCCGCGGCATACGCCGGAACACCCGGCGTCACATCCCACGGCACCCCGATCGCATCGAGTCTGCGAGTCTGCTCGGCCAGCGCCGAATAGATCGAGGGATCCCCCGAACACAACCGAGCCACCTCCTGCCCGGCCGCATGCGCCACGCGACAGTGCTCGATGATCCGATCCAGATCCAGATCCTGGGTATCGATCAACTCGGCCCCCGGCGCACAGTGCGCGAGCACCTCCGGATCGAGATAGCTCCCCGCATACAGACACACCGGCGACTCCCGCAACAACCGCACCGCCCGCACGGTCAACAGATCCGCCGCGCCCGGCCCGGCCCCGATGAAGTGCACGGTCATGCGGCTGAGTGTAGGTGCCCGGCCTGCCTGCGCCGCACTCTCGCCCGCCGTCCGCCACGACTGACGCGCAGCGGCGGCGAAACCGTTTCGACCGCAATCGGATCCACGACTACCGTGACAGACGGAGACGATCCGAGGGGAGCAGATGGCCACCGTCACCGCGTTGTTCACCTATCCGATCAAGAGCTGCGCCGGGATCGAGCTGCCCGCCGCGCGACTCACCCCCGCGGGCCTCGCCCACGACCGCGCCTTCATGGTCATCGACGAGGACGGCGTCTTCCGATCCCAGCGCCGCGACCCGCGCCTGGCCCTGATCAATCCGGCGATCGACGCACAGGGCCACACGCTGACCCTCCATGCCCCGGATCTCGAACCGATCGAGATCACGGTGGATACGACCGGCCCGCGCCGCCCGGTCACCCTGTTCGGCTCGGACTACCACGGCATCGACCAGGGCGACCAGGTCGCCCGCTGGCTCACCGAGATACTCGAAACGCCCAGCCGCCTGGTCCGAGTCCCCCCGGAACACCATCGCATCACCGACGGCCTCACCCCCGGCACCTCCGGCTACGCCGACAGCTGCCCGATCCACATCGTGTCCACCGAATCACTGATCGACCTCAACGACATGATCATCGAACGAGGCGGCCACCCCCTCCCGATGAACCGATTCCGCCCCAACATCGTCATCGACGGCTGGCCCACCCCCTACCACGAGGACCTCACCCGCCGAATCACCGTGGGCAACACCGAAATCGCCTACGCCAAACCCGCAATCCGCTGCGTCATCACCATGATCGACCAGCACACCGCCACCAGATCAGGCCCCGAACCCCTCCGAACCCTCGCCGCAACCCGCCGCTCCCCCGAGGGCGGCGTCGCCTTCGGCGCCAAGTTCGCGGTACTGCGCCCGGGGCGACTCGCCGTCGGCGACGAGTGCGTCGTCACCGAGTGGGCTGGCGTCGCGTCACCTTCCCCGAGCACTCTTGCGAGCGAACCGCGATAGCAGCAGATCCGAGACTACACACATCAAATACATTGCTACTCAGCATATTTCGATACTATTATCAGTAATAACAGTGCGGTCCACCATCTTTCGATGAGGTCAATCCGGCACTCGGCAGCAGGGTGCCGCATGAGCACGGAACGTGCTGTCGACCAGCCGGTTCCGGCCCTGATATGATCGGCAGGGCGGGTATCGGAGCTGCTGGTCTCGAAGTCGGAATCGAAGCTGACAAGGGTGGCCGGTATTCGGAGAGCACACGGATCAGCTTATGGATCTCTCTCCACTCAAAGGGTTGCCTTCTAGATCAACCTCCTCGTAATCGATCGTGAACTCGAGCTTTACGTTTCTGCAGTGTTCAGCGAGCTCTTGAAGCCGAGAAGCGGCAGCGTCAACCATGCCATCGATATGACCTTCCAATAGAAAGCCTTCCGATGAAGTCTGAGGAGACTCCTCGTAGCAGAGCACCTCGAACCCTTCGGTCTCGTAGTGCGTCTCCCAACCACGGCGCAGCCGCATGCGCAGATCGTCAGTGGACAGCCAAGACCTCAACACTCCCTCGACCGCCTCAGGACTGCTTGTTTCGAAACTTCCGTGAAACGACGTGCGGGACATGAATCTCCTACTTCGACGCCGGGCGTACGCGTCTGGTTCCACGAATTCAGAATCAGCTCACCGTGATTGCTACCCAGACCCAGCCAGCTGCAGCGGAGTATCAGAGTTGCTCAACCGCGACGAGAAGACCAGCACTGCTGGAACATCACTCGAATATGCGATTCGAGGACAGCGAGACAGATTCCACTTCACTAGACTGTCATTGGACAAACACATGGTCCGGGGCTGTCCCGCTATCCAGCCAGATAGCAGCGATCTTCGCGACAACCGCTCGATACAGAATATCATCGAAGCCGCTCTCCAGAGAGAATGTTTCCGCTTTCTTGTTCAGAAGAACTACGCTTCCGAGCCCTTCCGCATCTACGTATTCATATCGGGCCATCTCGTCATCTTCGTCCATTTTCCGCACTTCAGCATATAGCGCCATTACTAATCCTCCACAGGTGAATGTGCTATCAATCGAGCCGCCTGGATGCAGGGTGCCGAATAGACGAAGAATGTATCTCTTTCATTTGATCAACGAGCCAGCGATGAAATTTGACTTCGTCGGCATCCTGCCCCACGTAGACCGGATTGCTACCGGCGCAAATCCGACCAAACTCATCAAGCCCTACATCGGCAGATATGGCGGTAACGAATGGCATCCCGATCGCCTGTGTCAATGTCAACACGCCAGGCAAGTGAGCGGCCGGCCTTTCGCTGAGCCATAGGTCGAAATTAAGACGCAGAAGTGTACAGATTGGATCCGCAGCCCGATCGATTATTTCATATTCGATCGACTCTTTAGTAATCGCGTTGAATGGGTAAGAAATGTCGACAGGCACGATCCAGGGCCTAATTCCACTGTCGAGGACCGCACGGGCGGAAGGTAGATCGAGAGCGATATTCTGTTCTGCACTGTCGAGCAGTGCCGGGAACGTTCCCTCCTGCTGTGTTACTACCAGCCGGTCCCGCAACTCGGGAATTTCTGCCAGAGCCAGAGCCAAATTTGACATAGGACCCAGGCCCACCCAACCAATCAGACCCTTGTGCTCGTCGAGCACCTGACGAATAGCGGATACTATATCGGTCGGCTGAGTCGGTATATAATCAGGGACCAGGTCTTCAAGCGTCCAATGATTCTCATTACCCAGACTCGCGCCCCCGACGATCGGGATGTCGCGGCTGTTCAATACCCGCAGCATGAATCGAGCAAGCCGGGCACGTCTATTGTTGTCGAACTCATCGCTGGTAATGATGAGCGCAAGACTCGGAAGCCTTGCTGCCAAGACCAAGGCTAGGGCGTCATCGGGCTCAAAACCGACATCAGTGTCAAGTATGAGAGGCATAGCAGATGGTTCTGGCCATGTTCGGGCAACACCAGGCATGCGATCCATACTTATGCCACGCACGAACTCGACCTGCGAGATTGCAGGCTCGTCGCCGACCATTAGAGTTTCCTTCCCTGGATGCATCTCTTCGACATAACCACGGCAGGCTTCAACTTCCATTCTCGGTCGAACACTCCGTAGCTGGAGTATACTACGAGGATTGGGTATGCGCTGTTGTGCATCACAGCTCAAGACCCATCCCTAGATCAAGTGAACGTTCCTGCGCCATTTGCTGGCGCATCTCCTGCATTCTGGACTCTCGACGAAGTGCTATCTCATCCAGCCCACGCTGTTGAAGCGTTCTTGTAATTGCGTCCTGTCCACGCGTCAGCTCCAAATCCCGCTCCTGCGAAATCTTCTCAAGGTCTCGCTCGTCGCTTTGACGAGCAAACTCCATAACGATGAGCTCGTCCTGGTCCAGCTCCACACCCTCCCACAGGTTTTGACGAAGATTCATTATCTCTTTTCGCTCTCGGGAAATTATATTCAATTCATTCAGGTCAAGTTGCTTCACAAGTTCGGTTCTCTTCTCTCTATCGCCTCGCAGAAGCTGATCCCGTTCAAGGTCCAGCGTTCTGCGCTCACGCGTATCAAGCACATGATGCTTCTCCTCAAGCTCACGAGCGTCAACCGACTCCGGATCATTCTCCAACCCCTGAGCCAAACGCACCCGCTCATTCTCAATACGAACAAGCTCCACCCGATCCAACTCAGCCGCACGCGCATCCAACTCCTGAACACGCTCAGGCAACTCCATTCCCCCACGCTCCAGCAACTGACCTCGCTCACGCTCGAGAATCACACGCTCACGCATATCAAGACCACGCTGCTTCTCCTCAAGCTCACGAGCCGCCAGATCAGTCTCAAGCCCTTGCGACAGACGCTCGCGCTCGTTTTCAATACGAACAAGCTCCACCCGATCCAACTCAGCCGCACGCGCATCCAATTCCAGAACACGCCCAGACAGCTCTACACCCCCACGCTCCAACTGAAGCCGATCTCGTTGCAGTTCAAGAATTAAACGTTCACGCTCGTCAAGCGCCTGTTCTTGCACGAGTTGCAGGTCGAGCTCACGCCCCTCCGCGAGGCAGGCCTGAGCTTCATCGAGTCGTATCCTTTCCCGCTCGTCCAGCGCTCGCTCGCGCGCGTCCAGGACTCCTTCGCGGAAGTCAAGCTCTCGGACCTTTTCCGACAGATCTCTGTTGGTCGCCCGATCGTAACGTTCGCGCTCTCGCCCGTCGCGCATTTCCTCTCGCTCGAGATTGGCCCGAGCCTGAATATCCAGATCCCGGGCTCGCTCCAGTATCGCTCGCTGTTCGGGGCTGACTTCGCTCCATTCTAGAATGTCGCGTTTCCCCTCACGCACGTCGAGCTGTCTCTCGAACTCGTCGCGTGCATGTTCTCGCGCGTCCAGCGTGCGCTCGAACTCATCCCGTTCCCCGGGATGCCATACCCGTTCCTGCTCTCTCAGAGCCCGCGCTTCTTTGCGAGCGTCACGGTCACTAAAAGCCTCGTTTCGTGTCCGGTCGCGCTCAGCGAGACTCATCCCTGCCCGATCGGCTGGGCTCGGCCTAGAGATGGAGGCTGGGTTATTATCAGCTGTTTGAACAACGTCGACCGAATATCTTACCTTCCCGTCCCCTCTGTCGGGCTGCCATTCTTTGACTTCTTCCCCACGCCCATAGGCGACTGCCTCTTCGTAACTCCCGACTAAGATTTCCCCTCTCCCTGTAACCCGCGTTGCCATAGCATCACGTTCGAGTTTCTCAGGATCACTCGCGGTCTTGGCGAGGTCGACGACCCTTGCAAGGAAATGCTCCAACGAATTGGGGTCGGACAGATATCCCGACCGCCCATCCTTACTTGGCACATATACAACACGCTCGTACTTATCTGAATTCTCCCTGACTTTTACTTCGATGTGCTTCACCGAGCCAGAAACATACGCTCGGAACAGTTCCGGATTAAAATCTGGAAGAGAAGTTGCCTCGTCAATCCGCTTTTGTATTTCCTCAAAAGCTTCCTCAACTCTCCCTCTGTAGTTTCTCTCGATTGCCTCGATCTTACGTCTATTAGTTACATGATCTCGGATGGCAGCTCGCCGGGCATACTCCGGAGAATCGCGCAGAACTCTTTCCTTAGCGCGCTCGACCTCCCACGCCACCTGACCTCTAACTTTGGGATAATGTCCGCGCGGTTCACCGGCCGCTTCCTTCATCCATTCCGGCCAATGCGAAGGAGGGTACACTCCCTCATATTCGGCGGGCATATTCTTAGGAACAGTCTTATCCCTCTTGGATGAGTTACATGACCCGCATGCGGGAACCAAGTTATCAGGCTCGAGATCGCCGCGGATTGAACGCGGCCATACATGGTCAACCGTTGTAGCATGGTTGACCCGACAGTACGAGCACATAGGCGGTTGCCTAGTAGTGTCCGCACCCCCTCCTGTATTGAAGGCTTTTTTAATCCCTTCCGGTATTTCTTTCCCGGCCCCTCGTCCACCAAAAGACCCACCCCCTCCCCACGGATGGGACTTTTCCGGTAGATCCCATATCGGTTCACCATTCGGGCCTGTGATATCTCTCCGAGGGGGGTGTATCTCGGCACCGGTTTGGCCCGGAGCCGGCAGGCGATGGTCGCTATCCTGATCGACCGATGAAGGGTAGTCACCGTCGCGAAGTGTGCGGTATTCGCTGTCCTGACCGAGTCTTCCCCGCTCCCAGTTAGCTATGTCGTTGGCGGCGCGATGCGCCTCGACATAGCTGGCGCCTGGATGGTCTACGAGATAGTTGTGTTCGGCAAGTTCGTGTTCCAGAAGTCGTATGTCGGAGTCGGTATGTCGTCCGGAGGTAAGGCGCTCCCAGGCTAGGGCGATATCGAGATTCGGCTCGAAGTGTGCCTTGATCAGGCCACCATCGGTTGCGTCGAGGAGATGCTCTTCGTGGAAGAGGTGATTCTTGACTACCTCGATATCGCCACGCGCATAGCGTGAGCCGTCTGGGCGTCGGAATCCTTGGAGATTCTCGGCAATTCGGTCGACGTCGTTCGCTTTGCGGATCGCTTCATAAGCCTCAGCGGCCAACGAATGCGACCGCGCCACGTCTCGGATCGATATCTCGGACCGGTGGGTTGCATGAGCGGCCTGCGAAGCAGTTTCGGCACTTGTCGCGTGCTCAGCTGAGTGGTCCCGGTTGTCATGCGGGTTAGCAGAGGGAATTTCGCCCCGCGTCTCTGGCCGGCTATCGGGCACCACGGACTTGTTGGCTTCAGCGATGCCATTGCCGAGTTCGCTGATGTGTTCCGGACGTGGCTGAGGGTGGCCCGATCCTGACGAAGAGCTCGGTTGCTCACGCGGCTCGTTATCCGAGTAGGCAACCTTCGGTGGCTCTGCTGAGGCGGGAGCTTCGATATTCGGGGGGCGCGCCGCGTCGTTGGGATCTAGATCTCGAAGGTCCCCTCGGTCGGCCAGGAGCCGTTCCGGCGATTCCCCCCTGCCCACATGAGCACGTTCACTGCCAGAGGGGCTGGCGGTTGATGAGCGAAGGTGTTCTTGTCGATCATCAGCTGGTAGTCCTCGGGCGGTTGCGGTGGTTCGGTCAGGCTCTGCGCCCGAACGTGGTATTCGATCGTGTTCGAATCCTCCTGAGTGCGCTGGATGTTCAGCCGCCACTGGGCCGGGTATATCTGACGACCCTGCACCGGCTGGCCTGTCCGGATCGCCTCGTCGTATCCCTCCCCGATCGTGAACGGATGCAGGCTCGAATGCGCGGTCACCACTCCGGTGTGCTTGTTCACCACGTAGTTCCCGAGGCCGATGTGCAGGCCCTCGGCCATCTGCTCCGGTGTCAGCTTCTCCTGGCACACCCATCCGTGCTGGAACTCGATCGCGTGGAACTGACGTGTAGGACCGAAGATCTGCGCCAGATAGTGCTCCAGTTGTTCCTCGGTCTGCAGTAGTGGCGGCACCGTATTGGTCTCCCTTGGGATCGACGATCATGAATTTCAGTTGTGCTGACCCGTCGATCAAACTGTGGGGCGGATAGTTCGAGAAGGTCGCCTGCTGCGGATCCCACCATACGGGCCCGGACGCATCGTGCGGATAAACGATGACGGTGGCATGCCCGCCACGAATCACGGGTGTTCCGTCTGCGTTATCAAGGAAGGTGCCGTTGGCATCTCGGGCATGCCACGTGTTGAGTACCAGGGCCGATGAGCCAGGACCACAGTGGCGCATCCACTCGTGCAGGGCTTGTGCTTGAGCGCCGACGGATCGGCCGACGTTGTAGTCCTGCCACTGCCCGCCGAGCCACGCTTGGGCACGCTCGTCACCTTCGCCAACCTCAACGGTGCTTCCATCGGGCAGGTATTCGGGCCAACGGGCAGCGGCGACCTGGGGCCGACCGTTGAACGAGGACAACGCCGCAAGTGAATTGTCCACGCAGTTGACGTTGCGGCCCACGTGCTCCGGCCCGCCGTCGTTGATCAAACGTCCATACGGGTTCGTGCGAGGATCCGCACCGACCAGGAACCGATTACCGTCGCGGAGCGCGTCCTCGACAGCATGCTGGTACTCGGCCATTTCGATCTCCTGCAGGTGACCCTCGGCGATCACCCGGGTCCCCGGCAGGCCGTCCAACGCCGCGGGCGTGTTGGCTTTGGCGATGTCATTGCTGAGCTGACGAATCTCCTGCGGATTCAGCTGGGCCTGATCAGACCTTGCCGGCAGACCCAGTTGCTCACGCAACTGCGACGCAATCGAGTCTGGATGCAATGGGCCGGAAGTGTCGTCGACGTGGATGTGCAGGTTCGCTGCCGAAGGATCCGATGTCGGTACGAGATCGACGAGCACCCAGTCGCCCGACAGCAGCCGGTGGCCGCGATTGAACGTCGAATCCGTTGCGAGCTGCGCATTTTCCCATGCGCGATGCCTCTGATCCGGAAGCATACGGTCGTCGTAGGTCATATGGACCTTGATGCTCACGACCGCAACCGATCGATCCGGTCCATCCGGATAGCGGCGGAAATCGTAGGCAGGCCCGGCGTGTGGCCCAGGTCCGCGATGCACCGGGGTGACGAGGCCGTTTTCCGGCGCCCGCAGACGGTATTGCTCACGTGCTTGCCGCGTCTGGTGCGCTTCCTGAATTTCGTTGTGCGACAGGGAGTGTGGGGTATTACCCCCATTGTGGGGCGCGGCCGGAAGCTGCTGTGGACGGGAGTGATCGGGCTCGTCGGCCCGAACCGATGGGCGCGGCTGGTCTGGTGTCGGGTTGTGTCCATCGAGTTGTGAAGCGTGCGGGTCCTGGTGTGGCGGTGGGGAATCGGGATGCACGTGTTGCGGAGGTGTCGACGGGGCCGATGAGCGATCCTCAGCGTTGTCCGGTGTTACTCGGTCGTTTCGTCGGTCTCCCGATCGATCCGCTTCAGCTCGGATTCGGTCCAGGCTTGCCGGATCTGGATCTGGTCGTCGGTGGCTGGGCGCCGCCCCTTCTTCTCCAGTTCGGCTCGGTAAGCGTCCGTCCGCTGGATCGCTTGTCGAAGGTCGATGCTCTGGCCGGTACTCCGGGCGGTGCCGAGGAGCCTCCGGGGGCGGGTCGAACTGACGAGGGGGATTGGACTCCGGGGCCCGATCTTCCGGGCGCGGCGACCAGAATGGTTGGGCTTGTTCCGTTGTGGGATGGCCGTTTTGGATGTCGTTCGGTGCGGCGATATGCGGGCTGCGCTCTGCCCGCGGGCCCGGCAGATGCGTAGGGACATCATGAGTGGCCGCGAAACTTGGATTGTCGAGATGAGCGAAGCGTGGATTGTAGATCGGATCGCCGACCTTGATAGACAAGTAATTTCGATTGCCGTCGACGATGATCTCTCGCGGCCAGATACGGTAGATCGTGTCAGCGGACAATCCACCGGGAGCGAGCACTTCCGTCTCTTTATGGCCGCCCTCCAACCCGATATCATGGAATGTGGGGTCGACGGCAATGCCGTATGGATGGTACACCTCGTGCATATAACGCACCTGCCGAAATGTGCCGTCCGGCAGCGGTTCCAGGCCGTCCGTGTCCCGAAGACCGCTAATGTTTCGAGTAATGGCATGCTCCGGACTCTGAGCGAACGAAACGAATCCGAAGTTCCCTTGCCGACCGGTATGCGCGGCGATGCTGAGGTTTTCGACGTCACGTGGCTCGAAGCCGGGGCCGAAGATCTCCGGCCCACGGGAATCCATGCGGAACAGCGCGTTCCTGGCCTCGAGATACGCGTCGTTCGCGCTGCGATCACGCCATATCGGCGAGAGACCGTCGCCCTCCTCATTTATCACGATCTTTCCCGCGTCAACCGGGCGGGTCACATCATGGAAGGCATCGGCGGGCATGGCTCGAGTAAGGTGGCGAGGCAATTCGGCATCGGGACATCCGGGGATGAATTCGTCTGGATCCTCACTGGAGTATCTACGACGTTCCGTTACATTGGTGAGCTGGTTGGCCACCACCTCGGTAAGGTAATCCTGGTGCAGGATATCGGGTGTCTCGTACCTATGCTCGACCAGGACTGTTGATTTTGTTATCCCCCACCGGCCGAACACCAACTTACCGTTCTCGAGATCGCGGACGATCTCATCGAACGTCATACGTGTTTCTTTGGCATACTGATCGATCGACCACCGCTGACTGTAATCCAGTTCGAGCCGCTGGGAATTCGGCTCGTGTGGGAACGATCCACGCGAGGCGCTCTCGCCCGGGCGGTGTATCTCATCCGGCCCGCGTAGCGGTCGATCGAAATCGCCTGCGCCAGGGCGGGTATCGACCGGCCTGTCCGAGGGGGATGTATGATCGGGTGCGGCCCGATGACCCGGATCCGGGTGATGCTGTTGCCCCGCGATGTCGGACGGTCCCGCCGGACGGCTGCCGCTTCTTTCGTCGGCCCGGCGCGGCGACTGTGCGTGCGTGCTCGTCTCGCGCGGGACGTGATCAGCGGGTGGCCGAGGCGCGGTACCACGTGGTTGCGACCCGACGGATGGGCGGTCGGGCGTGAGAGACGCGGGATTTTCCGGCCGGTGCGATCCACCGGATGTTTCGTGGGAGGGGGGTCGCCCTGTCGTCGCTGGTGTTGCGGCGGCGGGCCGGTGCACAGTGGCGCTCGGGTTCTCGCGTTCCGGCGATGTTGCCGTCGTCCGATCCGGTCTGTCGACGCCGCTCGCCGGGCGGACGTCGTCGGTGGCACGATACGCAGGCGGAGTTCGGTCGCTCGTCGGACGATCGCCGGACACGGTAGTCCCTTGCGGCGATGTCGAATCCGACGTTCGAGTGACAGAGCGGTCCGGCGCGGGGGATGAGGTCGCCGCACCGTGGGACGGCTGCCCGGCCGAGCCGGGATCGGATAGCGCCGGCCCCGATGTGGTGTTCTGCTGCGACGCAGGCGAAATCGAGCGAGGATCGCCCGAATGGCCCGAACTCGGCTGGCCATCGGTCCCACCGGAATGACTGGATCCGGCCGAATTCTGCGGCGGTTCAACCGAAGTACTCGAATCCGCAGCGGCTGCTGATGTCTGGGCGGGAACATCGTCGCCCCTGGGCGCTGCCGCATTGGCGGGTGCGGTGGTCTCGGAATGCGTCTCGACGGAGGCGGGCATGGCGTCGACCGGCCCCGAGCTCGTCGACACAGGTGCGATATCGGCTGTTTCAGGGGTCGCCGATCGCGGGGCCTTCGAGTCTATGGTCGGTGGTTGTTCTTGTCCCACATGAGAAGTGGCGCCGTCGGTCGACGCGGTATGCGCGGTCGACGCGGGTGCGGTCTCCGAGTGTGACGTTTCGACATGGGAACCGCCACTCGCATGCGTACTGTGACGGCTGAGCCCACCACCAGCGCCATCGAACAGATTGCTGGTATCGACATGACCACCCGAGGTGACCGCCGAGCCCGCGGCATTGCCGACGATATTGCCGGGCACCTCGGCCACCGCACGGCTCACCACACCGCCCAGCGAATTCGACTCCAGG
This sequence comes from Nocardia sp. NPDC051570, assembly GCF_044454005.1. Taxonomy (NCBI): domain Bacteria; kingdom Bacillati; phylum Actinomycetota; class Actinomycetes; order Mycobacteriales; family Nocardiaceae; genus Nocardia; species Nocardia sp. NPDC051570. The sequence continues at coordinate 205,120 of NZ_JBITDI010000010.1, read as the reverse complement.
ACATCGCGACCCACGACACCGGCCACACCGTCCTGCATCTTGGCGCCGATCGGCCCCGCGATCGCTCCGGCCACCGCCCCTGCCTCGGCCGCCGAACCCACCGACCCCCAGTCGATTCCGTCCCGACGGTGACCTTCCGCGATCTCGATGCCCTGGGCCGCGAGATCGACACCACCGCCCATGGCCGAACCGACCATCGCGCCCGCCCCCAGCCGGAACGCCAGGCGCGCAGCGAGACGCTCGCCGAGGAACACCGTGCCCTTCTCCGCGAGCCGGACCAGCAGCTCTTGCGCCGCCTTGCGGATGACCAGCTTCACCGCGAACGCCGCCGCGGTGCCGGCGACGGTACCGATACCGGGAATGAAGGTGATGACCAGCGTGCCCAGCGAAATGTAGATCGTGAGCTTGGCATGCTCGATATCGGTGGCGCCGTGCTCGAGCTGCTTGGCGAAACTCTCACACACCGTGATCAGGTGTTCCAGATCGCCGTTATCGCCCCCGATATCCTTCCAATACGTCGACAACGCGGCGTGGGTCTGACCCTCGATCGCCGACAACGCCGAGTTCATGGCCTGATCGGCGGGCTCGCGCAACTGTTTCAGCGCCTCGGCCATATCCGACCAGTGACCGGCCGCACGCCGCATCGCGTCTTCATCGCCCTCGGGCCAGTGCCCCAGAACGAAATCCATCAGGAAGCCCGGAATAGGCGGGCGCCACAACGTCACGAGTGCGATCCCCCGCTACACCCGACGGTACTGCTCGGCGTTGTTCTGCTCCTGAGTCCGAACGGCAGTGGCCGCCCCGGTGATCTTGTCACCGGTCGCCTTCAGCTTGCCCGCCAAAATCCCCAGCGCCGCAAGGGCTTCCCCGACGCTGCCCGGACCCTCGCCCTGCGGATACTGCTGCTCGAACTGCTTACCGGGCTGATCACTTCCCCAGCACCTGTGCTCGGAATCGAGGCCGTGACGAAGCTTCTCGACAGCCGATTCCACATCGGCACCCAGTTCCGCGAACTTCGGCGCCACCGCGCGCAGTCGCTCCGGATCAGCCCAGAAGTTGGCCACGATCACACTCCCTCATCAGGTACAGCTCGTTCATCTACTTCGACGCCGGGCGCACGCGTCCGGTTCCACGAATTCAGAATCAGCTCACCGTGATTGCTACTGCGGCGTCGGGGGTTCGTCCGACAGTTGATGCTCCACTTGCCGCAGGCTCGGGGCGCCTGGGATCGTTTCGCTGAGGTCGGCTATTCCGTCGGCGACGGATTGCACCGGGGCCAGGAGCTCCTTGCGGGCCTTGGCGGCTGCCTCTACGGCGCCGCGGATCGTGGTGTTGAGTTCCTCGGTCAGCTGGGTCGGGGTGCTGCGGCGGTAGGCGTCTTCGGCGATGGATACCTCGAGGACCAGGCCGGTCGAATTCACTGTCACGCGTGCGAGATTGGTCGGCGAGGTGGCGCGCACCTTCATCTCGGCCAGCTTCTGGCTGATCGCGCTCAGTTGCTCGAGTTCTTGCTCATAGGCGGTGTGGAGGGCGTCCAATGCCGAATGGAGACCGGCGTTGGCCGATCGGATTTCGTCCCGCTCGCGGTTCTCCATATCGCTACGGTCCCTCGGCCCGCTCGGCTTCCGCCGCCAGCCGGATTCCCTCCTGGCGTTGCCTCCACCAATACGTCAGATCCTCGCCTACCAGCGTCAGTCCGGGCTCCTTGTCGGGGGGATTGAAGAACACGTGCACCCGATCCATCGGGCTTACCTGCTCGAGCACATCCCGGCCCGAAATATCCCGCCGCAACCAAGGATTCGTATCACGGGGCAACATGCCCGCCGAGGTGTAGACGTCCAACCACAGCTGATCGCCGTCGGGGCGGAACGGCCATCCGCGCTGTCCGTCCGGATCGTCCGCGCGCAACACGATGGTCAGCCTGCTCCGGGCGAGCGCGTCCAGGAATCTGCCGATGTTGGTGAATCCGGAGTTGGTCCGCCACATAACCAGTTCGAACTCGTTGGCGAACTCGACGCCCGCGTACTGGGGCGTAGGCACGAACTCCGGGTTGATCCAGCGGTCCACGAATTCGCCCTCGCCATTGGCCAATCGGCCGCCGATCACGTTGGCGTTGGTGAGCGCGGACTTGTCGGCGCTCGGATCCACGTAGTACATCCACTTATCGGGATTCTCTCGCGCCCAGACGAAGTCCGCTTCCTTCACCTGGGGAAGTACGAGGTCGCGGGGGTACGGGAAGTCGAATTCCTGGAGAGGGCGCGGTTCCCGGCTCATCGGTGACCTCCCGATTCGAGACCCTCATCACTCATTCGCCGATGCCAAAGCACTTCGAGACTCACCTTTCGGAACTGCTGCTTGCCACTCACGTTCGGATCCATCAAACCAGCCAGGAGTTGGGTGATCCGTAGCCCTCCGCTCTCGCCTCGTCCTCCTCCGTCCAGTCGGATGGCAGTACGTAATCCGCTCGGCCAGGTCTGCGGGCATCGGATCTCGGTTCGCGATGGTCGGCGCGGACGGGCTGAGCTGGCATATCAGGCTGCGGCTCCGGGTCGGGGCGGTCGTATTCGTCTCGCAGGGTGTCGAATACGGCTGTGCCCTCGCGGGTGGTGCGGGCGTCGGCCGTCAGGAACTGGTCGGTCACGGTGCGGGAGGCGGCTCGGTAATCGGCGAGGATGCGGTCCATCTCGGCTGCGTAGTCCATTACTTGCCCATTTCGATTTCGATCTTGACGCCGTCGTTGCGGGGCGGAGGCGGCGTGGTTTCGGAAACGGCTTGTGTCGGTACGTCTTTGGGCGTCGGCGGGATGGGAGCGCTCGGCTCGGCGTACAGGCTTCCCGCGGATGCCAATTCCGGCGCGCCCGGCGCGGGGAAGGGGGACTCTTCGGTGGCCGGCGGGGTGGTCCACAGCGGTTGGGGTGGCACGATTCCGCTGGAGCGGCGTTCGGGGTCCGGACTTCCTTTTCCGGCGGACGCACCGCCGGAGGGCATGCCACCACCCATCGGCATGCCGCCCATCGGCGCTCCGCTCTGGGTCGACACCGCCGAGTTGGGGTCGGTGAACGATGTCGGGGTCGCGGCGGCCTGAGGTGTTCTCGCCGAAGGGGTTCCGCTGTAGGACGCACCCGCGGCCGGGTGATCGACCGATGTGCCGGAGGCGATTCCGACGCCGAGGGAACGACCGAGCGGGCCGGATTCCTTGACCGCTCCGGCCGTGGTCGGCTCGGTCGACGGGTCCGGGTTCTCGGTGAAGAACGGTTTCCCGTCCTTGATACCCATCGAGTACTGGCGTGACTTGCCGTCCGGTCCGGTAACCGTTGCGGTGAGTGTCCCGTTCGGGGCCTGTGCCAGGGACAGCTTTCCGCCGGGGAGGTCCAGGCTCGCCAGCGTCTTCGACGCGGATGGATCGCCCACGCCCGGTGAATCCTTCACACCATTCATGTCGGCGATCGGTGACTCGGCGGCCGCGGCGTTGGTGGCGAGCCCGCTCAGACCCTGCTGAACCATGCCCTGCAGCTGACCGAGGCCCTGCTGCAGGGTTTGACCTGCCTGTCCGACCAGGCCGGACAATGCCTGTAACGGATTGGCTTGCGGTGCGGTCGGTGAGGTTGGGGTAGGAGTCGCCGGGGTGACCGAGGCCGGGGTGGTGGACGGCGGCGTACTCGGCTCGAAACTCGTTGTCCGCGTGGGTATGCCACTCGGGGATGGACTCGGTGCCGGTCCGGAGGGCGCGGGCTTGTCCTGCGGTTTGGGAAACGGAGTCGGGTCGTGGTTGTCGAGCAGATCCGTCACCGGCTTGTATGCCTGCCGGATGTAGTAGTCGGCCAGGGCGCACTGATGTACGAAGGCGGTGAACGCTTCCCGAACCGCCGGGCCGAAATGCTCGATCAGCCACTGTTTGCACGCATCGCGAAGCTTCTGGGAGCCGTCACTGCTGCCGACGCCGACATCGGTCATGTGAAACTGTTCGGCCGCACGCATATTCGTCTTGTCGAGCAGATAACCGAAGGTGGTGCTCTCGGCGGCCACCGTGATGATGTTGCTCACCGGATCCTCGCCACTGCCGAGGCGCATGGCATGCCCGGCGACCGGACACTGCGGGCTGTCGAACCCGGAGATGAAACCCGCCTTCTCCCTGACGATTTGGAGGAGAACGCCGGGCAGTCCCTGCAACGCCGCCGCGACCGACTGCAGATACTGGGTCTGCTGCTCGGCATGCGCATGGAATCCGGCCAGGTGGTCCTGCGCCGCCACGCCGCCGACGCCCTGCCACACTTCGGGCACCGCGCTTGCGACACCATTCAGATCACGAGTCGCGTCCTCGGCCGAAGGGTGTGCGTCGTTCGTCTTCGAGGCCTTCGTCAACGAATCGGCCAGCTTGGTCAGATTGCCAAGATCCATGCTGCGCTGCTGGTCGTACCATTTGAACTCCAGGCTCCGCATCACCGCGTCGGGATTCCCCGTCGTGACGATGGTTTCGCCGCCGACCTTCTCCTCGCCGAGCTGCAGCGGCGGTACGACGATACTGGCGAAATCCTCTAGCCCCAGCACCTGGTACACCCGGTGGTACCGGATCAGAGCCCGTTCGAACCATTGCAGTCCGGGGGCCGCCTGGTCGAGAAGGGTGTTGACATCCGAACCGGTCGTCTTCGGCTTCTCGTTCCAGATCGCCTGATCGCCCTTGCCACTGAAAGCGTTCTTGCCATCCTCTTGGAGAAAGCGCTCGAGATCGTGCCTCGCCTTATCAATGTCACCCTGATACGCCTGGTCATACGGCTTGGGATCCGTCACGCCCACCCTCCGCCCCCTCGATCCCGGTTCGATTCTGTTCATCGGTGGCGGTGGTCGCGGTCACCACCTGCCGCAACACATCGACCGTGGCACCGGAAGCCTCGGACCATGAATGCAATGTCGCCACGATCCCATCCACCCCCGCGGCCAGCTTCCGCCCCTGCTCCAGGTAGTCCTGCCCGGCATGCGACGGGTCGAAGCCGACCGCGGCGATCCGCGTCGCATGCTCCCGCATCGCCGCGGTCGCCGGTTCGATCGTCCGCGCCATTCCCAGCACGGACTCCGGAATGAACAGCACGGCCCCTCCTCGGTCTCTCTCCACCCAGCCCGACGATCATGGCAGACATGCCTACGCGCCTACGGATGGCTCCAATAGGTTCGACGCGGCAGCGTCGAGATCGGTTCCGTCGCGGCAGCACATCCTTGGCGGATATGCGATGACCCGCCACCTTGGGTAGCGGGTCATCGGCGTTGCGGCTTCGTCAGGCGAGGTGGATGTCGGTGGTGACCGATGTAGTGAAGGCGTCCCACTCATCTGGCGTGAAGAGAAGAGCCGGGCCGGTTGGGTTCTTGGAGTCGCGGACGCCCACATGACCGTCGGTGAGGAACGCGACCTCCACGCACTCCTTGCCTCCCGAGCTGCGGCTGCTCTTGAACCACTTCGCTCCAGAATGATCAACGCCCACGTCGGTACTCCTTCGCCAACTGCCTCAGCAGTAGCCTGCTGCTCACCTCATCCATCGCCGCGCGTCGAATGATGGCGGACACCAAGCGATATTGCTTCACATCACCCTCTCCTCGAAGGTACATGTCGCCGGTCAGATTCTCGACGTAAACGATCGTGGGGGCCGCCAATCCCTTTGGCTCATCGGCGAAGTCGAGGATGACGTAGGGTCCGGCCGGGATGCCGACAGGTAATCCGGCCGCGAAGGGCAGGATTCGAACGGTGATGTTGGGACGTGTGCTGAGGTCGGCCAGATGACTCAGCTGTGCCGCCATCACTGCAGGTCCGCCGACAATCGTTCGCAACACGGTCTCGTGCAGAACCAGAGTCACCGCCACCGGTCGACTCTTCCGGGTGATGATTCTCTGCCGACGAAGCTTCAGCTCGATACGACGTCTCTTGTCCTCCTCCGAGTCGTTCGGGAAGTAGATGCGATCGAGCGCCGCCGCATAGTCGCCGGTTTGGAACAGTCCGGGAACGACATGCGGCTGATAGATATCGAGAACGCGCGCCTCTGCTTCCAAACTCAGATACACATCGAATGAGCCGAGCATCACGTCCATGAAGCTGCGCCACCAGTTCTCCATGAGCGGCTGATGCAGCAGTCCGATCATCGCTGTGACCTCCTCCTGGCTCAGCTCCAGCACCTGCCCGAGTTGGACCAGGTCGCGGTCTCGTAATCTGCCCAGGTCACCGTGCTCGATCCGGGACTGCGTACTCGGACTCCACTGCATCAGCTCAGCGACTTCCTCCTGTCGCAGATTCACCTCTTCCCTGGCCCGGCGGATGAACTGGCCCAGTTGCCGACGCGGCAGCGACGGATGGTCCGGATCCTTTGCCATGACATAACCCCCTCTGACGCCGCTTTCAGTTCGGCAGCGCTCGGTTTTCAGTCCGACCGCGGTCCTGGATATTCCACGGACATGTTCGGAATTCCCGGAACGGGAGTCGGAGACGGCTGTATCGGTGATGTTCTTCAGGAGCATCCGGTGCACCATGCGCGCCGCGAATCGTTCTGTGGTGCAAGGGACTCGATGGGTGGAGCCGCCGAGTCCGCCGGGTGCATCTTATCCGTTCGATATTGGCGATGGCTACGAATTCCGGAGGTTTGTGATGATGCGGCGGGCGTTTCCGACGAAACAGCAACTGCTGCATGCCTGTCGGGGGATCGACTGCGATGTGCATCCGATGTTGTCGGCCGCCCATGCATTGGCCGAATTGCATGAGCAACGAATCGGTGCCGATCGCGATCGCGTGCACGAGATCGACGGGCTGCGTGCGCAACTGGTGCGCCGGATAGATCGATGGGTGGGCGATACCGTTGCGCCCGCACCGGGTTCGGCGCGGATTCATACCGAGACGCTGGGGGCGATCGTCGATCGGCTGGCGCAGCTCACCGCCGACGCCTATGCCGCGCTCGCGGGGACCGACGACTGGGAGCTCGGTGACGCGTGGGAGCGGCTGGCCGAGCTGGCGGTCGGATACGAGGATCTGGCGGAGGAGGTGGTGACCGGGCGTCGGCGGCTTCCGGGCGGACCATGATCGCGTGGATAGACTCCGGACATGGGCGTCGAGGCTGTACATATCGAATCCGTCACCCCGTATGCCGATCTGCGCTACGAATTGGTGCGGGGCACGGTGGATTTCGCCGTCGATCCGGAGCATCCGGCGAATCGATCGATCGTGGATCTGGATCGGGCGCCGCGGGGTGCGGACGGGCTGGTGCGGTTCGACGCCGATCTGCGGATACTGCGGCCCGTCGACGGCGGCAGCGGGGATCTGTTGTTCGTGGTGCCCAACCGCGGGCTGCTCGGTGGCGCGCCGTTCAGCACGGGGACGGTCGTCGACTATGCCGATCTCGAACGCGTCGACCCCGGGGACGGGTTCCTGCTCGATCGGGGCTGGACCATCGTCTGGTGCGGATGGCAGTGGGATGTGCGGCGCGGACCGGGGAATCTCGGCATCACCGTGCCCGAGGCCGATGTGCCACCGGGCCGGATGCGGGTGGAGTGGCGGTCCGATACCGACGAGAAGAGGCATCTGCTCAGCGATACGATGCCGGGGCTGGGCGCATTCTTCCGGTTCGACACCTATCCCACGGCCGATATCGGCGATCCGGAGGCGGTGCTCGCCGTTCGCACCTCGCCGGACGGCGAGTGGTCGGAAATCCCCCGAGACTCTTGGCATTTCACCGATGCGACGCATATCGCACTGGCGGGTGGGTTCCGGGCCTTCCATTGGTATGAGCTGGTGTATCGGACCTCGCGGGCACCGGTCGTCGGCTGTGGACTGCTGGCGATCCGGGATATCGTGTCGCACTTGCGTTCCGAGGGTGTTCAGCGCACCTTCGGATTCGGCATTTCACAGTCAGGTCGACTGTTGCGCCAGTTCCTGTGGGACGGACTGAATCTCGACGAATCCGGGACGAGGGTATTCGACGGGGTGTTCGCGCATGTGGCCGCCGGGGCGCGGGGCGAGTTCAATCACCGCTATGCCCAGCCCTCGCTCACCGGCGTGGACGGCTTCGCCGGGCTGCCGCCGTTCGACGGCAGCGGCCTGCTTGCGCGCCAACGTGATTCGGGCGGCGTCCCGAAGGTGGTCCTCACCAATAGCGCCTCCGAATACTGGCGCGGCGACGGCAGCCTGGTGCATGTGGATCCGGTGACGGGCGCCGATCTGCCCGAGGATCCGGATGTACGGGTCTACGCCCTGGCCGGAACAGATCATATGGGCCCGAATCCGATCAAAGGCGTTCTGCCGGGTGTCAATCCGACGCACAAGCTCGATCCGCAACCGGTGTTGCGCGCCTTGCTGATCGCGTTGCGGCAGTGGGTGATCGGCGAGGAGGCCGCGCCGCCGAGCCGGGTTCCCCGCGTCGCCGACGGCACGGCCGTCCCGGCGGCGAAGGTGCTCGACCGGTTCGGCCATGTCCCCCACCCGAATCCGGATCTGCTGCCCCGGCCGCGCCGCCTGGATCTCGGTCCCGAAGCCGATCGTGGCGTCGGCCGCTGGCCGGTTCGCCGCGGCGACCCCTATATCGGCCTGGTATCAATGGTCGACGACGATGGCAACGAGCTGGCTGGAATTCGCCTGCCCGCGGTCGCCGCACCGCTCGCCAGCTATACCGGCTGGAATCCTCGACGACACGTCGACCACCTGCCGGACGTCCTCTATGAGCGACTCGGTAGCAAACTGCCCTTCCCGCCCGGTCGCCCCACGGTCGCCGACCGCTATCCCACCCGTGCGGCATACGCCGCCGCGGTCCGGGAGGCGGCGAATGCCCTGGTGAGCGAGCGGCTCCTGCTGGCCGGCGATGTCGAGGCGGTCGTCGGACAGGCTGTGGCCGACTACTGAGCCGCGGATCAGGCCGTCATATCGACGCCGCCGAGGATCTTCGTCGGCCGGACCCGCACGACCAGCTCGCCGGGGACGCCGTTGCGTTTACCGAATTCCTCGGCGCGATCGGCGCCCATATAGCGGCCGCCGAGGAGGGTGGCGGTGCGCAGCAGCTCGGCCGGATCTTCGGAAATCGTTGCGATGCCCTGGATCTGGAAATACCCGAAGGGCGGTTCCTCGAGATCGACGCAGATCGCGACGCGTGGATCACGCCGGATCGCCCTGCCCTTGGCAGTGTCCTTGCCGGTATTGAAGACCAGTTCCTCGCCCTCGACGATGAACCAGACCGGGTTGATGACCGGCCGGCCGTCGGCGGCCACGAACGCGAGCTTGCCGGTGCGGGTGCCGTGGGAGAGGAAGTCACGCACTTGGGGGTCGGTAAGTGAGGCCATGTGGTCCAGCGTACGGCCCGCTACCGGCGAATCCCGCCAACCCCGGCACGTTCGTGTCACCACATTCCCGGACCAATGAACACAATGTTTCGTATCTTGTTGCAGCACTTAACATGATTGATACATGATCGCCAATCTTGTTGGCATCGAAAGGTTTCCATACCTCCGAATCCCCCGCAGATATAGCCGACGCATGGCGAGCTTTCGTGTCATGATTTAGCCGGTTGTTCGTACCCCGGCGACAGACTGCGATGTCGTCCGTTGGAACAGTCACTCGCGCAACAATTCTCATGACTCTTCGGTCGGCAGCTTCGGCGTACGAACATGCCGGCGATCAGGAGGTCTGATGTTCATCGGCAGACGAGAAACCGTCCAGATACGGCTCGACACACTGGCACTGGCCGACTCACCCCGGCTGGCGGGTGCGGACTTCGTGCATATTCGCGCGCTGGCGGAGGTCGAGGAGACGCTGCCACCGATCCTGGTGCATCGCCCGAGCATGCGGGTGATCGATGGCGCGCATCGCGTCGGCGCGGCCCGGTTGCGGGGTGCGCAGACGATCGCGGCACAGTTCTTCGACGGTTCCGAGACCGAGGCGTTCATCCTGGCCGTTCAGATGAACATCACCCATGGTCTGCCGCTGTCGCTGGCCGATCGCAAGGCCGCGGCGTCGCGGATCATCCGGGACTGCCCACAGTGGTCCGATCGCGCCATCGGGGTGGCAACGGGACTGTCGCACAAGACGATCGGCGCGCTGCGGCGTTCGACTGGGATAGATACCCAGTCGAACATCCGCATCGGCCGCGACGGCCGCCCGCACAGTCCGGATCGGGCCGACGGTCGCCGAATCGCGAGTGAGCTGATCGCGCGTTCGCCCGGAATTCCGCTGCGGGAGGTCGCCAAGGCGGCGGGGGTATCACTCGGGACCGCGCACGATGTGCGTCAGCGCCTGCGCCGCGGCGATGATCCGATTCCGGGACCGCGGCCCCCCGCGAATCGCACCCCGGCGCCGCCCAGATCCGCCGAACGCGTGCAGATCAAGGATGCGCGGCTGGTGATCCATCGACTCAAATCCGATCCCTCGTTGCGATTCACCGAGGCGGGGCGGGCACTGCTGCGCCGACTGGAACTGTATGCGATGGCCAACACCGCACTCGAGGGCATGATCGATGCGTTGCCCGCACACGCCATAAGCCTGATTGTGCAACTCGCGTACGTCTTCTCGGAGGATTGGCGAAGATTCGCAGCACATTTGGAGCAAAGACAGACTTCGGCCCCTGTCGACGATTCCGTCGAACAGGGGCCGGAGAAACTTATCGACTATCCGGTAACCAGTCGACCCATGGAGTGAACCTCATCCACATCGCCGCCGGTGAGGAAGGACCACGGGGCGGTGAAGTAACCGGCATTACCCCAGTTGGATCCCCAGGAGTTCTCGATGGTGACACCATTGTCGTCGTACGCCACAATCGTCACCTCGTGGCCGCCGACTGTGCTGTCGCTGGGCGAGGGATCGTAGTTGTAGTTGCTCGAGTTCAGGTTCATGAAGCTTTGCCGGACCTCGAACCCGATCGCCACGGGCAGTCCGGAAGAGATCGCCTTCTTGACATTCGTCACCACATCGCCGCCCGTCAGATCCTTGTTACCGGACAGCTTGTAATGCGCGGCGTTCGCGATCTCGTTCTGATCAGGCTGCGTGGTGTAGTCGAAATCCCCCTGCCAGTAATCGGCTTTCGTATCGATGCCCTGCTCCTGCTCCATTGGCAATGCGACCGAGGCATAGGTGCCCTGATCGTTGCCCTTCGCGATCTGCGAGTAGATGAACATCGGCGCCATCGGGCTGCCGCTGATGCCCTGCTCGTTCATCAGAATCCCGTACCCGGTGTAGCCGGTCGCCCAGGTCACGCATGCTCCGACCGGCCCCTGATCGCCCGGGGTCAGGGCGTACTGCTGCAGCGAGTACGACGACGGCGGCGCGCCGATCGCGCCCACACGCACGGGCAGCGCGTGGCCCGAACTGGTGTTGCCGCGCTTCTGTGCTGCCTTCGCGCCCTTCACATCGAAACCGAAAGCGTGATGCTTGAGCTGAGGTGAGGAGGGGGCCGGGGCGTTGGGCGGCTGCGGGGCCGCGTTGGCGAATCCCGCCGAAACGAGTCCGACGCCGAGGACGAATGCCGTTGCGGCGGATAAGTGTGAATAGCGCATGTCTTCTCCTGAAACAATCGGTGCTACTGCCCTGTCGCGGGTGGACCGGTGAGGACCGGAAGACTTCCTTCACGACGGAATCAATGTTTCGCGCTCGCACCGGAGCCGGGCAAGCGTTCAACGCGTTCATCGCTGTCGCACTCGAGCCGCGATCACTACGATGATCTTCAGGAGTGAAGACTCGGAAAGAGGTGCTCGCATGCGGCCGATTCGGAAAATGGGCGTCCTGCTCGGAATCGCGGTAATGATCATTCTGTCGGTCGGACAAGGGCTTTCGCTCGCTGCGCCGCCTGCCGATGGCAAGGATTTCGGCGGACACTCGATGGGTCTGCGAGTAACCCCTGGGCTACCGGGTGTGCTGGAACCGCGCATATCGGCGTTCGGCGCGAAGACGCTGCCCTATTTCCAACAGATCCAGCAATGGAATCAGTGGTGCTGGGCGGCCGACGGCGCATCCATAGCAACATATCTCGGGCACTGGATCGGTCAGAACGACTACTGCAAACTCGTGTTCGGTGTGGACTCGCACGGCACCTGCCCGAATGACACGGCCTCGCTCGAGGAGATCGCCGCGGCGTTCGGGAAGATCGGATTCGGCGCCTCGGTCGGCTCGCCGTTCTCGATGACGACCGTCGCCTCGGAGATCTCGGCGAACCGCCCCATCCTCACCGGCATCGCGTGGACCGAGGGCGGCGGGCACGCCCAGGTCGTCTACGGCTACGACGCCGACGCCGCGACCATCACCTACGGCGATCCGTGGCCGACCTCCCGGCGCAGCGTCACCCAGACCCTGGCCTCGTATACCGAGAATCCGGACTGGATCTGGTTCGGCGAGGACTATCGAATCACGAAGCAGAAATGAGGCGGCACGTGTTTCGCGCGGCCGCGCTCGCATTCCTCGCGGCCTCGGCGATCGCGGGTTGCGCGACCGCATCGCACAGCGACGATCCGCCCGATACCGCGTGGACCGCGAGCGTCGACCTCCCCGCCGTGGATCGCACCCTGGCCTCGGCCGCGGCCCAGCAATTGGCCGGTTCATACCTGCGATCGCATCCCACCCCCGGTTCCGACGACGCACTCATGCGGCGCGCCGGACCACCGATCCTGGTCTACGCGATCGATCCGGCCTTCGTCGGCAACCCGTCGGCCACGATGCGCGACGCGGGCACCCCGTCCTATATCGCGGTCCCGGTCCGCATCGGCGCCCGAACCGATACCGACACACTGCAACTCGCCGCCGACCAGGGCTACACCCCCCGGGCGATCGCCTCGGGCGCCGAGGAATCCGACGCGGCCGCGACGCTACCCCCCGACACCCGCCTGCTCCTGGACTACCCGTCCCACACCTGGTTCGGCTGGACCGAAACCCGAGTCACCGCAATACAATCCGGCACCTACGCCGACCTACACGGCCGCGAGTTCGACCTCGCCGAATTCGAGCAATGGCTCACTGTCCGACAGCCGGCCGGACGTCCGGGCGGATGAGGCTCAAATGGCTCCGCGCTCGCGCGCTCGGGCCACCGCGGAGGTGCGGGACTTCACACCCAGTTTCGAATAGATATGCACCAGATGGGATTTCACCGTTGTCTCGCTGAGGAACAGGCGTTTGCCGATCTCGCGGTTGGAGTGGCCGTCGGCTACCAGCCCGAGGACCTCGATTTCGCGGGGGCTCAGGGTGGTGTCGGGCTTGCGGACTCGGGTCATGAGTTTGGAGGCGACCGAGGGAGACAGGACGCTTTCACCGGCGGCGGCGCCGCGGACCGCGGCGAGGAGTTCGGCGGGCGGGGTGTCCTTGAGGATGTAGCCACACGCCCCCGCCTCGATGGCGCCGAGGATATCGGCGTCGGTGTCGTAGTTGGTGACGACGAGGACGTTGGGGGGATTGGGCAAGGCGCGCAGGGCCAGTGTGGCGTCGACACCCGATTTGCCCGGGCCGAAGCGGAGATCCATCAGGACCAGATCGACTTCGGTTGTGCTGCAGAAGGCCACGGCCTCCTCGGCGGTGGCGGCCTCGCCCGCCACCTCGATATCGTCATCGGAATCCAGCAGCGCCTCGAGCCCGGCGCGGACGATGGCGTGATCGTCGGCGAGCAGCAGGCGGATCATGACTCCGCCAGCGGGAACGCGACGGTGACGGCGGTGTGACCGGCCTCGGATTCGACGTTCATGCTGCCACCCTGCTGTTCGACCCGGCTGCGCATGGCGTTGAGTCCGAAGGTGCCGCGGCCGAACACCTTCGGGTCGATGCCGACACCGTCGTCGACCACGTCCAGATGCACCGCGTCGTCGGCGTAGGTGAGGGTGATGCGCATCCGCTCGGCGCGGGCGTGCCGGACCACATTCGACACCGCGCCCTGGGCCACGCGGACCAGCGCGGCCTCGATGGGCATCGGCAGTCGTTCGGGGGCGCCTTCGATCATGAACTGGGACTGTAGGCCGGGGGCGCTGGCGCGCTGCGCGATTCGATCCAGCGCGTCGGTGAGCGATTGGCCGTCCAGGGGCGCCGGGGTGAGTTCCGCTATGAGCTGGCGGGTTTCGACGAGGCTGTCGGCGGCGGTGTCGCGGGCCAGGCGAATCTGTTGCAGCGCAGGATGTTCGGGGGCGGCGCGTTCGACGGCGTGCAGCAGCAGCTGAATGCTCGACAGGCCCTGGGCCACGGTGTCGTGGATCTCCTGGGCCAGCCGCTCGCGCTCGGCGAGTTTACCGGCGGTACGTTCCTGTTCGGCGAGAGTGGCTCGGGTGGCCAGCAATTCGTCGATCAACCGCTGGCGCTCGGCGGCCTCGCGGAACAGGGCGCGATAGCCGAGCCCGATCGCGATCGCGACGAGCGCCGCCACGATCGGGCCGAGCACGCCGCCGACGTTCCAGCCCCGGTGCAGTTGATATCCGACCACCGCGGCGACGGTCGTGACGGCGACCGCGATCACGCCCCAGGCGCGCGGCAGCAGATGCAGGTACAGGAAGAACAGGGGAAAGACCAGATACTCCGCGTCCGGCACGAGCGCGAGCAGACCGAGCCACAGCACGGTCAGCACGCCCAGCCATACCCGGGCGGCCATGGGACGCCCGCGCAGCGAGACTCCGGCGAAGTAGGTGATGAGGAACACCGCCGACAGCGCGGCCACCCCCCATCGGTGGCCGCTTCCGAGCACCAGGCCCCGCACGACCACGACACCCGTCAGCGCCACCATGAGGGCGTGCAGACCGAGCTGCAGCGCGGCGAAGACGGGAGCGAGTGGGGACCGGTGCACCTAGTCAGCTTATGCGCGGTTACCAGGGCGGCATCCATCGAAAGGAGGAATCGGGCACCCACCGCCCGGTGGTCGGCGAATGGTTCCGGCTTGCGATGGCCCGGGCGCGGATCGGGGCGAGTGTGGAGATATGTTCGTCGCGCTCAGAGATCTGCGGGCCGCCCGCGGCCGATTCCTGCTCATCACGCTGGTGGTCGTCATGGTGGCGCTGCTGGTGAGCTTTCTGAGCGGACTGACGGCGGGACTGGCCCATCAGAACATCTCGGTGCTGCAGCGGCTGCACGGGGACGCGGTGGTCTTCGCCGATTCCGGTTCGTCGCCGTCGTTCGATTCCTCGGCACTGAGCGCGGATCAGGTACAGGCCTGGCAACGCGCCGGCGGTGTGGTCGATCCGGTCGGGATCGGGCACGGACAGGCGACCCGCGACGGGAGCGCGCCGACCCAGGTCGCGCTGTTCGGGGTGGACGGCAAGGCTTTTGGCAACCAAGTGGCTACTCAGCCGGGGACGATCGTGTTGAGCGAGCCCGCGGCGAAGAAGCTCGCCGCGGCGGTCGGTGACCGCATGTCGATCGGTTCGGGTGTGTTCACCGTGGCCAGGATCGGGGCAGATGACTGGTACGCGCATACGCCGGTGGTGTGGATGACATTGTCGGACTGGCAGTCCGCGCTGCCGCGCGGTGGTGCGGCGACCGTGCTGATCGTCTCGGGTGTGCACGATCCCGCGGCCGCGAATGCCGCGGCGCATACCCGGACCACCAGCGTTTCCGGTTCGTACCAGGCGATCTCGTCGTATCAGGCCGAGAACGGGTCACTGACGCTGATGACGATCATGCTGTTCGCCATCTCCGCGCTGGTCATCGGCGCCTTCTTCACCGTGTGGACGATTCAGCGCACCCCCGATGTCGCGACGCTGAAGGCCTTGGGCGCCACCACCGGATCGCTCATGCGCGATGCGCTGGGGCAGGCGTTGATCGTGCTGTTGATCGGCGTCGGAATCGGGGTTTGCCTGACGGCCGTGGCGGGCACATTCATCGGTGACGCGATGCCATTCGTGCTCAGCGCCGCAACGACTCTGGTGCCGGCCGGGGCGCTGATCGGGCTGGGCCTGGTGGGCGCCGCGTTCGCGCTCCGCTTCCTCGCCACCACCGACCCGCTGACTGCCTTGAACCAATCATGCTGAGATATCAGGAGTTTCGATGCATTCGTTGACCGTGTCCAAGGTCACGCTCACCTATCCCGATGGCGCGGACCGCATCACGGCCCTCGACTCGGTGGATCTATGGGTGGGCGGCGGCGAGATCGCGGCCATCACCGGACCGTCGGGTTCGGGCAAGTCGAGCCTGCTGGCGGTGGTATCCACCCTGATCCGCCCCGACTCGGGCAGCATTCGCCTGGACACCGCCTCGGGCACAGCGGATCTGGTCGGCCTGAGCCGCGGCGAGGCCGCGCGCCTGCGCCGCGAGCAGATCGGCATCGTCTTCCAGCAGTCCAATCTCGTGCCCGCCCTCACCGCGCTCGAACAACTGGAAGCCATGGCCCATCTCGGCCAGCACCTGATCATCCCCCCGAGCATCCGCCGCGAGACCCGCAGCCGCGCAAGGGATCTACTAGCATCGGTCGGCCTGTCGGGCCAGGAGCACAAGCGCCCCGCCCAACTGTCCGGCGGCCAGCGCCAACGCGTCAACATCGCCCGCGCCCTGATGAACGACCCCGCCCTACTGGTCATCGACGAGCCCACCAGCGCCCTGGACCAGGACCGCGGCGCCGCCATCATCGACCTGATCCTCGACGTGGTCCACACCCACGACACCGCCACCCTGCTGGTCACCCACGACCGCTCCCACCTGCACCAGATGGATGCGGTCTACCGCATGGTCGACGGCGTCCTCACCATCGACGAATCGGTCAACCTGGCCGCCTGACCAGGTCATTTCCTGTCGGTGGGCGCGGCTACCGTGCCCACCCTGGCCGTGATCGTCGAAGTGCAACTTCGCCCCGACCTCGACAAGGCGTGGAGCTGGCCGGTGTATGTGTCCACGCTCCGCGCGAGACTACGTGCTCCCACATTGTTGCTCGTGATCTGCCCGAACGAGCGGGCGGCCGCCAAGTGCCGCCGGCCGATAACGATCACTCCGGGGTGTGTCCTCACACCCATCGTGCTGAGCCCGGCGGACGTTCCGGTGATCACCGACCCACAGGTCGCGGCCGGGAACCCCGAGTTGACGGCGTTATCGGCACTCGCCCACCGCAGGCATCCCGATCACCATTCGATCCTCGCTGCCCTCGCCGAGAACGTGGTCGACGATGACATCTGCGACATGTACATTGACCTGGTACTACGAGTCTTGCCGAAGGCAGTGGCACAGCACTTCATGGAGAGTCTGATGACGACCGGCACAGAGACATTCAAAAGTGATTTCGCCCGGCGTTACATAGAGCGAGGCCGGGTCGAGGGCAAGGTCCAAGGCAAAGTCGAAGGAGAGGCCAGCGCACTGCTGGCTTTCCTTCGGGTGCGATTCACGGTGCCCGAGCCCATCGTCGACCGCATCACCACGTGCACCGACCCCGAGCAGCTGGTGCGCTGGATCGAGCGGGCCGCGACTGCGCAAGCCCTCGACGATGTCTTCGGCGAATGAGATCTTGACCTAACGCTCGAGACCTTCCCCCTTCGGCATCTCGACAGCCGCATACCAATCCAGCAGTTCGGGATTGTCGACCGCGGTGCGTTCCACTACTCGGCTGGGGTCCGCGCCCTGGAACAGGCGTTTGATCGGGACCTCGAGCTTCTTGCCGGTGCGGGTGTGGGGGATGCCGGGGGCGAGGATGATGACGTCGGGGATGTGGCGGGGGGAGACCTCGGTGCGGATGATGTGGTTGATGCGGGTTTTCAGGGCTTCGGTCAGGGTGGCGTCGGGGGCCAGGACCACGAACAGCGGCATCCAGTAGCCGCCGTCGGGTTGTTCGGCGCCGATGATCAGGGCCTCGGCGATTTCGGGGAGGGATTCGACGGCCTGGTAGATGTCGGCGGAGCCCATGCGGATGCCGTGGCGGTTGAGAGTGGAGTCGGAGCGGCCGTGAACGACGAAGCTGCCGTGATCGGTGTGGGTGACCCAGTCGCCGTGGCGCCAGATTCCGGGAAACGTCTCGAAATACGCCGCGCGGTAGCGGGATCCGTCCGGATCGTTCCAGAACTTGACCGGCATCGACGGCATGGGCTTGGTGATGACCAGCTCGCCGACCTCGCCGCGGATCGGGTGACCGGTGGGGTCCCAGGAGTCGACGGCCGCGCCCAGGAACGGCACCGACAGCTCGCCCGGCCACACCGGGACCGTCGGGACGCCGCCGAGGAAGGCCGACACCACATCGGTGCCGCCGCTGATCGAGGACACCTGGATATGCTCGCCGACCTGCTCGCCCAGCCAGATCGAGGAGGACGGCGGCAGGGACGCGCCGGTGATGCCGACCATGCGCAGTGCGGACAGGTCGTGGTCGCGCCGCGGCGACACTCCGGCCTTGATGCAGGACAGGATGTATCCCGGACTCGAGCCGAGGATCGTGGTGCGGGTGCGAGCGGCGATATCCCACAGGGAATCCGGGGCGGGGGCGGCCGGATTGCCGTCGTAGCAGACGATCGTAGCGCCCACCAGCAGGCCCGCGATCTGGAAGTTCCACATCATCCAGCTCGGGCTGGTGTACCAGAAGAACACGTCATCGGAGCCGATATCCGCCTGCAGCGCAACGGCTTTCAGATGCTCCAGCAGGACGCCGCCGTGGCCGTGCACGATACCCTTCGGCAGGCCGGTGGTGCCCGAGGAGTACAGCACCCACAGCGGATGATCGAAATCGACCTGCCCCGTGTCGATCTCGGCGCCGGTCGGCTCGGTGGCCTTCGCCCAATCCAGCGCGCCGGGCACCTCGCCCCCGATCCTGGACACCACCACGGTCTCCCGCAGCGTCGGCAGGCCCGCGCGCAGATCCGCGATCTCGGCGGACTTGTCGTGCGCCTTGTTGCCGTAGCGATAGCCGTCGGCGGTCACCAGCACGACCGGTTCGAGCTGGCCGAGCCGATCCAGCGCCGCCTTGGCCGAATAGTCCTGCCCGCAGGCGCTCCAGACCGCGCCCAGGGCGGCGGTGGCCAGGAAGGCGATCACCGCCTCCGGAATGTTGGGCAGATAGCCCACGACCCGGTCACCCGGCAGCACGCCTCGCGCGCGCAGCACCGCCGCGAACGCGGCCGTGCGACCGAGCAGTTCGGCCCAGGACATCTCGGTGAGACCGCCGTCCTCGCTCGCGTACACGATCGCCGGACGATCCGTGCGGGCCTGGCGCACGATCTGATCCACGTAGTTCAGCCGCGTGCCCGGAAACCATTGCGCACCGGGCATATCCGCATCCGCCAGCACCTGCTCGGGCGCGGGACCGAGGTCGAAGTACTCCCACACCGCACCCCAGAAGCCGGAGATGTCGTCGACCGACCAGTGCCACAGCGAGTGGTAGTCGGGGAATTCGCGGCCGGTCCGCCCGGTCACGAATCGCGCGAACGCGGTGACCCGCGCCCGCGCCATATCCTCGGCCGTCGGCACCCACTGTGGTTGGACCACAATCACTCTCCTGTTCTAACCCGCGCGCCGGACGATGCGTTCGGCGTGACGGATGACCGGCCCGTCGACCATTCGGCCCTCGAATGCGAAGACGCCGCGATTGTGCGGCACCTCGGCGAGCACTCTTCGCGCCCAGGATAATTCGTCGTCCGAGGGCGCGTAGGTGGAGCGGATCACCGGGACCTGGCCGGGATGGATGGCCACCTTGGCGTCGAATCCGATCGCCACCGCATCCTCGGTCTCGGCGCGCAGACCGTCCAGATCACGAATGTCCAGATATACCGAGTCCAGCGCGAACTTCCCATATGCCTTGGCCGCCAACAGGGCCGACGAGCGAACGTGCCGGGCCACGTCCCGATAGCCGCCGTCGGCATGTCTGCTGGCATTGCCGCCCAGCGCGGCGACCAGATCCTCCGCGCCCCACATGACGCCGATCGCATTGGCCGCGCGCATCACCGAATCGACGGCCAGCGCGCCCAGCGGCGATTCGATCAGCGCGACGGTCTCATAGGTGAGACGCGAAAGCTGTTCGGCGCTTTCACATTTGGGCAGCATGAGGCGTTCGTAGCCGGTGCGGGTGAGCGCGCGCAGATCCAGGGTGTGATCCTCGCTGCCCACCGCGTTCACGCGCACGATCGTGTGCGCCGGATCGAGCGGGGTAGCGATCAGCGCCTCCCGCGCGGCCGCCTTGTCCGCGGGCGCGACACCGTCCTCCAGATCGAGGATCACGACATCGGCGGTGGCGGCGGCCTTTTCGAAGCGCTCGGGGCGGTCGGCGGGGCAGAACAGCCAGGCCGGGCCGGACATCTCCCAGCTCATGCGGGCCTGCATCGGACCAGCGTCTTACGCGTCGCGGTGGCCACCACGTCGCCGTGCTGATCGCGGCCGGTATGGGCGAAGGTCACGATCCCCTCCCCCGGGCGGCTCTTGGATTCGCGCTTCTCGGTGATCAGCGTCTCGGCGTAGAGCGTGTCGCCGTGGAACAGCGGCTTCGGAAACGCGATATCGGAGAAGCCGAGATTGGCCACGATCGTGCCCTGCGTCAGCTGCGCGACCGACAGCCCGACCAACGTGGACAGCGTGAACATCGAATTGACCAGCCGCTGGTTGAACGGCGGCAGCGCCTCGGCGAACGCCGCGTCCAGATGCAGCGCCTGAGTATTCATCGTCAGCGTCGTGAACAGCACGTTATCGGCCTCGGTGATGGTGCGGCCGGGTCGGTGCTCGTACAGCACGCCGTCCTCGAATTCCTCGAACCACAGCCCGCGCTGCACCACCCGGCGAAGAGGTTCGCTCACAGCCCCAGCTCCCGTCCGATCAGCAGCAACTGCACCTCCGTGGTGCCCTCGCCGATTTCCAGAATCTTGCTGTCACGATAGTGCCGCGCCACAGCGTATTCGTTCATGAAACCGTAGCCGCCGAAGACCTGGGTGGCGTCGCGCGCGTTATCCATCGCGGCCTCGCTGGCGACCAGCTTGGCGATGGCGGCCTGCTTCTTGAACGGCTTACCGGACAGCATCAGCGCGGCGGCGTCGTAGTAGGCCGCGCGGGCGGCATGGGCCCGGGCCTCCATGCGAGCAATCTTGAACGCGATGGCCTGGTTGCGGGCGATCGGCTGCCCGAACGCGTCGCGTTCCTTGGCATAGCGCACGCTCTCGTCCACGCAGCCCTGGGCCGCGCCGACCGCGAGCGCGGCGATGGCGATGCGCCCCTCGTCGAGGATGCGCAGGAAGTTGGCGTAGCCGCGACCGCGCTCGCCGAGCAGATTCTCCTGCGGCACACGCACATCGACGAGGGTGAGCGGGTGGGTGTCCGAGGCGTTCCAGCCGACCTTGTTGTATGCGGGCTCGGCGGTGAAGCCGGGGGTATCGGTCGGCACCAGGATGGTGGAGATCTCCTTCTTGCCATCCGACTGGCCCGTCACCGCGGTCACCGTCACCAGGCGGGTGATATCGGTGCCGGAGTTGGTGATGAACTGCTTGTTGCCGTTGATGATCCAGTCGTCGCCGTCGAGTACGGCCGTGGTGCGGGTGCCGCCCGCATCGCTGCCCGCACCCGGTTCGGTGAGGCCGAAGGCGGCCAGCGTGCGGCCGGAGGTCAACTGCGGCAACCATTCCTGCTTCTGCTTGTCGTTGCCGAAGCGGTAGATCGGCATCGCGCCCAGTGAGACCCCCGCCTCGAGGGTGATGGCCACGCTCTGGTCGACCTTGCCGAGCTCCTCGAGGGCCAGGCACAGCGCGAAGTAGTCCCCGCCCATGCCGCCGTACTCCTCCGGGAACGGCAGGCCGAACAGGCCCATCTCCGCCATGCCCGCGACCACCTCGTACGGGAAGCTGTGCGCCTCATCGTGTTTCGCGGAGACCGGGGCGACGACCTGGCGTGCGAAATCCCGGACGGTGAGCGCGAGGTCGCGGTAATCGTCGGGCAGGGCGCCCGTGGACAGAAAGTCGGTCATGCGGGTGTCTCCTTCTCGGTGTCGGGAACGATGCGGGCGAGAACCTGGTCGACCTGTACCTGGGCGCCCGAGTCGACCAGCAGCTCAACGGTTCCCGCGATCGGGGCGGTGAGGGTGTGCTCCATCTTCATGGCCTCGACGATGACCACGGGCGCGCCCGCGGCGACGGTCGAGCCGGGGGCGGCCGGGATCGCGATCACCGAACCCGGCATGGGGCTGCGGATTTCGGCGTCGCCGATATGTTCGGCGGCGGCGCGGGTACTCACCTCGGCGACCTCGCGGAGGATCGCGATGCCGGAGGGGTCCGCGAGCCAGATCTGATCGCCCTGTTCGGCCATCCGATACGGGGCGCGGATGCCGTCCAGCGTCACCACGATGCCCTCGGCACCGATATCCGCTGCCAGCGTGCGGCTTTCACCCTCACCGAGCCATACCCGCGCGGCATCCGGGCGACCGGTGATCGAGACGTGCACCCTGCGATCGCCGCCCGCCAGACGGATCGTGGTCGGTGCCGGGGTGCCCAGACGCCAGCCGTTCGGGATCTCCCATGGGTTGGACGGCCGCGCGGACCAGACGCGCAGCCAGCGGGCGGCCGCGGCCGCGATGAACTGCTCGTCGGTGACCTCGGCGGCGCGGAAGTCGACCGCGCGCCGGTCCAGCAGGCCCGTATCCAGCCGTCCCGCGAGCACATCGGGATCGGCGAGCAGGAAGCGCAGGAAATCGGTATTGGTCCGTACGCCGAGCACGACCGTATCGGCCAGGGCCGCATCGAGTTTCGCGATGGCCTCGGCGCGGTCGGTGGCGAAGGCGATCACCTTCGACAGCATGGGGTCGTAGTCGCTACCGACCACCGTGCCCGCGCGCAGACCCGAATCCACCCGCACGCCGGCGCCTTCCGGCTCCGACAGCGCCAGCACCGTGCCGCCGGTCGGCAGGAAGTCGCGGCCCGGATCCTCGGCGTAGACGCGAGCCTCGACGGCGTGACCGGTCAGCTGGATTTCGTCCTGGCTCGCGGCCAGCTTCTGGCCCGAGGCCACCCGGATCTGGCATTCGACCAGATCGACGCCGGTGACCAACTCGGTGACCGGATGTTCCACCTGCAGACGGGTATTCATCTCCATGAAGAAGAACTCGTCCGGACGATCCGCGGAGACGATGAATTCGACCGTGCCCGCGCCGACGTAGTCGACGCTGCGGGCGGTATTGCAGGCGGCCACACCGATCCGCGCCCGGGTCACGACGTCCAGCAGCGGCGAGGGGGCCTCCTCGATCACCTTCTGATGCCGGCGCTGCAGGCTGCATTCGCGTTCGCCCAGATGCAGGACGTGGCCGAACTGATCGGCGAGAATCTGGACCTCGATATGCCGGGGGCGGGTGACGAAACGCTCCAGGAACAGGGTGTCGTCGCCGAAGGCGCCCGCCGCCTCGCGGCGGGCGCTCACCAGCGCGTCGGACAGCCGCTCGGGCTCGTGCACCAGCCGCATACCCTTACCGCCGCCGCCCGCGGACGGCTTCACCAGCACCGGATAGCCGATATCGGTTGCGGCGTCGATCAATTCGGCATCGGTCAGACCGGGGCGGGCGATGCCGGGTACCACCGGGACGCCGAAGGCCGAGACCGTGTTCTTGGCGGCGATCTTGTCGCCCATGATCTCGATGGCCCGGACGGGCGGGCCCAGGAAGACGATGCCCGCCTTCGCCAGGGCGGCCGCGAACGCCGGATTCTCCGACAGGAAGCCATATCCCGGATGTACGGCCTGCGCGCGGGTGCGCACCGCGGCGTCGACCACACGATCGATATCGAGGTAGCTATGCCGCGCCGGGGCCGGGCCGAGGCGGACCGCGAGATCGGCCTCGCGGACGTGACGGGCCTCGGCGTCGGCGTCGCTGTACACCGCGACGGAACGAATTCCCATGGTGCGCAGGGTCCGAATGACGCGCACCGCGATCTCGCCGCGATTGGCGACCAGGACGGTGTCGAACGGGACAGGGTGGGATTTATGCATCATCTCGATCACATCCGGAAGACGCCGTAGGACACGGGCGCCAGCGGCGCCTGTGCGCAGACCGACAGAGCCAGGCCCAGCACCGTGCGAGTATCGGCCGGGTCGATGACGCCGTCGTCCCACAGCCGCGCGGTCGAATAGTACGGATTACCTTGGCGCTCATACTGTTCCCGGATGGGCGCCTTGAATGCCTCCTGATCCTGCGGGGTCCAGGAGTCGCCGAGTTGATCGCCGCGCACGGTGGCCAGCACCGAGGCGGCCTGTTCGCCGCCCATCACCGAGATCCGCGCATTGGGCCACATCCACAGGAAGCGCGGCGAATACGCGCGCCCGCACATGGAGTAGTTGCCCGCGCCGTACGAACCGCCGATCACCACCGTCAGTTTCGGCACCCGCGCGCAGGCCACCGCGGTCACCATCTTCGCGCCGTGTTTGGCGATACCGCCCGCCTCGTAGTCGCGGCCGACCATGAAGCCGGTGATGTTCTGCAGGAAGACCAGCGGCACCGAGCGTTTATCGCACAGCTCGATGAAATGCGCTCCCTTGAGGGCGGATTCGGCGAACAGTACGCCGTTGTTGGCGACGATGCCGACCGGATGGCCGTGGATGCGGGCGAAGCCGGTGACCAGCGTGCGGCCGTATTCGGCCTTGAATTCGGAGAATTCGCCGCCATCGACGACGCGGGTGATCACCTCGCGCACATCGTAAGGTGTGCGCGGGTCGACCGGGACGACGTCGTAGAGCTCCGATTGCGGCCGGGTGGGTTCCACGGTCGGCGCGATATCCCACGGGCTCGGGGACTTCGGGCCCAGGGTGGCGACGATGCGGCGCACGATGCGCAGCGCGTCCCCGTCGTCCTCGGCCAGATGATCGGTGACACCCGATATGCGGGAATGCAATTCGCCGCCACCCAGCTCCTCCGCGGTCACCACCTCGCCGGTGGCCGCCTTCACCAGCGGCGGGCCGCCCAGGAAGATCGTGCCCTGATTACGCACGATCACCGCCTCGTCGCTCATGGCCGGGACGTAGGCGCCGCCCGCGGTGCAGGAGCCGAGCACGGCGGCGATCTGTGGAATTCCGTTGGCGCTCATGGTCGCCTGGTTGTAGAAGATGCGGCCGAAGTGCTCGCGGTCGGGGAACACCTCGTCCTGGGAGGGCAGATGCGCGCCGCCGGAATCGACCAGATAGATGCAGGGCAGCCGGTTCTGCAGCGCGATCTCCTGGGCCCGCAGATGCTTCTTGACCGTCATCGGGTAGTAGGTGCCGCCCTTGACCGTCGCGTCGTTGGCCACGATCACGCATTCGCGCCCCGACACCCGGCCGATGCCGCCGATCACGCCCGCGCCCGGGCAGTCGTCGTCGTACATGTCGGTGGCCGCCAGCGGTGCGAGTTCCAGGAACGGACTGCCCGGATCGAGGAGCCGGTCCACCCGCTCGCGTGGCAGCAGCTTGCCGCGCGCGATATGCCGTTCGCGCGCGCGCTCGGGACCGCCCAGCGCCGTCGCCGCGAGCCGAGCCCGCAGATCCGCCACCAGTTCCAGATGTGCCGTCCGGTTGTCCACGCCCGTGTCCTGCGTAACCGTCATCACGCCGTCCTGCCCGATCGGTTAATCGCCAATAACTGAACTTCAAGATAATCTGTACTAACCGAGATGTCGAGGGCCACGGAGAGGAGGCGCGATGACCAGCAGTGATTCCGTCGCCCCCACGCGACGCGAGCAGCTCAAGGCGCAGCGTCGGCAGCAGTTGCTGGAGGCGGGGGCGCGGCTGATCGCCGATCGCGGATTCCCCGGGGTGCGGCTCGAGGATCTGGGCGCCGCGGCCGGTATCAGCGGTCCGGCGGTGTATCGGCACTTCCCCAACAAGGAGGCGCTGCTGGTGGAGTTGCTGGTGGGGATCAGCCGCCGCCTGCTCGCCGGCGGCGAGGGTGTGGTGGCCCGATCGGAGACACCGGGCGGGGCGCTGTCCGGGCTGATCGAGTTCCATCTCGATTTCGCACTCGGCGAGCCGGAGTTGATCCGCATTCAGGATCGCGATCTGGCGAATCTCCCCGAGGCGGCGCGGCGCCAGGTTCGCCGCACGCAGCGGCAATACGTCGAGATCTGGGTGGGTGTGCTGCGCGAGCTGCATCCGGATCTGGCGGAGGCGTCGGCCAGAGTGCAGGCCCACGCGACCTTCGGCCTGCTCAACTCGACTCCGCACAGTGCGTCCGCCGCGCTGGCGACTCGCGCACGGCCGATCCTGCGCGCCATGGCGTTGACGGCGCTCGGGTGAGCTTGCGGGATAAAGCCTTTCATCGACTGTGCCCGCACGCCCGCGATGCCGCCGAGCGCTCGTCGATCAGCAGGCGCGCCGGGACGATCGACCGTCCCGGCGCGTCGGCGTATGTGCCCTACGCTGGAGCGCTCGGGACGATCTTGGGGAGGCGTTGTGGGACGTACTTCGGGTGGTCTGATGGCGGTCATGGCCGTGGTGCTGGCCGCGGCCGGGGTGGCGTGCGGGCAGTCCTCGTCATCCGGTGACGAATTCCGCTGGCTGGAGGACAACGACAGTCAGCGGGTGCAGCAATGGGTCGCGGCCGAGAACGCCAAGACGCTCGGTGCGCTGCAACAGGATTCGCGCTATGCCGACAATCTCGCGCAGGCCAAGGAGATCGGGAATTCGCCGGATCGGCTGGCCACGCCGACGATCATCCACGGGGAGATCTACAACTTCTGGCAGGATCCGCAGCATCGACAGGGGATCTGGCGGAAGACCTCGGTCGCGGATTACGAGTCGCCGCAGCCGAATTGGGTGACGGTGCTCGATGTGGACGCGCTGGCGCGCAGCGAGGGCAAGAGCTGGGTGTGGAAGGGGGCCGACTGCGAACCGGCCGGGGAACGCTGTCTCGTCGAGCTGTCCGAGGGCGGCGAGGATGCGGTCACGGTGCGCGAATTCGACCTTCCGGCAAAACAATTCGTCCCCGACGGCTTCACCCTGCCGCGCGGTAAGCAGGATGTGGCCTGGCTCGGCGGGAATTCGCTGCTGGTGGGGCGCGAATGGCAGCCGGGCCAGCTGACCAGCTCCGGATATGCGTATGTGGTCAAGCAGTGGGACCGGGGCCGCCCGCTCGACGCCGCGGTGGAGGTCGGCCGCGGCCAAGCCGGCGATGTCAGCACCCGGCCGGTCGTGCTGACCGACGGCGAGGATCACCGGCTGGCCCTGCTCGATCGCAACCCGTCGTTCTTCGATCACGAATACCGGCTGCTGGTCAACGGCGCCGCACCGGTCGCGCTGCCGCCGAAGGCCGATCTGCAGGGCATGGTCGCCAATCGCGTTCTCTTTTCGCTGCAGCAGGATTGGTCCGTCGACGGCATCAACTATCCCGCCGGGACGCTGGTCGCCCTCGACGCCGACGAGCTCGCCCGCGATCCCGGCCATCTGCGGCCGACTGTCGTCTACGCCCCGGGCCCGTCCGAAGCCCTGGAACAGGTCATGACCACCCGCGACCAGGTGGTGGTGCTGTCGCTGCAGGATGTGCGCGGCCGGGCCACGGTCTACAACCCACGCCCGGACGGTTCATGGGCGGCGACGCCGCTGGCCCTGCCCGACAATGCCGCCATCTCCGCGACCGCCGCGGACGACCACAGCGGCCTGTCGTATCTGACGGTCACCTCCTTCCTCGATCCGCCCGCGCTGTGGCGCCTGGACACCACCACCGATGCCCTCGCCTCGGTGAAAACCACGCCACCCCAGTTCGATTCGACGGGACTGGCCGTCGATCAATGGAAGGCCACCTCCGCCGACGGCACGCAGGTTCCGTACTTCGTCGTCCATCGCGCGGATATGCCGCTCGACGGCAACAATCCCCTGATCCTCAACGCCTACGGCGGATTCGGGGTGAGCTCGACACCGAGCTATTCCGGCGTGCTCGGGCGGTTGTGGCTGGCGCGCGGCGGCGCGTTCGCCCTGGCGAACACCCGCGGCGGCGGCGAATTCGGTCCGGCCTGGCACGAGGCGGCGCTGACCACCAACCGGCAGCGCGCCTTCGACGATTTCGCCGCGGTCGGAAGGGATCTCATCGACCGGAAGATCACCTCGGCACGGCATCTGGGCATCACCGGCGCCTCCAACGGCGGACTGCTCATGGGCGTCGAATTCACCCAGCACCCCGAGCTGTGGAACGCGGTCGACATCGGGGTACCGCTGCTGGACATGCTGCGCTATCAGCAGATCGCCGCGGGAGCGTCGTGGGTGGGCGAATACGGCAGCGTCGACGATCCGGCCCAGCGCGCGTTCCTCGCCAAGATCTCGCCCTACGCGCAGCTGAAATCCGGTGTGCACTACCCGGAACCGTTCATCTGGACCACCACCAAGGACGATCGGGTCGGCCCGCAGCACGCCCGCAAGTTCGCCGCGCGGCTGAACTCGTTGGGCGACCCGTATCTGTACTACGAGGGTTCGGAGGGCGGGCACGGCGCGGGCGCCAATATCGACGAATCCGCCGTCACCACCGCCCTGCGCTACACCTACTTCATGCGGCAGCTGAGGTAATCAGCGACGCAGCTCATGGTTCGCCCGCGCGAGCACCGAATGAATGCCCAGCGACACGATCGGGCTCAGCGCGAGCGTCCAGAATCGATGGAAAAGCGGTGCGGCAACCTCGAATTGGGTGTGCCAGTGCACCCGGGTGCCGCGCTCGTTCTTGGCGAAGGAGATGAACCCGTCCTGCGATCGCAACGGCGGGACCGAATGAAGGATCTTGTAGCGCATCAGATTCGGCGGATCGTATTCGACGATCTCCTCGGTGATGCGCATGAGCGGCGTGACGAGTAATCGAACGGCGCCGACGCCGTGTTCGGCGATATCGCCCGGGCGCACCAGGGTGACCCGCCGAATCAGCAGTACCCGTTGATAGTTCGTGGCATCGGTCAGCCAGTCGAACACGTCGGCGATGGGCGCCTGGATGGTGCGTTCCAGGTCCACCGTGCGCATGGCGGCTCCGTTCATGAAGGTCGGGATCCTGCGGAGCCTACGGCCCGCACAACCGGGCGAACCAGTACAACCGAACGAACCGATGCTGTTTCGATACCGGAGGGTCCAGATCACAGGTAGGGCGAAACCGCGCGTAACACTGAACAGGGCCGAAACCACCGCTGGCTACCATAGCGATCGTGAATGTCGAGGAGCGCAGCCGCCCCGGCAGCACCCCACAGCCCGAGCGCGCCCGCCGAGACCCGGCACGACGTGCCGCTACCGAGAGACAGGCCAGCACCTTGAGCCGAGGACAGCGCGCCACCGCACAGCCCAGCGAGCCGTCGGCGACGGATCCTCCGGAGCGCGTGATTCGCCGGCGCCCGAAGAATCGCCGTGCACAAATCGCCGCGACCTCGGCGGCCGCCTTCGGCTCGCTCGGCTATCACGGGGTGAGCATGGAGGATATCGCCAGCCGGCTCGGCATCTCCTCCGCGGCGCTGTATCGGCACTATCCGAGCAAGTACGCGCTGTTCCGCGAGGAATTGCTGCGCCTGGGCACCGCGACCGTGGCGGCGGTCACGCTGCCCGAGCAGGCCGCAGAACTCCCGCCCGAACACAGGCTCGGCCGGGTCATCGACTCCGTGATCGCCGATACCATCGCCAATCGTCCGACCGTGGCGCTGGTGCGCTGGGAGCGCCGCTATCTCGACGACACCGATCGCACGACGCTCGACGATCAGTTCACCGGCGCGGTCGCGGTGGTGCGCGATCTCATCGGCGAGCTACGGCCCGAGCTGTCGCGGCGGGAGCGCGGTGTGCGGGCGGTCGCGCTGTTCAGCGTGGTCAGCAGCATCGGCGATCATCATGCCACGCTGCCGGTGAAACCATTGACCGCCGTGTTGAATTCGGCGGCCTGGTCGCTGGTGCGTGCGGATCTCCCTGCGGCCGAGGCGTTTTCGCGTCATCCGCGGGCGGTGGAGATTCCGCAGTCGTTCAAACACGAACTGCTGCTGCGGAAGGCCGTGGAGCTGTTCCATCAGCGCGGCTATCCGAATGTCAGTGTCGAGGACATCGCGATGGCGGCGGATCTGTCCGCGGCGTCGGCGGTGTATCGCTACTACCGCAGCAAGAGCGATCTGCTCGCCGCCGCGTTTCGTCGTGCGGCGGACCGGGTTTCGGGCGCGATCGGCCCGGCGACGGCCGCATCGTCGGATCCGGCCGAGGCGCTGTCCAAGCTGATCGATCTCTATGTCGCGGGTTCGTTCGCCGAACGCGAGCTGACCTTCGTCTACTACGCCGAATTCGGGCATGTCCCCGCCGAGGAGCGGGCGGTGCTGCGCAATATCCAGCGCCTGATCGTGGCCGAATGGGTGAAGCTGCTGGTTCGGGTCCGCCCTGAACTGTCCGAGGCGCAGGCCCGCATCCTCGTGCAGGCGGCGTTCAGCCTCGTCGTGGATCTGGGCCGGGCCTTCGACAACGAGTCCATCTGCCCGCAGGACAAGGTGATCCAGCTACTGGAGGTCACCCTGTTCGGTGCGGAATCGATCGGTACTTAGAGCATAGTTTTCCCAGTCAAACCGATCACGTAACTCAAGAATGCCTAATAACATATAGGCATGGGTGACTGGTCTGGGAATCGGTTCACACGACGGAACTTCCTGCGGAGCGCGGGGCTCGCCAGTGGGGTGGCGGCAGCCCTCACGCTGGCGCCCACGGGACGGGCGGCGCCCGGTGGACCGTCGGTGGCGGTCTTCGGGGCCGGACCCGCGGGGCTCACCACGGCGCATGAGCTGGCCGAAAGAGGCTTCGCCGTCACCGTATTCGACAAGTTGGCCGATGCGGGCGGTAAGGCGCGCAGTATCTACACCCCGGACGGACTGCCGGGTGAGCACGGGTTCCGCAGCTTCTTCGGCTTCTATCACAATCTCCCCGACACATTGCGACGAATTCCGTTCCCCGGCAACGCCCATGGCGTCTGGGACAATCTGGTGCGGCTCGACGCGGCGATGATCGCGGGGGTGAATCGGCACAATCTGACCATCCCGCTGCCGTTTCCGTTACCGCTGTCACGGCCGCCGATGACTCCGCAGGAGTTCATCGACTCGGTCGCCGCCGGATTCGAGACGCTCTTCCGGCTGCCGCCACTCGAGGCGATATTCGCCGCCGAGCGGCTCGCTGTGTACGTATCCAGTTGCGATGAGCGCAAGCTCGGGCAGTGGGAGCGGATGACCTGGACCGATTTCGCACGGTTGGACAACTCCTCGGCCGAGTACAACCGCTTCCTCGGCGACGGATTCATCCGCGAGCTGGTGGCGACGAAATCGGCCAATTGCAGCGCGCATTCGATCGGCTGGGTCGGCGAGCAGTATGTGTGGTCGCTGCTGAACCTCGACAACGATACCGACGGCAAGGGTAACGATCGCGTGCTCAACGGGCCGACCACCGAGGCCTGGCTCACGCCGTGGGTCGACTATCTGCGTTCGATCGGCGTGACATTCCAGCTGGGACAGAGGCTTTCGGCGCTCGATAACGACGGCGCCCATATCACCGGCGCGACGGTCGTCGACGGCGCGGGAAATCGCGGCGCGGTGGAGGCCGATCACTACGTCTGCGCGATACCGCTGGACAAGATCACCGCGGTGCTGTCCGACGAGCTGATCGCGATCGATCCGGCGCTGGGCCGAATCGCGCGGCTGGAGGCGGCCTGGATGGTCGGCATTCAGTTCTTCCTCACCGAACAGCCCGAGATCGCGGTCGGCCATGTCGGATACAACGATTCGCCGTGGGGGCTCACCTCGATCAGCGAGGCGCAGTTCTGGCGGCGGCCGCCGAGCAGTTACGGCGACGGCCGGGTGCGGGAGGTGTTGTCGGCGATCATCTCCGAATGGGACGAGCCGGGAATGTTCGACCGCCGCACCGCGAAGCAGTGCGCTCCCGACGAGATCGCCAGGGAGACATGGGCCCAGATGAAGGCCCACCTCGATCACGACGGCGAGGTGAAGCTCACCGACGAGATGCTGCACTCCTGGCAGATCGATCCGGGACTTACCGGTGCCGGAACTCCCCGAATCGCTTACGACGACGCCATTTTCATTCAGAATCCGGGTTCGTGGGCCGATCGCCCGGACGCCCATACGGCGGTGGACAACCTATTTCTCGCCGGCGACTGGATCAAGACGCCGATGAACGTGGCCTGTATGGAGGGCGCCAACGAGGGCGGCAGACTGGCCGCCGGTGCCGTGGTCCACGCCGCCGGATCCGGACGACCGCCGGTACCGATCCGGCCGATGTACACGATGCCGCTGTGGGAGCCACTGAAACTCGTCGACCGCGAACTGTTCCACGCCGCCCAGCCCAACATGTTCGATGTGATCGATCGCCGCTATCCGTTGCGGTAGTTCACCATTCGAGCGGCGACCGGAGAGCGGGCCGCGGTAGTTCACCAGTCGAGCTGCGGCCAGGGGTAGAAGGCCAGGTGGATGAGCAGGATTACCAGTAGTGCCAGTACTACCGCCGCGAGCCAGTGGGCCCGGCGGCCGAGGTAGGCCAGGGTGCGAAACAGGGTGGGGAAGGCCACCTCTCGCGCGAGGAACATCGCCAGTGCGCTGGGGATGATCACCCACACCAGCGCGATGATGCCGTAGAGCACATAGCCGCCGAGGAAGGTACCCGGATGCACCGCGCGCGCCCCGGCCGCGAAGGCCACGCCGACCGCGTAGGCGACGAAGGCGAAGACCAGATAGCCGCCCATGTTCTGGTAGCCGACCGCCTCGATATCGGCGGTGAGCCGGCCGTTGGCCGTCACCTGCCGACCGCCGACCATCCCGGCCGCGTCGGGCCGCTTGGCCAGCTGCGGCACCGCGTAGTAGGCCAGCGCGACGATCACGAAGACCACGATCAGCCGCACCCAGTCGTGCCGGGCCTCGAGATGACCGACCGTCGCGGAGATCGTCGGCCAGTCGGCGATCGAGAAGATCGACATCAGCTCGGGCACCAGGATCGCGAGGCCAGCCAGGCCCCACATCACATATCCCCAGAATTCCGCCGACCGTCCCTGCGTCGTCGGCGCGCCGGCCGCCACCTGCGTCATAGTGCTGGTTTACCACCGGCAATCGGTCCGCACACGCCACCACGCGATTGCTCTCGAAGTCGATATGCCCTCGTCATGTGCGCGCAACCTCCGCACCCCGATCAGGCCTTGCGCGGGGCCGTCAGGTCGTAGACGGCAACCTTGTCGACGGTGGCCGCGGTGTAGTTGTCCTGCACCCAGGCGGTGATCTCGCCGCCGCTGGTGGCCGAGTTCGACCGCCCCGGCCGGTTGTTCCGATTGCCGCGATCGGCGAGCAGGAAGTAGTGGATATCGCCGTCGGCGACGTACTGCTGGAACTGCGCCAGCGTCGGGGCGTCGTCGCGGCCGCTGAAGCCGCCGACCGCCAACAGCGATGTGCCGGTGCGTAATTCGAGTGCGCTGACCTGCTGGGAGCCGACCGTGGCCGCCGCCCAGCGGGTTCCGCCCACCTCGGTCAGTAGCGCGTCGAGTTGTGGTGTGGCCGTGGCATTTTCGCCACCGCCACCGAAACCGCCGCCGTGCGATCGCGTCGGTCCGCTGTAGGGGCTGCCGCCGCTGTGCGGCAGGGCCACGGTTTCGGCCGCGTAGGCGGCGGGGCCGGTGAGGCCGATCGCCAGGGCGACGGCCGCGATCGCCGCGGCGGTCCGGCGGGGCCGGTGCGCGCAGGCGAACAGCAGTGCGGCCGCGACGAATCCGGCGATCAGCAACTTCCAGCGCAACCACGGCAACCAGGTCGGGGTGTAGCCGAACAGGACGCAGACCCAGACCCCGGTGATCGCCGACATCGCGGCCAGCGTCGCCCGGGCCTGCCAGTGGTCGCGCCGCCGCCACAGCAGCACGATGCCGATGCCCGCGAGCGCCGCGATGGCCGGGGTCAATTCGACGGTGTAGTAGGTGTGGAACGAACGGCTCATATAACTGAGCACGGCGGCCGTGCTCACCAGCCAACCGCCCCACAGCAGCAGACCCGCCCGATCCGGGTCGATGCGCGCGCCCCGCCGGGTGAGCCACAGTCCGGCCAGCAGGCCGATCACCGCGACCGGCAGCAGCCACGCGTATTCGGTCGCCAGCGAATCCTGGAACAGCCGCAGCACCCCGTTCTGCCTGCCGGCCATGCCGCCGAAATGCGGACCGGGCGGAGGCGGGGGTGCGGCCACCGCCGGATGTGGCGGCGGCGCGGCATGATTCGCGCCGCCGTGGCCGCCGCCCTGATTGCCCAGTACGCGGCCCAGCCCGTTGTAGTCGACGGCCAGATTCCACAGGCTGTTATCGGTGGAGCCGCCGATATAGGGCCGGGAACCGGCGGGCCAGAGCTCGACCAGGACCACATACCAGCCCGCCGATACCGCGACGGCCGCACCGGCGGTCACCAGTTTGCCCAGGCGCGAGGCGATTCCGCCCGGCGCGGCCACGAGCACGACCAGCGCCAGACCCGGCAGCACCAGGAACGCCTGCATCATCTTGGCCAGGAAGGCGAAGCCGACCGCGACCCCGGCCAGCACCAGCCAGCCGGTCCCCGCGGACAGCCAGCGCGGATTCGGCGAGTGCAGCGCCCGCACCACGCAGTAGCCGGCGGCCACCACGAGCAGTGTCATCAGCGCGTCGGGGTTGTTGTAGCGAAACATCAAGGCCGCCACCGGAGTTACCGCCAGCGCGGCGCCGGCCAGCAGCCCGGCGGCCGGGCCGCTGCAGCGCCGCACCGCCCCGTACAGCAGGGCCACGGTGGCGACGCCCATCAGCGCCTGCGGCAGCAGCATCGACCAGGCGCTGAATCCGAACAGCCGCCCCGACAGACCCATCACCCACATCGCGGCGGGCGGCTTGTCGACGGTGATGGCATTGCCGGAATCGAGCGAGGCGAACAGCAACGCCTTCCAGCTGTGCGTGCCCGCCTGCACCGCGGCGGCGTAATACGGATTGGCCCAGCCCGCGGCGCGCAGGCCCCACAGATACAGCACGGCGGTCGCCGCCAGCAGTGTCACCAGACTCGGCAGTACCCAGCGCGGGCGGAGCCGCTCACCGCCTGTCACCGACACCACCATGCAGTCCGCCTTTCCCACGCGAATCCGGGCGTGGGTGAGCCTAGAGAGCGCGGCTGGCAGGCTTGCTCCAGCCTGGCTGGGAGTTTCCTGTGTGCCGATCAGCTCGGTCGTAACATCGGCGGATGCAGCACCCGCGCCGGTCCGGCCCGGTAGAGCTGTGCGGGACGGCCCGCGTCGCGGGCGATCGTGCGGCCGGTGGCCTCGACGAATCCGGGTGTGCTGGTCACCTTGCGGTGGAAGTTACGCGGATCGATGGTCGTACCCCACATCACCTCGTAGACCCGGCGCAGATCGGCGACGGTGAATTCGCGAGCGCAGAAGGCCGTCGCCAGCGGGGCGTATTCGAGTTTGGCGCGGGCCCGTTCGACACCATCGGTGAGGATGCGGTGATGGTCGAAGGCCAGCCGCCCGCGATCGGCCAGCACCTGATCCACCGACCAGATGGCGGCCGCCGCCGCCTCGGGTCCCGCATTGGGCGCGGGCAGATTCGGCACCAGCGCAAGATAGGCGATGCTGATCACGCGACCGCGCGCGTCGCGGCCGGGTTCGCCGTAGGTGGCTAGTTGTTCCAGATGCAGCTGATCGCCGCGGATTCCGGTCTCCTCGCGCAGCACCCGCACGGCCGCCGCGGACAGGCTCTCCTCCGGCTGCACCAACCCGCCCGGCAGGCCCCAGCGTCCGCGATAGGGCGCGAGAAGCCGCTGGACCAGCAGTCCACAGAGGGTGTCGTTGGGCAGCGTGCGCGCGCCGAGGGTGAGTACCACCAGTTCCACCGCGACCGCCGCATTGAGGCGAAAAGCATTGCCCATGAATCGGATTGTAATCGTCAGGATGACGATAAATAGAGGGGAAGCGCCGCGGCGTACCGGATGCAGGGTGTTCGGTGGGGTACGCCGCGGCGCGTATTCAGTTGGCCTTCAGGCGCATGGCCCCGAGCAACGCGGCCGGGCGCGGCTCGATCCAGCGAGATTCGGCATAGTCCAGGCACTCTCGGCGCCGCGCGGGGCCGTGCGCGATCGTCCAACCACCGGGCACGGCCACGAAGACCGGCCACAGCGCGCACCGGCCCTCCTCGTTGATCAGGACGTAGCAGCGGGGATCATCGTCGTCGAAGGGGTTTCCCATCGAATTGCCTTTCTCGCGTGAGCGTTTCCGGCCGGGCCGAATGTCCTATGTCACGGTGCGCGAGCGGTCCCGGTTCGATGGTGAGTCGGCCTCGTCCCACAGCGCGGTGAGGACGCGGCCGATGCGGGCGAGGGCGGCGTCGGAGGTCATGCGCCAGTGCGAGGCCGGGGTGGCGTGATTGTGTACGGTGCCCGAGACCACATCGATCCACTCCGTCGCACCGGCCGCGCCGGTCGGATCGTCCAGTGTCGCAGTGAAATACACCAGATTGCCCTTGAACGGCCGGGGCCGGTAACGGGCGATCAGCGCCAGCGAGCGCAGACCGGCGTCCAGGACGCGTTCGAGCCGATCGGCACCGAAGGATGCGAACGGCTCCGGCAGCCGCGCGATTCGGTCCGTCAACTCGGCGGGGTTCAATGCGGCGTCGGTGTCCTCGGCCGCATCGCCGAGCAGTCCGCCCGCGAGATCGGCCAGCGGAATCGATACCGCCGCGGCGGCGTCCACCCGTAACGCGCTGTCCATCACGGCCAGCAGCGCGACCTGGCAGCCCTCGTCCTGCAACCGCACCGCGACCGCATGGGCGAGCACGCCGCCGAGTGACCAACCGAGCAGCTGGTACGGACCCTCGGGCTGGACGGCGCGGATCTCCCGGACGTAGCGGCGAGCCCAGGCATCGATCGAATCGGGCAGGGCCGCGGTCGAATTCAGCACCGGGGATTGCAGGCCGTAGAGCGGCCGATCCGCGATATGCGCGGCCAGGCCCGCGAAGGACCAGGCCACGCCGCCCGCCGGATGGATGCAGAACAGCGGTTCCCGCCGTCCCGCGGTCCGCAGCGGCAGCAGCACCTCGAATGCGGCCTCGGTGTCGATGCGGGCGCGGCCCGCCCGGCGGTCCCGCACCTGTGCCGTCAGGCCCGCGGGGGTGGGGGCGAGGAATACCCACAGCGGTGGAATCGGCTCGGCGAGTGCCCCGCTCAGGTGCACGGTCAGGCGGGTGGCCAGCAGCGAATTGCCGCCATGTTCGAAGAAGTTGTCGTCCAGGCCGATTCGGTCCATGCCGAGCACGTCGGCGACGGCTCGGCAGATCTGTGTCTCCAATTCCGTTGCTGGCTCGCGGATTCGGTCGATGCGCGGACTCGGCGCGGGCAGGGCGGCACGGTCGATCTTGCCGTTGGCGGTGCGAGGCAGCGCATCGAGGTGTCGAAGGTGTTGCGGGATCATATATCCGGGCAGGGTCGCCACCAGGGCGGCGCGTAGCTCGTCCAGGGATATCGGGTCGGCGGCGGTGAAGTACGCGGCCAGCGTCGCGGTATCGCCGCCGCCGTGGGCGATGACGGTCGCCTCGGTGATCGCCGGGTGACCGCGCAGCGCGTGTTCGATATCGGCGAGTTCGATGCGGTAGCCGCGCACCTTGACCTGGAAGTCACGGCGTTCGATGTAGTACAGGTCGCCGTCGGCGGTCCAGCGGACCAGATCGCCGGTGCGGTAGAGCCGCGTACCGGCGGTCCCGAAGGGGCTCGCCACGAACCTTTCGGCGGTCGCATCGGGTCGGCCCAGATAACCCCGGGCCAGTTGCGGGCCACCGAGATACAGCTCCCCGGTCACCCCGACCGGGACCGGATGCAGGCGGTCGTCGAGGACGTAGACCCGGATTCCGGTCTGCGGGGACCCGATCGGCACGACGGCCTGGGTCTCGATTCCGGCGATGCGGTAACGGGTCACCGAGACCGCCGCCTCGGTGGGTCCGTAGAGATTGTCCAGCCGGGCGTCGGTGCGATCGCGAATCCGGTCGACGATCGCGGTGGGCAGCGCCTCGCCGATCACCAGCAGCCGTCGCAGGGTGCGCGGCAGCCGCTCCGGCGCGACCTCGGCCAGTATGGCCAGTAGCGATGGCACGAGGGCCACGGTGGTGATGCGTTCGGATTCGACCAGGCGCAGCAGCTCGCGCGGATCACGCCGAATCCCCGTGGGTGCGATCACGATCCGGGCCCCGGTGCGCGGCGCCCACCAGAACTCCCAGACCGATAGATCGAAGGCCGCCGAGGTCGCCTGCAGGACGGCATCGTCGCCCCGCAACGCGTATTCCCGCTGCATCCAGGCCAATTCGTGCGTGACCGCCGAATGCGCGACCGCGACACCCTTGGGTGTGCCCGTGGAACCGGACGTGAAGATCACGTACGCGGTGTGGGCCGGACGCAAGGGCGCCTGCCGTTCGACGTCGGCGATCGGGCGATCGTCGAGCTGATCGTCCACCTCCGAAACATCCACGGAAGCCGGATGATTCGCCGATAGCGGCATGGGATACCGGCTCGATGTCACGACGAGCGCGGGTTCGGCGGCCGCCAGCACGGCCGCGGTCCGATCGGCCGGATGATCCGGATCCAGCGGGACATAGGCGCCACCGGCGGCGATCACCGCATACATCGCCACCACCAGATCGGCGCTGCGCGTAACGGCCAGGGCCACCCGTGCTTCCGGGCGCACGCCGCGGGCGATGAGCACCCGGGCGAGCCGATGCACGCGGGCCGCGAACTGTGCGTAGGTCAGCACGGTCGAGCCGTCGACGACCGCGATCGCGTCGGGAGTCCGCGCGACCTGCGCCTCGAAACCCTCGGTGAGGACGGCGGATTCGGCCGCGGGAACGGCCGGATTCCACGCCGACAGCAGCCGATCGGCCTCGGCGGCGTCGAGCAAGGGCAGATCGCCCACGGGCACCGCGGGATTCGCGCAGACGGCCGCGAGCAGCCGATGCAGCCGACCGGCGAATCCGGCGATCGTGGACTCGTCGAACAGGGCCGTCACGTAGGTGAAGGAGGCGGCCAGGCCCGCCGGGACGCCGTCGTCGTCGTAGCGATCAGTCACCACCAGATGCAGATCGACCTGTGATACATCGGTCTCGAAATCGGCGGCGACCACGGACAATCCGGGCAGCGCGAATTCGGCCGCGGTCTGATTGTGGAAGGAGTATCCGATCTGGAACAGCGGATGCCGGGCCGTGGAGCGCTCCGGATTGAGCACCTCGACCAGACGCTCGAAGGGGATATCGGCGTGCTCGAAGGCCGCCACGTCGGCGCGGCGCACGCGGTCGAGCAGCGCGGTGAAGCCGGCGGCCGGATCGACCGCGGTGCGCAGCACCAGCGTGTTGACGAACATGCCGACCACATCGTCGAGCAGGGCGTCGCCGCGCCCGGCGACCGGGGTGCCGACCGCGATATCCGTGCTCCCGGACAGCCGCGACAGCAGGACCGCGAACGCCGCCTGCACCACCATGAACAACGTGACCCCGGATGCCCGGGCCAGCTCGGCCAACCGCGCGTGCAGCTCGGCGTCGACGGTGAAATCCAGATGACGGCCCCGGGTGGACAGCACCACCGGACGCGGCCGATCGGCGGGAAGCGCCAAATGCACCGGCAGGTCCGCCAATTCCGCACGCCAGAACAGCAATTGGCGGGCCATCAGCGAATCGGGATCATCCTCGGAGCCCAGCAGTTCGCGCTGCCACACGCCGTAATCGCGATAGTGCACCGGCAGCGGCGACCAGTCTGGCGTGCCGCCGCGACGGCGGGCCGCGTAGGCCGCCATCACATCTCGGGCCAGCGGCGCCAGCGAGGAGCCGTCGGCGGCGATGTGATGGATCGCCACCACCAGGACATGCTCGGGCGAGGCATCGGCGGCGATCGGGGCGAACAGCCTGGCACGCAACGGAACCGCGGCCGTCACATCGAAACCATCGGCCACGAAGTCGGCGATGGCGGCGCTCAGGTCCGCCGCGGGCACCTCGATCGCGGGCAGATCGGGCGTGCCCGCCGCGCCGACGGGCAGGACCATCTGCACCGGTCCGGCGTCAGTGGCCGGGTACATCGTGCGCAGCACCTCATGGCGGGCCACGACGTCGGCCATGGCCGCGGTGAGCGCGGCGATATCGAGATCGCCGATCAGGCGCACGGCCAGCGGGATGTTGTAGGCGTCGGAGTGGTGATCGATCCGGTTCAGCAGCCACATGCGGTGCTGTGCGAGCGATAAGGGCACGGGATCGGTATGTTCGCGGCGCGACAGCGCGGGGCGCACGGGTCGGTCGGTCGCGGTCACGGCCGCGGCGAGCGCGGCCACGGTCGCATGCTCGAAGACGGTCCGCACGCCGACGGCGGTATCGAGGCGCGCTCCGATCCGGGCCGCCAATTGAGTTGCGGTGAGCGAATTTCCGCCGAGGGCGAAGAAGTCGTCCGCCGCGCCGATCCGATCCGCGTCGAGGCCGAGCACCTGCGCGACGACCTCGGCGACCGCGCGTTCGGCGGCGGTGCCCGGCGCGCGGAATTCGGCCGCCCGGAACACCGGCTCGGGCAGGGCCCGGCGATCCACCTTGCCGACCGGGGTCAGCGGCACGGCATCGAGCATCATGATCGCGGCCGGGACCATATAGGCGGGCAGCGAGCGGGCCACGAAGGCGGTCAGCCGCGCCGGATCGATCGTCTTCGCCTCGGCGGCAACCACATACGACACCAGCGATACGGCCCCGGCGGGGTCGGCATGCCCGATCGTGACCGCGAAGTCGACCTCCGCGTGCGCGGTGAGCGCCGCATCGATCTCACCGAGTTCGATGCGCAGGCCGCGCACCTTCACCTGATCGTCGCCGCGAGTCACATAGTCCAGCACCGGATAGCGCACACCCTCGTGCTCGTGTATCCGCCAGCGCACCAGATCGCCCGTGCGATACAGGCGGCCGCCGCGGTCGGCCCCGAAGGGGTCGGCGACGAATCGGGCCGCGGACAGCCCCGGGCGCGCGTGGTAGCCGCGGGCCAGGCCGAGGCCGCGCAGATAGAGCTCGCCGGTGACGCCGTCCGGCACGGGCCGCAGCCGCGCGTCGAGCACCAGCGCCGACATTCCGTGGATCGGTGCGCCCATATCGAAGTCGCCGCCGGGGCGCAGCGGGACGCTGATGGTCGAGATGATCGTGGTCTCGGTCGGGCCGTAGGAGTTGTGCAGACGCCGTCCGAAGCCCCAGCGCCGCACCAGATCCGGGCCGAACGACTCACCGCCGACCACGAGGTGACGCAGCTCGGGCAGTGCGGCCGGATCCAGCGTGCGGACCACACCGGGAGTGAGGAAGGCGTGGCTGACCCGTTGCTCGCGCATCAGCGCGGTGAGCTCCGCCCCCGCGTACACACCGGGCGGGGCCACGACGAGCGCCGCGCCCGCGGCGAGCGCCAGCAGCAGTTCCAGCATCGCGGCGTCGAAACTCGGTGAGGACACCTGCGATATCCGCGCCTGCGAGGTGAGTGCGTACCGATCACGCTGGGCCACCGTGATACCCGCGAGCCCGGCATGCGTGACGACCACGCCCTTCGGCACCCCGGTGGAGCCGGAGGTGTAGATCATCCACGCCGGATTCCGCACGTGCACACCGCGATTCAACTCCGAGCGCATGATCGGTGCGGGATCGGCATACCGTAGCCGGGCGGCCGTATTCGCCGCGTCCAGGACGATCCACTCGATGCGTCCGGGCAGGCGCGTGCGAGCGGCGGTAACCGTAAGCCCCAGTGCCGCACCGGAATCGGTGAGCATATGCGTGATGCGCTCACTCGGGTAGGTCGGGTCGACGGGCACGAATGCCGCGCCGGACTTGGCGACCGCCCAGATCGCGAGCAGCGATTCGGCCGAGCGCGCCACGGCCACGGCGACGAAATCCTCCGCACCCACGCCGCGGGCGATGAGCAGGCGGGCCAGCCGCGACGACTGCTCATCCAGTGCGCGATAGGTGAATTCGCGATCGCCGTCGATTACGGCGATCGCCTCCGGATTCATGGCGACCGCGGCGGCCATGAGTTCGGCGAGGGTCCACGGCGACAGCGGCCGGGCATCGTGGCGAGCAAGGATCGCGGCATATTCGACCGGGGCGAGGATATCGACCGCGGCCACCGGCACATCCGGAGTCGCGGTGACCGCACCCAGCATCCGGCCGAGGCGGCGCAGCAGATCGGCGGCGGTGCGCTCGTCGTACAGGTCGGTGGCATAGGCCAATTCGACGGCCAGATGACCGTCGCCGTCGAGGCCGCCCGCCGCGGTGAACTGGAGATCGAAGCGCGCGACGGGCTCGTCGAAGTCCACCGGCTCCACCACCAGCCCCGGCACCGCGTGCGCGTGCGACACGGAGTCCAGATAGCTCAGCGCCACGGTGAACAGCGGATGCCGGGCCGCGCTCGGCGCGCCGCCCACGGCGTCGACGACGCGATCGAACGGCACCTCGGCGTGTGCGAAGGCCGCGAGATCGACCGCACGAATCCGGTCGAGCAGCGCCGAGAACGAGGCGTCCCCGTCGATTCGGCCGCGCAGCACGACCGTATTGACGAACATCCCGACCAGGCCGTCGAGCGCACTCGCGCCGCGCCCGGCCATCGGCGTGCCGATGACCACATCGTCGGATCCGGACAGCCGGGCCAGCAACGCCGACAGCGCGGCGTGCAGCACCATGAACGGGGTCGCGCGATGCCGCCGCGCGAGCTCGTGCAGGCGGGCGCCCACTCCCCCGCCGATGCGCCCGCGCACGACCGCGCCGCGCCGGGAGGCGACGGCCGGGCGGGGGCGATCGGTGAGAGGTGCGAATTCGTCCGGGAAGTCGCTCAGCGTCTTGCGCCAGAACGCCAGCTGCCGTTCGGCGTGGGTGTCGAGCATCCGGTGCTGCCACAGCGTGTAATCGGCGTACTGCACGGGCAGCGGCGTCCAGGCCGGTGCGGCACCGTCCCGACGGGCGAGGTAGGCCGAAATCAGGTCGTGCAGCAGCGGATTCATCGACTCGCCGTCGGCGGCGATGTGATGCAGGACCACGACGAGGACGTGGCTGGTATCGGATTCGCACAGCAGTGCCGCCCGCAGCGGGACGGTGTCGGTGATATCGAAACCGGCGCACAGGAATTCGGCGATCCACGCGTCGACGGCGGCCACGGTCTCCACGGTCAGCGCGAGGTCGACGGTCTCGGGGGCGAGGATCAGTTGTCGTGGTTCGCCGTTCGCGTCGAGCGGGTAGATCGTGCGCAGCGTCTCGTGCCGTGCCACCACATCGTCGAATGCCGAACGCAGAGCGGCGTGGTCGAGTTCGCCGAGAATGCGCAGTGCCACCGGGATGTTGTGCACGGGCGAGTCCGGATCGAGCCGGTTGGCCACCCACATACCGCGCTGGGTCGGCGCCAGCGGAATATGGTGCGGCCGTGGGCCACTCGTCAGTGGTAGGACGGGCTCTGATTCGTCGTCGGTGAGTGCGGCGGCCAGGTCGCGGACGATCGGGGTCTCGAACAGTCGACGCACGGCCAGGCGTCGCCCGAGGCGCTCCCCGAGCCGGGCCAGCACCCGGGTCGCGATGAGTGAATTGCCGCCGAGATCGAAGAAGTCGTCGTCGGCCCCCACGGATTCGACGCCCAGCACTTCCGCGTACGCCTCGGCCACGGCCGCCTCGAACGGCGCATCCGGCGCGCGATAGGCCATCCGCTCGAGGACCGGGTCGGGCAGTGCCGCGCGGTCGAGCTTGCCGGAGGCGTTGAGCGGGAAGGTATTCAGCGGCACATAGGCCGACGGCACCATATAGGACGGCAGCAGTCGCGCCGCCGCGGCGCGGATCTGTTCGGAATCGATCGCCGTGCCCGTGACATATCCGACCAGATGATCACCGGTCGCGGTGGTGACGATGCGGGCGGCTGCCTGTGTGACGCCGGGCGCGGTGGCCAGCACCGCCTCGATCTCGCCGAGTTCGAGGCGTTGCCCACGCAGTTTGACCTGAAAGTCGCTGCGGCCCAGATAGTTCAGTTCGGGATGATCGCCGCCGGTGTCCCAGCGCACGATGTCCCCGGTGCGATACATGCGCTCGCCCGGCACGCCGAAGGGGTTGGCCACGAAACGATCCGCGGTCGGATCGGGGCGGCCGTGGTAGCCGCGGGCCAGTTGGACTCCGGCCAGATACAGC
The DNA here is from genome assembly GCF_044454005.1 of Nocardia sp. NPDC051570. Lineage (NCBI taxonomy): Bacteria > Bacillati > Actinomycetota > Actinomycetes > Mycobacteriales > Nocardiaceae > Nocardia > Nocardia sp. NPDC051570. The sequence goes on along the minus strand of NZ_JBITDI010000010.1, from coordinate 161,159 downwards.
TCACCCGGCACACCGGGCAGGGTCGGCCGCAACCGCGAATCCAGCACGTACACCCGGCTGTTCCACTCCGGGCGGCCGATCGGCGCGACGGGTCGCGCGGTATCGCCGGTGATCTCGCGGTAGGTGATGCTGACCGCGGCCTCGGTCGGCCCGTACAGGTTGTGCAGGCGCGCGGGGCTCACCGCGGTGAAGGCGCGCACCGTCTCGGCCGGGAGGGCCTCGCCGATGACGAAGACCTCGCGCAGATTCGCCACGGCGGCACTGTCGACCGCGGCGGCGAAGGCGCTCAGCATCGAGGGCACGAAATCGGTGGTGGTGACGCCGTATCGGTCGATGAGGCCGGCGAGGTAGGCCGGATCGCGGTGGCCGTCGGGGGTGGCGAGGACGACCGTCGCACCGACCCGCAGCGGCAGGAACCAGCCCCACAGCGAGACGTCGAAGGTGCCGGCCGTCTTCTGGAGATAGACGTCGTGTTCGGTGAGGCCGTACTGCGCCTGCATCCATGTCATCTGATTGACGATGGCGGCATGAGTGACGCTGACGCCCTTGGGTTTTCCGGTCGAGCCGGAGGTGAAGATCACGTAGGCCGGATGCTGCGGGCGCAGGGGCCGCAGCCGGTCGGCGTCGGTCACCGGGCTCGCCGGATACGCCGAGAGGTCGAGTTCTGCCAGCGTCGAGGCGGTCAGCACGCACAGCGGGCGGGCGGTGTCGAGGATGTGGGCACGACGCGCGGCCGGGTGATCGGGATCGATCGGCACGTACGCGCCGCCCGCCTTCAGCACGGCGTACATCGCCACGACCAGATCGATCGAGCGGCGAACCGCCAACGCCACCAGCGCCTCCGGGCCCACGCCGACGGTGATCAGATGCCGTGCGAGACGATTGGCGCGGCCATCGAGCGCGCCGTAGGTGAGCACGGTGTCCCCCGAGCGCAGCGCGGGCTGGTCGGGTGTGGCGGCGGCCTGCGCCTCGAACTCGTCGAGCAGGGTCTCGGGAGCGAAGGCGATGTGGGCCGAATCGTTCCAGGCGATGACCACCCGATGCCGTTCGCCGGTGTCGAACAGATCGATATCGCCGACGATCCGGTCCGGATCCGCCACGGCCGCGCGCAGCAGGCGCAGGAACCGGGTGGCCAGGGCCGCGACGGCCGGCTCGTCGAACAGGTCGGTGGCATAGGTGAATCGCAGATCCGTCGCGTCGACGGTCAGCTGGAGATCGAATAGGCTCCTCCGCTGGTCGGATTCGACCTCCGCGACGGTCAGGCCCGGTAGTTCGATCCCGATCGGTGCGAGATTCTGGAAGTACAGCGCCACCTGGAACAGCGGATGACGCGCCCGCGAGCGGGGCGGATCCAACGCCTCCACCAGTCGCTCGAACGGGATGTCGGCGTGGGCGAAGGCCTCGAGGTCGCCGTCGCGGACGCCGGTCAGCAGCCGCGCGAACGATCCGGATTCGGCGACCCGGGTGCGCAGCACGAGAGTGTTGACGAACATGCCGACCAGGCCGTCGAGCTCGGCCCGGCCGCGGCCCGCGATCGGCGCGCCGACGACGATATCGCCGGTGCCGGACAGTCGCGCGAGCAGCGCGGCCAGGGCGGCGTGCACGACCATGAACGGGGTCGCGGCGTATCGGGTTGCGAGCGAGTCGATTCCGGCTCGCACGGCCGGATCGAGCCCGACGGTGACGGCGGCGGCCGCATGGGTGGCCACGGCCGGGCGGGGGCGATCGGCGGGCAGATCCAGTTGAGCGGGCAAGCCGCGCAACGTCTCTCGCCAATAGCCCAGCTGCCGGGCGGCCGTCGAATCCGGATCGGCCTCGCTGCCGAGCATCTCCCGCTGCCAGTGGGCATAGTCGGCGTAGCGGAGCGCAACGTCGGGCAGGCGCGGGATGGATCCGGTGAGACGCGCGGTGTAGGCGAGGGCCAGGTCGCGGGCCAGCGGTTCCATCGAAAAGCCGTCGGCCGCGATGTGATGTACGGCCAGGGCCAGGATGTGCTCGTCGTCGTCCATCGCGGCCAGGCCGATGCGCAACGGGACGGCTGCGGTGACATCGAAGGGCCGGGTCACGAATTCGGCCAGGGCATCGGCGGTCAATGCCTCGATATCCGGGACGGTCGCGGGCGGCAGGATCCGCTGATATCCGGTGCCGTCGATCTCCGGATAGACGGTGCGCAGGGTCTCGTGGCGGCCGACCACATCCGCGACGGCGGCCCGCAACACCGCCCGATCGAGGCGGCCGGACAGCCGCAGCACGATCGGGACGATATGCACCGATTCGCTCGGATCGAAGCGGTTGAGGAACCACATGCGCTGCTGGGCCGGTGCGAGCGGTTCGAGCTCGGCGGCGGGGCGCGCGGTGAGCCGGGGCGCCGCCGCGGTGTCGGTGCGCACCTGGTCGGACAGGGCCGCCACCGTGGGGTTTTCGAAGACGATCCGCACGGGCAGCGCGGCATCGAGTCGGGCTATGAGGCGCGTGGCGAGCAGAGAGTTGCCACCGAGGGCGAAGAAGTCGTCGTCGAGGCCGACCCGGTCGAGGCCGAGCAGATCCGCGACGGCCTCGGCGACCGAGCGCTGGGCCGCGGTCACGGGCCGGCGATAGGTGCGGGTCTCGACGGCCGGGGCGGACAGCGCCCGGCGGTCCACCTTGCCGGACGGTCCCAGGGGCAGTGCGTCCAGGACCACGAACGCCGACGGAATCATATACGCGGGCAACAGGATTGCGAGGTGCCCGCGCAGTGTCGCCGGGTCGAGGGCATCGCCTGCGACGTGGGCGACGAGCCGATCGGCGTGTACGGTCACGACCGCCTGACTCACCCCGGCGACCGCCACGAGCGCGGCCTCGATCTCGCCGGGTTCGATGCGCAGGCCGCGCAGCTTCAGCTGGAAATCGGTGCGCCCCAGGTAGTTCAGCTCGCCGGAATCGGTCCAGCGAACCAGGTCGCCGGTCCGATACATGCGCACCCCGCCCGGTCGCGCCCCGAACGGATCGGCCACGAAGCGATCCGCGGTCAGATCGGGGCGGCCGAGGTAGCCGGTGGCCAGCTGGACGCCCGCGAGATAGAGCTCACCCGTGACGCCGACCGGCACCGGGCGCAGCCGCGAATCCAGCACGCGGACAGCGGTGTTGAATACGGGCCTGCCGATCGGCACCGAATCGGTATCCGCGTCGGTGACCTCGTGGAAGGTGACATCGACGGCGGCCTCGGTCGGGCCGTAGAGGTTGTGCAGGTCGACGCCGGTCTCCGCGCGCATCCGCTGCGCGGTGGCGGCGAGCAGCGCCTCGCCCGAGGCAAAGATCCGGCGCAGTGCGGTGTTTCGCGAGCCGTGGCCGGTCTGCAGATATGCCGACAGCATGGACGGCACGAAATGCGTCGTGGTGACGCGTTCCTCGGCGATGATGCGGGCCAGATAGGCCGGATCGCGGTGGCCGTCGTGACCGGCGACCACCAGGCGCGCACCGATCTGCAAGGGCCAGAACAGTTCCCACACCGAGACGTCGAAGGTGGCCGGTGTCTTGTGCAGCACGACATCGGTGGCATGCAGGCCGTATTCGGCCTGCATCCACACCAGCCGGTTGACGATGGCCGCATGCGGGATGACCACACCCTTGGGGCGACCGGTGGAGCCGGAGGTGAAGATCACGTAGGCGGTATGCGACGAGCGCAGGGGCGCACCGCGATCCGCGTCCGTGATCGGTTCCGGCGAATGGCCCGACAGGTCGAGTCGCTCCAGGGCCTCGGTCGTCAGGACGTGGGCGGGACGCGCGGTCGCGAGGACGTAGTGGTTGCGTTCGGCCGGATGGTCGGGATCCAGCGGCAGATAGGCCGCGCCCGCGGCGATGACCGCGTGCACGCCGATCACCAGATCCAACGATCGCCGCATGGTCAGCGCGACAACCGTGTCCGGACCCACGCCGATCGAGATCAGGTGGCGGGCAAGCCGGTTCACGCGCCGGGCGAAGTCGGCATAGGTCACCGTCATGCCCTCGAAGGTCACCGCCGGGGCCCGTGGGGTGCGGGCCGCCTGGGCCGCGAACAGCGAGGCGAGGGTCGCGGTGTCGTCGATCCGGTGGGCAGTGTCGTTCCAGGCGTGCAGGATTCGGCCACGCTCGTCGGCGTCGAGCAGATCGATATCGCCGATGCGCACGTCCGGATCGGACAGCGCCGACCGCAGGACCCGCACGAAGCGACGGCCCAGGGCCTCGATCGTCGCGGCATCGAACAGATCGGTGGCGTAGCGCAGCACCGCGCGCAGCCCGGTGCCCGCGACGGTCCCGTATTCGGCCAGCGCCAGCGAGAGATCGAATTGCGCGGTCGTCGTGGGCAGCGGCAGTGCGCCGACCTCGAGATCGGGCAGGCGCAGCACCGTATCGTCGCGATGTTCGAAGGTGAGCAGCACCTGCACCAGGGGCGAATGAGCCGGGGAGCGAACCGGATTCAGGTCCTCGACCAGAACGTCGAAGGGCAGGTCGGCGTGGGCCAGGGCACGCACATCGGCGTCGCGGACCTCGGTGAGCAGGTCGGCGAAGGTCGCGTCGCGACGCACGGCGGTGCGCAGCACGACGGTGTTGACGAACATGCCGACCAGATCGTCCAGCTCGGCCCGCGCCCGCCCGGCGATCGGGGTGCCGATGGCGATATCGCCGGTATCCGCCAGCCGGGCGAGCACCGCGGCGAGGGCGGCGTGCACGACCATGAAGACCGACGTCCCACGGCGGCGCGCGAGGGCGGCGATCGCGCCGGTCGTCTCGGCATCCAGATCGAATTCGACCGCCGCGCCGCGGCCGGAGGCGACGGGTGGGCGGGGGCGATCGGTGGGCAGTTCCAGCACCGGCGCGAGTCCGGCCAGTGCGCCGCGCCAATAGGCGAGCTGTCCGGCCAGCACCGATTCCGGATCCTCGGCCGCGCCGAGCAGTTCGTGTTGCCACAGCGTGAAGTCGGCGTACTGGACCGGCAGCGGATGCCAGTCGGGCGCACGACCGGTGCTGCGGGCGGCGTAGGCCGTCATCAGATCGCGGGCCAGCGGGCCGGTCGAGACGCCGTCGGCGGCGATATGGTGCACGACCACGGCCAGCACATGCTCGTCGCGGTCGACGCGGAACAAGGCCGTGCGCACGGGTGCTTCGGTGCGCAGATCGAATCCGGTCGCGGCCACCGCGGCGACGGCATCGGCCGGGCCGGTGGTCAGCGCGCGCGGATCGAGGTCCGCCATCGCGTCGACCGGCAGGATCACCTGCTGCGGGCCCGCGTCGTCATCGGGGAATACCGTGCGCAACGATTCGTGGCGCTCGAGGATGTCGCGGACGGCGGCCCGTAGCGCGCGCTCGTCCAGCGTGCCGGACAGGCGCAGCACCATCGGGATGTTGTAGACCGGCGACGCCGGATCCAGCCGGTTCAGCAGCCAGATGCGAGTCTGGGCCGCAGACAACGGGATTCGCTCCGGGCGCTCGACGGGAGCCAGGATCGGCTCCGGCGGCGCGCCCCGGCGCAGCGCCCGGGCCGCCAGCGCGGAGACGGTCGGGGCCTCGAACACCTCCCGCACGCTCAGCGCGCAGCCCAGCGCGGCGTTCGCGCGGGTGACCAGGCGCATGGCCAGCAACGAGTTGCCGCCGCGGGTGAAGAAGTCGTCGGTGGCGCCGACCGGTGTGCCGAGCAGATCGCTCACGAGCGCGGCCAGCACCGCCTCCGCGCCCTCGGCGGGCGCGCGGAATTCCTCGCTCGCGCCGAGGAATTCGACCGAGGGCAGGGCCTTGCGGTCGAGTTTGCCGACGGCGGTGCGCGGCAGCTGCTCGAGCACCACCAGATGCGCCGGAATCATGTAGCCGGGCAGCCGGTTTCGCAGCGCGGTCAGCACGGTGCCGGCGTCGAGGTCCGCGCCGCCGACATATCCGACGAGACAGTCGGATCCGGCGCTGTCGGCCGCCACCACGACGGCCGCATGGGCGACGCCGTCGACGGCCGTCAGCGCGGCCTCGATCTCGCCGAGCTCGATGCGCTGGCCACGGACCTTGACCTGGAAGTCGTTGCGGCCCAGGTACACCAGTTCGCCGTCGCGATTCCAGCGGGCCAGATCACCGGTGCGGTACATGCGCGCGCTCCCCCCGGAGGCGGCCTCTCCCGGCACGGCCCCTCCCGGTACCCCGAAGGGGTCGGCCACGAAACGTTCCGCGGTCAGCGCCCCCCGGCCCTGATAGCCCCGGGCGAGCTGATCGCCTGCCAGATACAGCTCACCCGTCACGCCCGTCGGCACCGGCCGCAGCCGGGCGTCGAGCACATAGGCGCCGGTATTCCAGCACGGCCGCCCGATCGGCACCTCGAATCCCGTGTCCTCGTCACCGAATTCGTGGAAGATCGTCGAGATCGCGGCCTCGGTCGGACCGTAGGCATTGTGGATCGCGCCGCCGACGTGGCGACGCAGGGCGGCCAGCAGCTCCGGCGGCAGCGCCTCGCCGCCGCAGTGCAGGTGACGCAGCGACCGCAATGCGTCGCCGTGCCCCTCGGCGATCAGGGCGGCCAGCACCGACGGCACATGTTCGGCGAAGGTGATGCCGTGGCGGCGGATCAGCCCCGCCAGATAGTCCAGGTCCAGATGTCCGCCGGGGCGCGGAATCACCAGGGGCGCACCGGTCATGGCGGGCAGGAAGCACTCCCATACCGAGACGTCGAAGGTCAGCGGGGCGCGCTGCATGATGCGGTCCGACGCGGTGACGCCGTAACGGTCACGCAGCCAATGCAATTGGTTGACGATCGCTCGATGGCTGGTGGCGACCCCTTTCGGTGCGCCGGTCGAACCGGAGGTGAACAGCACATAGGCGAGGTTGTCCGGGCGCAGCGGGGCGCGCCGGTCGGCGTCGGCGATCGGTGTGGAAGCGTAAGCGGCCCAGCGCGACTCGTCGACGGGAAGAACCCGCCTACCCGGTAGCTCGGCGCCACCGGCCGACAGGATCACCTCCGCTCGGGCCGTCGTGAGCACCTGGGTGATCCGTTCGACGGGATGCGCCGGATCGATGGGAAGGTATGCGCCACCCGCCTTCACGATGGCGAACAGGGCCACGAGCATATCGATCGATCGGTGCGCGGCCAGGCCCACGATGGTGTCGGGCGCGACGCCGTGCTCGATCAGACCGCGCGCCAGCCGATTCGAGCGAGCATCGAGTTCGGCGTAGTCGATCCACTCGTCATCGACGATCGCCGCGACGGCCGTCGGTGTCGCGGTGGCGCGGCGATCGAGCAACTCCCCCAGGGTTTCCCGCCGCACGTCGTGCGCGGTGGCATTGCGGTCCGACAGCAGCAGCGCGCGCTCGGCGGCCGACATCAGCTCGACATCACCGACCGGGGTGTGGATATCGCGCACCATGGCCCGCAGCATCCGCTCCAGCGCGGCCAGGAAGCCGGTCACGGTCGCCTCGTCGAACAGATCCGTCGCATAGTGCAGATGGATGTCGATGCCGTCCGGCGCGCCCGCGTCGTCGTAGCGGTCGGTGCAGGTCCAGTCCAGATCGAGCGCGATGGGTGTGGTCCCAGGATCGACGGCCTCGATGCTCAACCGGTCCAGGCGGATCTCGGGTGCGGTGTGGTTCTGCAGGGTCAGCGACACCTGGTAGAGCGGCGCATGCGCCTGGGATCTCACGGGATTCAGCGCGTCGACCACATGCTCGAACGGCACGGCCGCGTGATCGAAGGCGGCCAGATCGTCGGCCCGTACCCGGTCGAGCAGATCGTCCAGGCCGCCCGCGGGGTCGACGTGGGTCCGCAGCACGACCGTGTTGACGAACATACCCACCAACTCGTCCAGCGCGCGCTCGCCGCGACCGGCCACCGGCGCGCCGACGACGATATCGCCCACGCCCGTCAGGCGGGCCAGCACGGCCGCCAGGGCCGCGTGCAGCACCATGAACGGTGTGGCCCGGTGCGCGGCCGCGAGTTCGGCTACGGCCCGGTGCAATTCGCGATCCAGCCGCGTCGTGACGGCGCCTGCCCGATGGGTGGCCGCGGCAGGGCGCGGCCGATCCGAGGGCAGCTCGAGCACGTCCGGAATGCCGTCGAGCCGGTGCGTCCAGTAGCGCAGCTGCCGAGCGAGCGGCGAGTCCGGATCATCGGCGCGGCCCAGAACGGTGCGCTGCCAGATCGCGAAATCGGCGTATTGGACTGGCAATTCGCGCCACAGTGGCGCCGCTCCGGCACATCGGGCCACATAGGCGGTGGTGAGATCGCGGGCCAGCGGTGCGAACGACCATCCGTCGGCGGCGATGTGGTGCACGACGAACAGCAGGATGTGCACCGGGCCAGGATCGTCGGTGAGCCGCAGGAGCCGCACGCGCAACGGCACCTCGGCGGTGACGTCGAATCCGGCGGTGGCGGCCGCGGCCGCGATCCGTGCCACCTCGGCGGCGGGCACATCCTCCGGCGCGAGCTCCACCGGATATGTTCCCGGAGACAGGATCAGCTGTGCGGGTTCGCCGCCGCGATCCGGGTACCGGGTGCGCAGGGTCTCGTGCCGCGCGATCACATCGGCGATGGCCGCCCGCAGCGCGGCGATGTCCAGCGCGCCGGACAGCCGCAGGGCGAACGGGATGTTGTAGCCGCCGCCCCCGCCGTCGAAGCGGTTGAGGAACCACATGCGCTGCTGGGCGATCGACAGCGGTACGACCTCGCCGCGGTACTGGGGTATCAGCGGGATACGCGGGGCGGCCCGTTCGGCGGCCGAGACACGCTGGGCCAGAGCGCATACCGTCGGTGCGTCGAAGATCGCGCGAACGGGCACCTCGGAGCCGGTTGCCTCGGTCAGGCGGGCCGCGAGCTGGGTGGCGATGAGGGAATTGCCGCCGAGGGCGAAGAAGTCGTCGTCCGCGCCGATTCGGTCGATGCCCAGCAGTGCCGAGAAGGTCTGTGCGACGCAGGTTTCCGTTTCTCCCGCTGGTTTCCGGAACGCCGTGGTGACGGGTGCGGGGGCCGGTAGCGCGGCGCGATCCAGCTTGCCGGAGGCGGTGACGGGGAGGCGATCCAGGATCAGCCAGTCCGCCGGGACCATATAGGCCGGAAGTTGCTGTGTGAGTGCGGCTTTCACTTGCTGCGAGTCGATGCGCGTGCTGCGCTCGGGCACCAGGTAGGCGACCAGCCGATCGCCGGTGCCGTGGTCGTCGCGCACCGCCACGACGGCCTGGGCGATGGTCTCCTCCGCGGTCAGGACCGTTTCGATCTCCCCGAGCTCGATCCGCAGTCCGCGCAGCTGCACCTGGAAGTCGCTGCGGCCGAGGTATTCCAGTTCGCCCGAGCGGGTCCACCGCGCCAGGTCGCCGGTGCGGTACATGCGCGAAACCCCGCCGGAGGCTCCCGCTCCTTGGACCCCGAAGGGGTCGGCCACGAAGCGTTCCGCGGTGAGATCGGCCCGGTCCAGATAGCCGCGGGCCAGCTGCGGCCCCGCCAGATACAGTTCGCCCGCGACACCGACCGGAACCGGATGCAGCCGCGCATCCAGCACATAGCAGCCGATATTGCGGATCGGACGGCCCATCGGCACCGTCTCGGTGTCGGCATCGGTCACCTCGTGCCAGGTGACCTCCACCGCGGCCTCGGTGGGCCCGTAGAGGTTGTGCACGCGGGCCCCGGTCAGTCCGCGCAGCCCCGCGGCGGCGGCCGCGGGCAGCGCTTCGCCCGAGCAGAGCACATGCCGCAGCGAAACACAGTGCGCGGATACGTCTTCGGCGAGGAAGGTCGTGAGCATGGCGGGCACGAAGTGGGCGACCGTAATGGCCTCCCGCTGAATCACGTCGGCCAGATATCGCGGATCCCGATGCCCGTCCGGCCGGGCCAGTACCAGGCGGGCGCCGGCCTGCAACGGCCAGAAGAACTCCGGGACCGACACATCGAAGGTCGCCGGGGTTTTCTGCAGCACCGCGTCCGTGCCGTCGAGCGCTACGCAGTCCTCCTGCATCCAGCGCAGGCGGTTCACGATGGCACGATGGGTCACCGCCACGCCCTTCGGGCGGCCGGTGGAGCCCGAGGTGAACAGGACATAGGCCAGGCTGTCCGGATGTACCTCCGGCAGCGGGATATCGGTCTGATCGGACAGGTCCAGCGCGTCGATCGCGATCAGCTCCCGGCCGTCCAGGACGTCGCCGGAGGCGGCCAGGACGCACCGCGGCCGTGCGGTGCCGAGGATATGGCGGATGCGTTCGGCCGGATGATCCGGATCGAGCGGCAGATACGCTCCGCCCGCGGCGATCACGGCGTACATGCCGACCACCAGCTCCACCGAGCGCCGCAGATGCAGTGCCACAATCGAATCCGGTCCCACGCCGCGGCGGACCAGATATCCGGCGAGTCGGTGTACGCGATCGGCGAATTCGGCATAGGACAGACTCGTGCCCTCGAAGACGACCCCGGGGCGCGACGGCGTGCGCGCCGCCTGCGCCTCGAACAACGACACCAGCGTCGACGCGGACGGTTCGCGGCGCGTGCCGTTCCAGGTGCGCAGGATCAGCGCTCGCTCGTCCGGGCCGAATAGATCGATATCCCCCACGGGCACAGCGGGATTCGCGGTGACGGCGGCCAGGACGCGGGTAATGCGGGAGACCAGCGCCGTGGCGGTCTCGGCGTCGAACAGCTCCGTCGCATAGCGCAGGCTGCCCGCGAATCTCTCGTCGGTCGCGACGATCAGGTGCAGATCGGCCTTCGCGCTCGCGTCGGGGATATCGAGCGGCGTCACGGTCAGCGCCGATTCGCCTGCGGACAGCGGGGTTCCGGAGGCCTCGGACACACTCAGCATGACCTGGAACAGCGGATGCGCGCCGGTGGTCCGATCGACCGCGAGCTCGTCGACCAGCCGCTCGAAGGGCAGCTCCGCATGTGCGAAGGCGTCCAGGTCGACCGCGCGCACCCGCGCCAGCAGTTCGGCGAAGGAGATGTCTCCCGCGACCGGCGTGCGGAGCACGACCGTATTGACGAACATGCCGATCAGCGGCTGCAATTCGCGGTCGCCGCGCCCGGCGATCGGCGTGCCGACCACCACATCACTGGTGCCGCAGAATCGGGCCAGCGCGATCACGAGCACGGCGTGCACCACCATGAATGGTGTCGCGCCGTATTGCCGGGCCAGCTCGCGCACCCCGGCCTCGAGGTCCGCGTCGATCCGGAAATCCACTGCCGCGGCGTGAGTGGCGGGATGTGCGGTGCGGGGCCGGTCGGTCGGCAACGGGAGCCGCGCGGGCAGACCGGCCAGCGTCGCCCGCCAATACTCGCCCTGATCTCGAGCGAATTCGCTCGGCTCGGCCGCCGATCCGAGCAGTGCGTGCTGCCACAGGCTGTAATCGGCGTATTGGACGGGCAGTTCGTCCCAGTCGGGCTCGGTGCGCGCCGAACGCGCGCGATAGGCGTGCAGCAGATCCGCGGCGAGCGGCGCGGCGGACAGGGCGTCGGCGGCGATGTGATGCAGGACCACGACCAGAACGTGTTCGGTACCGTCGAGGGCGAACAGCGCGAACCGGGCGGGCGTCTCGCGGGTGACGTCGAAGCGGTATCCGGCGATCGAGCCGATGGCCGCGGGCAGTTCCGATTCGTCGACCGGGATCGGGGTCAGGTCGGTGCTGATCGCGTCGGCATCGAGGATGTGCTGGTACGGGCCGTCGGCGGCGTCGGGATAGCGGGTGCGCAGCGTCTCGTGCCGGGCGATGACATCGCGGACCGCCCGCTCGAGTTCGAGCACGCGCAGCGGACCGGAGAGCCGGAAGGCGACGGGCAGGTTGTAGTTCGGGCGCGCCCTGTCCTGCGTCTCGATCCGGTTCAGGAACCATAGTCGGCGTTGCGCGGGCGAGAGTGGAATCCGTTCGGGCCGTGACTGTTTCGTCAACGGTAGGCGGGGTGTCCCGGCCCGGTCGTCCAGCGCCGCCGCGAGAGCCGATACCGTCGGGGCATCGAACACCAGCCGCACCGGGATTCGCATACCCCGTTCGGCGCCGAGCCGCGCGGTCACCTGCGTCGCGTCCAATGAGCTGCCGCCGAGGGCGAAGAAGTCATCGTCGCCGCCGATCCGCTCGGCGCGTACCACCTCGGCGAAAACGCGGGCCACCTGCCGTTCGGTGGGTGTTGCCGGTGCGCGGAAGACGGTGGCGCGCAGGGTCGGTGCGGGCAGCGCGGCGCGATCGAGTTTGCCGCTGGTGTTGAGTGGGAATGCGTCGAGCTCGACGATCACCGTGGGCGTCAGCGCGGGCGGGAGGACCGCGGACAGATCCGCGCGCAGCCGTTCGGTATCCAGTTCGGCTCCGGGAGTGCGGATCACGTAGGCGGCCAGATACGCGTCGTCGATCACTCGCACGGCCGCCTGACTCACCTGCGGGGCGCGCAGCAGGGCGGATTCGATCTCCGCGGGTTCGAGCCGCTGTCCGCGGAGTTTGATCTGAAAGTCGGTACGCCCCAGGTATTCCAGTTCGCCGTCGGGCGTCCATCGCACCAGATCGCCGGTGCGATACAGGCGGGCGCCGCTTCCCGGGGCACCGATCAGGTCACCGCAGGGGTTGGCGACGAAGCGCAGCGCGGTCAGATCCGGGCGGCCGTGATATCCGCGGGCCAGCTGCACCCCGGCCAGATACAGTTCGCCCGGCACGCCGATCGGTACGGGATGCAGCCGCGAATCCAGCACGTACACCTGCGAATTCCACTCCGGCTCACCGATCGGCACGAGCTGGCTGTAACTATTGGTGACCGCGTGCGAGGTAATGGACACCGCGGCCTCGGTCGGACCGTAGAGATTATGCAGGCCCGCGTCACCGACCGCGCGGAACGCCGCGACCGTCTCCGGCGCCAGCGCCTCGCCGATGACGAAAACCGCACGCAGCGAGGACAGTTCGCCGGGCCGCGCGTGCGCGGCGAATACCGCCAGCATCGACGGCACGAAGTCGGTGAGCGTCACCCGATGCCGCGCAACGGTTTCCGCGAGATAGCGGGCGTCGCGATGACCCTCGGGATCGGCGAGCACCAGCGTCGCGCCCACCCGCAACGGCAGAAAGTAACCCCACAGCGAGACATCGAAGGTGCTGGCAGTCTTCTGCAGATACACATCGGTAGGCCGCAGCGCGTACTCGGCCTGCATCCAGGCCAGCTGATTGGCGATGGCCCGATGCGATACCGCCACACCCTTCGGCGCGCCGGTGGAACCGGAGGTGAAGACGACGTAGGCCGGGTGGTCCGGGTGCGGGGCGGCGCGGCGCTCGCCGTCGTCGATCGTGGCCGCGGACAGATCGGCCGTCACGAGTTCGTCGACGCGCAGGATCGGGCCGTCGTGGCGCAGGTCCAGATCCGCCCCGCCGGTGGTGAGTACGGTGTGCGGGCGCGCGACGGCGAGGATATGCGCGATCCGCTCGGCCGGATGTGCGGGATCGATCGGCACATAGGCCGCGCCCGTCCGCAGCACCGCGTACATCGCCACGACGAGGTCGACGCCGCGCGGCATGGCCAGCGCCACGAGGGTTTCCGGGCCGACGCCGGTCCGGATCAGCGCACGCGCGAGCCGGTTGGCCCGTTCGGACAGTTCGGCATAGCTGAGCTCGGTGTCATCGCAGATCAGAGCGCGCGCGGTGGGTGTGCGGCGCGCCTGGGCGTCGAATCCCTCCTGCAGGAAACGGTCGGTGACCCGGCAGCCGCTGGCATTCCAGGTGCCGGTGACGTAGTCGAGTTCGCCGAGATCGAGCAGTTCGAGATCGCCGACCGGCCGGTCCGGACCGGCGAGGGCGGCGGTGAGCAGGCGCACGAACTTGGCCGCGAATCCGCCGATCGTGGCCGCCTCGAAAAGATCGGTGGCATAGGTGAATTCGGCACGGTATCCCGCGACGGAAGGCGAGACGGTCAGCTGCAGATCGAACTTCGCGAAGCCCGGATCGAAGTCCACGAGTTCGGCGTCGACCCCGGGGAAGGCGGGCGCGGGGTGGCCGAGGTCCTGCAGGAACAGCGCCAGCTGGAACAGCGGATGCCGGGACCGCGAGCGCGCGGGGTCCAGGACCTCCACCAGGCGCTCGAATGGAATATCGCGATGGGCCAGCGCCCGCAGATCGGCCGCGCGGATGGTCGCGAGCAGTTCGGCGAAGCCGTGATCGCCGCGCACCCGGGTCCGCAGCACGACCGTATTGACGAACATGCCGACCAGATCGTCGAGTCCGCGCTCACCGCGCCCGGCGACCGGGGTGCCGATCGCGATATCGCCGCCATTCGACAGTCGGGCGGCCAACACCGCCAGCGCGGTGTGCAGCACCATGAACGGGGTCGCCCGATGACGTGCGGCCAGGCGTTCCACCGCGGCGCGTACGTCGGCATCGATACCGAATTCGAGCGTCGCGCCGCGATACGACGACGCCGCGGGCCGGGGGCGATCGGCGGGCAGCCCGAGCTGTGCGGGCAGTTCGGCGAGTTCGGTTGTCCAGAACCGAATCTGGCGCGCCGATTCCGATTCAGGATCGTGTTCGTCACCGAGCAGGCGCCGCTGCCACAGCGCATAGTCGGCGTAGTGCACGGGCAGCGGCGACCAGTCCGGTGCGCCGCCCGATCGACGAGCGGAGTAGGCGGCGCCGAGATCGCGCAACAGCGGTCCCATCGATACGCCGTCGGCGGCGATGTGGTGGACGACCATGACCAGGGTGTGGTCGGCAGTGTCCGTGCGCAGCAGCCGAACCCGGACCGGTATCTCGGCGGTGACATCGAAACCCACAGCGGCATACGTCGATACGGTCCGTACCAGCTCGCTCTCGGCGACGTCCTCCGGCGCGAGTTCGATCGCGCGGGCCGAGGTGATCACCTGCGCCGGGTCGTCGGCGGTCTGTGGATAGATCGTGCGCAACACCTCGTGCCGCGCCACCACATCGGTCACGGCCGCGGCGAGCGCGGGGACGTCGAGCGCACCACGCAGCCGCAGCGCGACCGGGATGTTGTCGACCGCGGCCGCGGCGGAACCGGATTCGTCCTGGGCGAGCCGGTTGAGAAACCACATGCGCCGCTGCGCGGGCGAGAGCGGAATGCGGTCCGGGCGCGGCTGCGCCACCAGTGCGAGACGCCCGACGGCCGGTGCCGACAACCCCGCCAGCCCGGCGGGGGTGGGTCGGTCGAAGAAGTCGCGCATATCGAGTTCGTGGCCCAGCGCCGCGCCGAGGCGGGCGATGGCGCGGGTCGCGAGCAGGGAATTGCCGCCGAGGGCGAAGAAGTCGTCGTCCGCGCCTACCCGCTCGACCGCCAGCAGTTCGGCGAACACCTCGGCGACCGCGCGTTCGGAGTCGGTCTCCGGCGCACGGTATTCCGTGGCGCCGCCGTCGAATTCCGGCTCGGGCAGGGCGCGTCGGTCCAGCTTGCCGCTGCCGTTGACCGGCATATGGTCGAGCACCACCAGCAGCGACGGGACCATGTAGTCGGGCAACCGTTCGCGCGCGGCGGCCCGGACCGCATCCGGATCGAGCGGCATGCCCGCGGCCGCGACCACATAGCCGATCAGATGGTCGCCCGAGGAGTGCTGATGCAGCACGACCGCGGCCTGGGATACCGCGCGATCGGACAGCAGCGCCGCCTCGACCTCCCCCGGCTCGATCCGCAGACCGCGCAGCTTGACCTGAAAGTCGCTGCGGCCCACATACTCCAGTTCGCGCGGGCCGTCGTTCCGGGCGGGCCGCCACCGCACCAGATCCCCGGTGCGGTACATGCGGTCGCCCGGCGCGCCCTCGGGATCCGCGACGAATCGCTGCGCGGTCAGCGCCGCGCGGGCGGTGTAGCCGCGGGCCAATTGCACTCCGGCCAAATACAGTTCGCCGATCACACCCTGCGGAACGGGTCGCAGATCCTCGTCGAGGACCAACAGCTCGGCATCGTCGGCGGGCTCGCCGATCGGGACACTCACCCGGTCCTCGGCGGTCACCTCATGTCCGGTGACATCGACCGCCGCCTCCGTCGGCCCGTACAGGTTATGCAGCGTCGCACCGCTGACCTCGCGGAACGCGGTGGCGGTCTCGGCGGGCAGCGCCTCGCCGGAGGCGAACACCATGCGCAGCGAGTCGATATCGGCGGATCGGCCGCGCGCCGCGCCGGTGAATACGGCCAGCATCGACGGCACGAAATGCGCGACGGTGACGCGTTCGGCGGCGATCGTGCGCAGCAGGCGGCCGGGATCGCGGTGGGCCTCCGGTTCGGCGATCACCAGCCGCGCCCCGATCTGCAAGGGCCAGAAGAACTCCCACACCGAGACGTCGAAGGTGAACGGCGTCTTCTGCAGCACCGCATCGCCGGGCCGGAGGCGATAGCGGCGCTGCCGCCAGCGCAGATTGGCCACGATCGAGCGGTGCGAGATCGCCACACCCTTCGGCAGGCCGGTCGAGCCCGAGGTGAAGATGACATAGGCCAGGTGGTCAGGCAGCGCCCACGGCAGTGGCCCGCCCGGTCGCACGGGACCGAGCTCATCCAGTCGGAGCACCGGAATATCCTGCGGCAGAGTCGGTTCGGACGCTGCGACGGTCAGCACTACGACGGGTGTGGCGGCCTCGATCACCTGGGCGATGCGCTCGGCGGGATGATCGGGGTCGAGCGGCAGGTACGCCCCGCCCGCCTTGTGCACCGCGTAGATCGCGACCAGCAGTTCGATCGACCGCCGCAGCGCCAGACCGACGAGCGCGTCCGGCCGCACGCCATGCTCGACCAGATGGTGCGCGAGATCGCCCGCACGGGAATCGAATTCGGCGTAGGTCAGGGTTTCGCCGCGGAATTCGATCGCGACGGCGTCGGGGGTGCGGCGCACCTGATCGGCGAACAGCGTCGCGAGGGTGTCCGGCGGGGCGAGGTTCGGTGACAGCACCGCGGCCCCGGCCACCACCGCATCGTCGAGCAGCCGCTCTAGCGCGGCGGCCAGTGCGCCTTCGGCGTCGGCGAGCAGTCCGGGCAGGCGTTGCGCGATGATCATCGACACCAGGGCCGCACCGTCGAGCGCGTCGCCCATCGCCTCGCCGAGCGCGGCCGATTCGGCCGCCAGCTCGCCGTAGCGGAGCGTGTCGTCCGCATGCCGCAGCGCGATGCGGGCCGGGTCGAGCGCGGCCACCGTGGCGATCAGATACGGCAGATCGGCGAGGCCGTAGGCGCCGCGCGGCGCCCGGGAATGGGTCGACCGGAGGGAGGCGATGGATTCCGCGTGCGACATCAGACGATTCCTTCCGAGCGGATCGAGCCCCGCGCACGTTCGCGCAGAGAATGCAGAACTCGTGTGAGGCCGTCCGCGCCGACCGCCGCCGGCAGGCCGGGAACCAGACCCGCGAGTGCGACGTGCAGGACCGCCTCGACGGCGGCGTGACCGCCCAGCGCGCGGCGCACGAGGATGAGCTGGGCGTGCAGCGCGGCGAAGGTGATCTCGCGTCCGTCGTGGGACAGGGCGATGGCCTCCGGTGCGGCCGCGGCGATGGCCGCCGGTAGATCGGCGAGCCCACCCCCGACCGGTTCGGCGCGTTCGGTCTCGGCGCGAATGTCGATGCCGCGGATCGTGATCGCCGGATCGGCGGCCACCACGGCGAGCACACGCAGCAGCCGATCCGCGTGCAGCCGGATCGTGGCGGCGTCGAAGATATCCGTGGCGTAATCGAATCGCAGGCCCAGTCCGGCCGGGCCGCGCTCGAATGCCGTCAGCTGCAGGTCGTATTTGGCCTCCGCCGCGGCCAGATCGAGGGCCTCGACGGTCAGACCCGGCAGGGCCAGGCGTTCGGCCGGCATGTTCGCGAAGGTGAACAGAACCTGGAACAGCGGGGTGTACGCGCTGGTCCGCCGCCGTCCGAGGGCCTCGACCACCCGCTCGAACGGCACATCGGCATTGCTCAGCGCCGCCAGATCGTGATCACGAGTCCGCCGCAACAGATCGTCGAACCGTCCGCGCGGATCGAGCTCGGTGCGCAGGGCGACGGTATTGACGAACATGCCGATCATCTCGTCGAGTTCACGCCGGCCGCGACCCGCGACCGGCACGCCGAGGGTGAGATCCCGGACGCCCGACAGCTTGGCGAGCAGGACGGCGAAGGCCGTATGCAGCACCGTGAACAACGTCGTGCGGTGAGTGCGCGCCACGGCCGCCAGGGCGTCGGAGAGATCGGGCCCGACCTCGAAATCCAGTGCCGCACACGCCATCGCGCGACGTGCGGGCCGTGGCCGGTCGGTGGGCAGATCCAGCACCTCGGGCGCGTCGGCCAGTCGCCGGATCCAGTAGGCGAGCTGACGACCGATCCGGCTGTCCGGATCGGTATCCGAACCCACTGTCTCCCGGTGCCATTCGCTGTAGTCGGCGTACTGGATCGGCAGCGGCGACCACGCGGGTTCCGCGGCGACGCTGCGGGCGGTGTAGGCGGTGATCAGGTCACGGGTCAGCGGCTCCATGGAAAAGCCGTCGGCGCAGATGTGATGCACGACCACCACGACGATGTGATCGGTCGGATCGATGCACAACACTGCCATGCGGATCGGCGGTGCGACCGTGACATCGAAACCGGCACCGCCGAATTCGCCGATCCTGGCTCCGATGTCCTTGGCGGCCACCGGCTTCGGTAGGAGATCGAAACGCATCTCCGCCATCGGGACCACCTGCTGAACCGGCCCACCCGGCCGCTCCGGATAGCGGGTGCGCAGAATCTCGTGCCGCCCCAGCACATCCGCGATCGCCGCCCCGAGGGCATCGATATCGAGCGCACCGCGCAGCCGCAGCGCCACGGGCACGTTGTAGGCGGCCGAGCTCGGAGCGAGCCGGTTGAGGACCCACATGCGCTGCTGGGCCGGGGACAGCGGAGCGGGGGCGGATCCGCTGCGCCGCCGCAGGATCGGTTCGGATGCGGTGGACTCCGCGGACTCGACCAGCGCGGCCAGCGCGCCGACCGTGGGCGCGGTGAAGATCGCCGACACCGGGACATCCACCCGCAGGGTCGCGGCCAGCCGAGCGGCCAGGCGCGTGGCGAGCAGCGAATTGCCGCCGAGGGCGAAGAAATCGTCGTCCAGACCGGCCGCGGCGATGCCGGTCAACTCGGCGAAGGACGCGGCCACCAGCCGTTCGGTCGCCGTCCCGGGGGCCCGGAAGACGGTCTCGGTGAATACCGGCTCCGGCAGCCGGGAGCGGTCGACCTTGCCATTGGCGTTGAGCGGCAAGGCATCCAGCACGACGACCGTGGCCGGCACCAGATACCGCGGCAGCTCGCCCAGCAGTTCTCGGCGCAATTGCTCGCCCGTCGAATTGCCGTGCGGCACCGCCACATAGGCGATCAACCTGCTGCCCGCCTCCGGATCCCGGTGCGCTACTGCGACAGCCGCGGTCACGCCGGGCCGACGCATCAGCGCGGTCTCGATCTCACCGGGTTCGATGCGGAATCCGCCGACCTTGATCTGGAAGTCGGCGCGGTCGAGGTATTCCAGGCCGCCGTCCGCGCGCCGGCGCACGATATCGCCGGTGCGGTACATCCGCCCGGCCGGGCGGGCCACGAATCGGGCCGCGGTCTCCGCCGAGCGGTCGTGATATCCGCGCGCCAGCTGCGCACCCGCCAGATACAGCTCACCCGGCACCCCGATCGGCACCGGCCGCAGCCGGTGGTCGAGGACGTGGGCGCGGCTGTTCCAGACCGGTCCGCCGATCGGGACCGTATGCCCGGGATCGCCGTCCACCTCGAATGCGGTGATAGCGACGGCGGTTTCGGTCGGGCCGTAGAGGTTGTACAGCCGGGCCGGGCCGCGGCGGGCGAATTCGGTCGCGAGTGAGGGCGGCAGCACCTCACCGATGGCCAGCACCGCTCGCAGCGAGGCGGGCAGTGCGGCGTCGGTCGCGAGCAGCATGCCGAGCAGGACGGGCACCGCGTACAGCACGGTGACGCCGTGTCGTTCCAGCAAGGCGCCCAACCGATCCGGATCCCGCTCGGTCCCGGGCGCGGTCACCACGAGTCGCCCGCCGGTGGTCGGCGACGCCCAGAACTCCCATACCGACAGGTCGAAGGTCGCGGGCGCCTTCAGCAGGGCGCAGTCCGCGCCACCGAGTCCGAATCTGGCTCGCACCCACCGCAATTGGTTGACCACGGCGGCATGCGGGACGGCGACGCCCTTGGGGATGCCCGTCGAGCCCGAGGTGAAGATCAGATATGCGGTGTTCGAGGGACGCAGGGGCGCATGACGATCCGCGTCGGCCACCGGGGCCGCGGAGTATCCGGACAGATCCAGTCCGTCGAGTGTGGTGAGGATATGGATCGGCGCGGCGGTGTCGAGGATGTGCCGGATGCGGTCGGCGGGGTGGTCCGGATCGATCGGCACATATGCCGCACCGGCCTTGACCACGGCATACATGGCGATCACCAGATCCACCGAGCGCCGCATGTGCAGGGCGACGGTTGTCTCCGGGCGCGCGCCGAGCGACATCAGATGGCGGGCGAGCCGATTGACCCGGGCATCGAATTCGCCGTAGGTCAGCGTCTCGCCCCGGTCACCGATCGCATCGATGAGCGCGATGGCCTGCGGGGTCGCGGCCACCTGCCGGTCGATCAGGTCGGTCAGCGTCCCGGGCGGCACCGGATGTTCGGTGGCATTCCACCCGGCCAGCAGGTCGCGCTCGGTGCCCAGCAGATCCAGTTCCGAGATCCGGCAGTGTGGTTGGGCGGCAACGGTTTCCAGAATGCCGCACAGCTGCGCGATCAGACGCCGGGCGGTCGGCTCGGTGAACAGATCGGTGGCATAGCCGAGGGCGAGAGCGATTCCGGCCGGTTGCCCGGCCGTGCCGTAGTTGTCGACGGCGAACAGGTGCAGATCGAATTGCGCCGTCTCCGTGACCGTTTCGATCGGCGAGACGGTCAGTCCGGGCAGGCGCGGCGATTCCCGCTCGTGGTTGTGGAAGGACAGGCCCACCTGCACGAGGGGATGGCGGGCCGTGGACCGCTGCGGGTTGAGCACCTCCACCAGGCGTTCGAACGGAATATCGGTCTGCGACAGCGCCGCGATATCGGCGGCCCGCACCCGGTCGAGCAGGTCGGTGAACCGATCGTCCTCGTCGACGGCCGTGCGCAGGACCACGGTATTGACGAACATACCGATGACGCCGTCGAGCGCGGGATCGTTGCGGCCGTCGACCGGTGTGCCGACCGCGATATCGCCGGTCCGCGACAGCCGTGCCAGCCAGGCGGCGAACGCCGCGTGCACGACCATGAACAGTGTCGCACCGCAGGTTCGGGCCACGTCGGTCAGCCGGGCATGCAGATCGGCGTCGATATCGAAGGCCAGCGTCGCGCCGCGCAGGCTCCGCACGGCCGGTCTCGGCAGATCCGTGGGCAGATCCAGCTGATCCGGCAGTCCCGCAAGGGTTGTCGTCCAGAACTCGAGCTGGCGGGCGGCGACGGATTCCGGATCGTCCTCGCTGCCGAGCAGCTCCCGCTGCCACAGCGCGTAATCGGCGTAGTGCACCGGCAGCGGTGTCCACGTCGGCGGCTCACCGGTCCGGCGGGCGGCATAGGCGGCCATCAGATCGCGCACGAACGGCACGATCGAGGAGCCGTCGGCGCAAATGTGGTGCAGCACACCGGCGAGCACATGTTCGTCCGTTCCCTCACCGCGGGCGAACAGCTCGATCCGGACCGGAATCTCCGCGGTCACATCGAACGTCGTGGCGGCCAGGCTCCGAAGCTGTTGCGGCAGTGCGGCATCGGTCGTCGACACCGGCGCCACGGCGGGCACGGCCTGTTCGGCGGGCACGACCAGCTGCGTCGGCCCGTCCGCGGTCTCCGGATATCTGGTGCGCAGCGTCTCATGCCGTTCGACGAGGTCGGCCACGGCCGCCCGCAGCGCCTCGATATCCAGGCGGCCGGTCAGGCGCAACGCCAGTGGGATGTTGTAGGCCGTCGAGGTGCGGTCGAACCGGTTGAGGAACCACATGCGCTGCTGCGCGGGCGACAGCGGCACCTGCCGGGGCCGTTCGCGCGCGACCAGCGGCGGGCGCGGCCCGGCGTCGGTCCCGATCCGCGCGGCGAGATCGGCCACCCGAGGGGCCTCGAAGACCGCGCGCACCGGCACCCGCGCGCCGACGGCGGCCCCGATTCGGGCCACCGCCTTGGCGGCGAGCAACGACGTGCCGCCGCGGGCGAAGAAGTCGTCGTCCGCGCCGACCGCCGCGTCGCCGCCGAGCACCTGGGCGTACGCCTGCGCCACCAGCTGTTCGGTCAGCGTGGCCGGGCGGCGATAGGCGGCGGCCTCGAACTCCGGGGCGGGCAGCGCGGCCCGATCCAGTTTCCCGTTGACGGTCAACGGAATTCGATCCACGACGACCAGCGCGTCGGGCACCATATGCTCGGGCAGCCGCTCTCCCAGCCGCCGCCGGATCCGCCGCGGATCGATCTCGCCGTCGGCCACGAGATATCCGACCAGCCGAGCCACCCCGCCGCTCTCCTCGCGCAGGAGCACCGCGGCCTGGCCGATCGCCTCGTCATCGAGCAGCGCGGCCTCGATCTCGCCGAGTTCGATGCGGAAACCACGCAGGTTCACCTGCTGATCGGCGCGGCCCAGATACTCCAGCTCGCCGTCGCGGGTCCAGCGGGCCAGATCGCCGGATCGATACGCCAGTGCCCCGTCGCGACCGTAGGGATCGGCGACGAAGCGAGCGGCCGTGAGCGCGGGCCGATGCAGATAGCCGCGCGCGAGTTGCCCACCGGAGACATAGATTTCGCCGGGCACGCCGACCGGCACGGGCCGCAGTCGCGAATCCAGCAGCCGCACGGACAATCCCGGCAGCGCACCGCCGATCGCACCGGTGACATCGGTGTCCGGGATGAGCGGGCGATGGGTGACATGCACGGTGGTCTCGGTGATCCCGTACATGTCGACCAGCCGCGGCGTGCGTCCGTATCGATCCGACCAGCCGCGCAACCGTCGCGGTTCCAGGGTCTCCCCGCCGAAGATCACATAGCGCAGCGCATGATCGGCGGGCGGTTCGGCGAGGTCGGCGGCGGCCAATTGGTAGAAGGCCGAGGGTGTTTGGTTGAGCACGGTCACGCGCTCGGCGAGCAGCAGATCCCGGAACTGTTGCGGCGACCGGGAAGTGAAGTAGTCGACGACGACAACCGTGCCGCCGTGCAGCAGCGCGCCCCACAGCTCCCAGACCGAGAAGTCGAAGGCAAAGGAATGGAACAGGGTCCACACATCCGACGGCCCGAAGTCGAACCGCCGCATCGCGTTGTCGAGCAAGGTGATCACGCCGCGATGCGGGACGACCACACCCTTCGGACGCCCGGTCGAACCGGAGGTGTAGATGACGTAGGCGGTATTGCCGGGGTGCAGCGGAGCGCGACGATCGGCGTCGGTGATCGGACTCCCGTCGCACGCGTCCTCGTGCACGTCGACGATCGGCCCCGTGAACCAGCCCGCGGGCAGGCCCGCCCCCGCACTGGTCACCGCGCATACCGGCCGGGCATCGTCGAGGACGAAGCCGATGCGGTCGGCGGGATAGTCCGGATCCACCGGCAGATAGCCGCCGCCCGCCTTCAACACCGCCAGCAGCGCGACGACGAGTTCGGCTGAGCGCGGAAGTGCCACCGCCACCAGCGATTCCGGTCCGACGCCCGCGGCGATCAGGCGCCTGGCCAGCCGGTTGGATCGGGCCTCGAGGTCGCCGTAGGTGAGGCCGAGCCCGTCCGAGCGGATCGCCACCGCATCGGTCCGGTCCGCCGCGGCGCGCGCGAATCTGGCGGTGAGCGTGTCGGTCCGGGACTCATCGGATCCGGTGACCGCCCATTCGTAGAGGGCGAGGTGCTGTTCCTCTGCGCTGAGCAGCCGGATATCGCCGACCACGACGGTACCGTCGGCGGCCACGGCGCTGAGCACCTGCTCGAATCTGCGGGCCAGCACGGCGATGGTGTCGCCGTCGAAAAGGTCGGTGGCATAGGTGATCTCGACGATCATTCCGCCGGAGCGGCCGTCGCGCCCGCGCGATTCGAGCACCGTGAACTGCAGATCGAACTTCGCGCCGACCGCGTCGAGCGGTTCGGGCCGGACGGTCAGGCCGTCGAGCCGGGCGGGCGCGATCGTGAAGTTCTGGAAGGTCAGCGCCACCTGGAACAGCGGATGCCGCTGCGCGGTGCGCGCCGGCGCGAGCGCCTCGACGAGCCGTTCGAACGGAACGTCGGCATGGGAAAGCGCCGAGATGTCCTGTCGCCGAACGGCATCGAGCACGGCGTCGAATCGGCTGCGCGGATCGATCTCGGTGCGCAGCACGAGCGTATTGACGAACATGCCCACGAGATCGTCCAGGGCGGCATCGCCGCGCCCCGCGACCGGCGTGCCGATCGCGATATCGGTGGCGCCGGACAGCCGGGCCAGCAGCACCGCGAGCGCGGCGTGGACAGTGCTGAACAGCGTGGCGTCGTATTTGCGGGCTAGCTCGCCGAGTTCGCCGTGCAGGTCGGAGTCGATATGCAGCCGGTGCGTGCCGCTCCGATACGAGGGCGCGGCCGGATGTGGGCGGTCGGTGGGCAGCGCGAGCCGTTCGGGCAGATCCGCGAGTGTGATGCGCCAATAGTCGAGCTGGCGATGCAGTTCGGCGTCCGGATCATCCGCGGCGCCGAGCATCCCCGCCTGCCAGAGCGTGTAGTCGACGTACTGCACCGGGAGTTCGTCCCACGCCGGTCGGTGGGCGCGGTGCCGCGCGCGATAGGCCATCAGCAGGTCGCGGGCGAGCGGGCCGAGGGAGAAGCCGTCCGCGCCGATATGGTGCAGCACCAGCACCAGGACGTGTTCGGTACGGTCGAGCCGCAGCAGCGCGGCGCGCAGCGAGGTCTCGCGGGTCAGGTCGAAGCCGGTACGCGCGAAATCGGTGATCTGCTGTGCCAGTTGGGTATTCGCCGACTCGTATCGCCACAGTGTCGGGATGTGCTCGGACGCGGGACCGACGATCTGCTCCGGCCCGTCGGGGCCGTCGGGGTAGGTCGTGCGCAGCGTCTCGTGCCGGGCCACGACGTCGGCGATCGCGGCCCGCAGCGATTCGACGTCCAACGCACCGGTCAGCCGGATGGCCAGCGGGATGTTGTCGACCGCGGCGGCCGCGGCGTCCGGATCGTCGGCGCGGTAGCGGTTGAGGAACCACATGCGCTGCTGCGCGGGCGAGAGTGGAATGCGGGCGGGCCGCCGCCCGGCGGCCAGAGCCGGGAAATGCCGTTGTCCCGCTTCGGCTTCCGCGCGCGCGGCCAGGCCCGCCACGGTCGGCGCGTCGAACAGGACGCGGACCGGGATGCGGGCGCCGAGGGCGGCGCCCAGCCGCGCGACGACCCGCGCGGCGAGCAGCGAATTGCCGCCGAGGACGAAGAAGTCGTCGTCCGCGCCGACCTTGTCGAGCTCCAGGAGGTCGCCGAAGATGCCCGCGACGGTCTCCTGCACCGGGGTTTCGGGAGCGCGGAAGGCCGCGGCCTCGAATACCGGCGCGGGCAGCGCGCGGCGGTCCAGTTTGCCCGCGGCGGTGAGCGGGAATTCGTCGAGCACGATCAGCACCGCCGGGACCATGTAGGCGGGCAGGCGCTCCGACAGTCGCGCGCGCACCTCGTCGACCTCGATCGAATGCGCCGGTGCGGCAATCACATACGCGACCAGCTGCTCACCGCCGCGCACCACCACGACCGACTGCGCGACCTCGCCCAGCGCGGTCAGCGCCGACTCAATCTCACCGAGCTCGATGCGCAGGCCCCGCAGCTTCACCTGGAAATCGGTGCGGCCCAGGTATTCCAGCTCGCCGTCCTCGGTCCAGCGAACCAGATCGCCGGTGCGGTACATCCGAGAACCTCCGCCGGAGGCTCCCCCTTCTCGGACCCCGAAGGGGTTCGCCACGAACCGCTCCGCGCTCAGATCAGGTCGAGCGGAATATCCCTGCGCCAGCTGAACTCCCGCGAGGTACAGCTCACCCGCGACACCCACCGGCACCGGCCGCAACCGGCCATCGAGCACGTACACCCGGGTGTTGAACACCGGACGGCCGATCGGCACGGATCCGGTATCGCCGTCGACCACCTCATGCCGGGTGACATCGACCGCGGCCTCGGTCGGGCCGTACAGGTTGTGCACCCGGGCCCCGGTCAGCGCCCGCAGTCGCTGCGCGGGTCCGGGCGCCAGGGCCTCACCGGAGGCGAACACCATGCGCAACGAGGTGCAGTGCGCGACAGACTCTTCCGCCACGAATACCGCGAGCATCGACGGCACGAAATGCGTCACCGTCACACCCGCCGCGGCGATCAGCCCGGCCAGATACACCGGATCGCGATGCCCGTCGGGCGCGGCCACCACCAGCCGCGCACCGATCTGCAACGGCCAGAACAGTTCCCATACCGACACGTCGAAGGTCACCGGGGTCTTCTGCAGCACAACATCATCGGGCGCCAGCCCGTATTCGGATTGCATCCACAGCAGCCGATTGACGATGGCCGCATGCGATACCGCGACCCCCTTGGGCCGCCCCGTCGACCCCGACGTGAACAGGACGTACGCGGTATTCGACGGCCGCAGCGGATACCGCCGCTCGGCATCGGTCACCGACGCGGTCGACCGGCCGGACACATCGGGCAGCTCTCGCAACACACAGACCGGCCGCGCCGTATCGAGCACGTCCTGGTTCCGGGCGGCCGGATGATCCGGATCCAGCGGCACATACGCCGCCCCGGCCAGGGTGATCGCGTAGATACCGACGACGAGATCGACCGAGCGGCGCAGCGCCAGGGCGACGCATTCGCCGGGCCCCGCGCCGAGGGCGATCAGATGACGGGCGAGGCCGTTCGCCCGTTCGGCGAGTTCGCGATAGGACAGGGTGACGTCCTCGAACGTCACCGCGGGTGCGTCGGGGGTGCGCTCGACCTGCCGCTGGAACAGCGCGGCGAGGGTCGCCTCGGACCGGGCCCGGCCGGTGTCGTTCCACTCGGTGAGCATCCGGGCGCGCTCGGCGTCGGTGAGCAGATCCAGCTCGCCGATCGGAACCTCCGCCCGGGCGGTGAGCCGATCCATCACCAACACCAGCCGCCGCGCGAAGCCCGCGACGGTGGGCGCGTCGAACAGATCCGTCGCGTACTCGAAGGCGGCCGTCAGGCCGCCGTCGGGGCGCGGGGTCAGGATCAGGTGCAGATCGAATTTGGCCGCGTCCGAACCGATATCGAGGCGGGTGGCTGTCATCCCCGCCGGAGCGAGCGCGGCGGGCTCGGCCTCGCGGAGATCGAGCATCACCTGGAACAGCGGATGCCGCGCCCGCGAGCGGGCCGGATTCAGGATCTCCACCAGCCGCTCGAACGGCAGTTCCGCATGCGCGAAGGCGCGCAGATCCGCGTCCCGCACGGCCGCGAGCAGTTCGGTGAACGACAGTGCGGGGGCGATATCCGCCCGCAGCACCAGGGTGTTCACGAACATGCCCACCAGATCGTCCAGCTCCGGCGCCCCGCGTCCCGCGACCGGCGTCCCGACGGCGATATCCATCGTGCCCGTCAGCTTCGACAGCACGGTCGCGAAGACCGCGTGCAGCGCCATGAACAGCGACGCATGGGACCGCTGCGCCGACTCCCGCAGCTGCCGCACCGACCCGGCATCGATCGAGAACTCGTGGCGCGCACCGCGTCCGGAGGCGACGGCGGGCCGGGTCCGATCCGAGGGCAGCGCCAGCGCATCGGGCAAGCCGTCGAGTTCGGCCGTCCAGAATCGGATCTGACGGGACATGAGCGATTCGGGATCGTCCTCGGAGCCGAGGATCGACCGCTGCCACAGCGCGAAATCGGCATACTGCACCGGCAGATCCGGCCACCCGGGCTCGGTGCCATCGCGCCGAGCGGCGTAGGCGCACAGCAGGTCTCGGGTCAGCGGTTCGATGGACCAGCCGTCGGCCGCGATGTGGTGGA
This sequence comes from Nocardia sp. NPDC051570, assembly GCF_044454005.1. NCBI lineage: Bacteria > Bacillati > Actinomycetota > Actinomycetes > Mycobacteriales > Nocardiaceae > Nocardia > Nocardia sp. NPDC051570. Next base: position 133,301 of record NZ_JBITDI010000010.1, on the reverse strand, counting down.
CGGCGATCACCAGCACATGCTCATCGACACCGAGTCGCAGCAACGCGATCCGCACCGGCACCTCATCGGCGACATCGAAGGGTTCGGCCGCGACAGCCCGAATACCCTCGGCCAGCGTCTCTCTCGTCACCGACCTCGGCTCCACGAGACCCGGCCCGCCGGTCACCTCCTGCCGTGGCACACCGTCGACGGCCGGATAACGGGTTCGCAGGGCCTCGTGCCGGTCGAGGACATCCGCCATGGCGGATGTCAGCGCGGCCACAGCCAACCGGCCCCGCAGCTCGATCGCGGCGGTCAGATTGTGCACCGCGTCCGCATCGAACTGATTGAGGAACCACATGCGCTGCTGCGCATAGGACAACGGCACCACCTCCGGCCGGACCCCCGCCACCGGCGGCCGTGCCGCACGGGACAACCCCTGCGGCAGCCCTCGGGCCAGCGCCCCGACCGTCGGATGCTCGAACAGCGTCCGAACCGGCACCTCGAGGTTCAGCAGTGTGCCCAGCCGGGCCGAAATCCGCGTCGCCACCAGCGAATTGCCGCCGAGGGCGAAGAAGTCGTCGTCGAGCCCGACCCGATCCACGCCGAGGATCTGTTCGAAAACCGCGGCCACGGTCGTCTCCGCGGGTGTGCGCGGCGGACGAAATGCCTTGGGCACGAACACCGGATCCGGTAGCGCCCGGCGATCCAGCTTGCCGGACGGCGTCATCGGCATCGCTTCCAGGCACTGATAGACCGTCGGGACCAGATACGACGGCAGGATCGCCCGCAACCGTTCCGCCACGGTGATCTCCGGATCGGGCAGATCGGTGACCAGCGAGGCCACCAGCAGATCCCCGGCGGAAGTCGTGCATACTCGCACCGCCGCCGACCGCACCCCCGGCAGCGCGATCAGCGCGGCCTCGATCTCGCCGAGTTCGATGCGCTGCCCGCGCACCTTCACCTGAAAGTCGCTGCGGCCCAGATACTCCAGCGCTCCCGCACGCCGCCGCACCAGATCGCCGGTGCGGTACAGCCGGACTCCGCCGGGCCCCGCGACGAAGCGTTCGGCCGTCAGCCCGGGCCGCCCGAGATAGCCCCGGGCCAGTTGTGCCCCGGACAGATACAGTTCCCCGGCAACGAGATCCGGCACCGGCCGCAGCCGCGCATCCAGGACGTAGGCCTGGGTGTTGTGCACCGGACTGCCGATAGGCACCGGCCCGGACCCGTCGGCGGCACGGAAGTGGGTGGCGTGCACGGTGAATTCGGTCGGGCCGTAGAGATTGTGCACCGCGACACCGGGCAGGGTCGCCGCCACCTCCGCGGTGAGCGCCTCTCCGGCCGCGAAAACCGTTCGGAGGGTGCCGATCTGGCCGCGCTCGGCCGCCTCGGCGAAGATCGCGAGCTGCGCGGGGACGAAGGAGGTCATGGTCACGCCGTGCTCGGCGATGAGCCGGACCAGATAGGCGGTGTCACGCTGACCACCGGGTGCGGCCACGACCAAGCGGGCGCCGCGGCACAGCGGCGCGAACAGCTCCCATACCGAGACATCGAAGGTCGTGGGCGTCTTGAACAGGATCACGTCGGTGCCGTCGATCCCGTATTCGCCGGTGATCCAGGCGATCTGATTGACGAGCGAACCATGCTGGACCGCAACGCCCTTCGGCACACCCGTGGAGCCGGAGGTGAAGATCACGTAGGCGAGGTGCGAGGGGCGCGGCCCGGCCGGTTCGGCATCCGGCGGATCGGCACGATCCAGGTCGAGCAGATCGTCGACGGTCAGCACACAGACCGGCCGCGCGACCTCGATCGCGTGGCGCAGGCGCGCCTCGGGCTGATCCGGATCGACCGGGACGTAGGCGCCTCCGGCGGTCAGCACCGCACAGGCCGCCAGGACGAATTCGGCGGAGCGGGCAATGTTGAGCACCACCAGCGATTCCGGTCCGACACCGCGCGCGTGGAGGTGCCGCGCCAGCCGATCGACGCGCGCGGCCGTCTCCGCGTAGGTCAGCCGCCGTTCCCCGTCGACGATCGCGAGCGCATCGGGCGTGCGTCGAGCCTGTGCCCGGAACGCGTCGACCACCGTCGAGTACGGAGCCTCGACCCGAGCGCCGCGCCCGGATTCGATGGCCCGCTGAGCCTCCGGCTCATCCAGTATGGGCAGATCGGCCACCGCGACCGAGGCATCGGCGACCACCGCCGCCAGCAATCGCACGAACCACCGCGCATATCCGGCGATGGTCGTGTGATCGAAAAGATCGAGGGCATAGGCGAATTCCGCCTGGATCCCCGCCGGTGCCGGACCTTCCCCGGGACCGGCACCGACGAAGCTTTCGGTGACCGTGAGTTGCAGATCGAACTTGGCCACTCCGGTGTTCAGGGTACTCGTCCGCACCGACAGATCGGGAAGTCCGAGGTCGACGCCGTTTCCGGCAGCGACGGCGAGCATGACCTGGAACACCGGATGCCGAGCGCGCGAGCGGGCCGGTTCGAGCGCCTCGACCAGCTGCTCGAACGGCAGCTCGGCATGGGCGAAGGCGGCCAGATCCATGGCCCGGACCTCGTGCAACAGTTCGGCGAACGGCCGATCCGCGGCGATGCGGGTGCGCAATGCGAGGGTGTTGACGAACATGCCGATCAGCTCGTCCAACTCGCGTTCGCCGCGGCCCGACACCGGGGTGCCGATGACGATATCGCCGGTGCCGGCCAGCCTGGCCAACAGTGCGGCGAGGGCCGTATGTACCAGCATGAACAGCGACACACCCCGGGCGCGGGCGACCTCGACGGCAGCACGGTGCAGCTCGGCGGGTATCGAAAAGCCATGCACCGCACCGCGTCCGGTCGCGACCACCGGCCGCGGCCGGTCGGTCGGCAGATCCAACTGATCGGGCGCACCGGCGAGGGCCTCGGTCCAATAGGCCAGCTGCTGGGCGGCCATCGAACCGGGATCCTCCGCGGCGCCCAGCCGATCACGATGCCACAGCGTGTAATCGGCGTACTGCACGACCAGCGGCTCCCACGCGGGCGCGCGACCGGTCAGCCGGGCAGTGTAGGCGATGCGCATATCGCGGGCGAGTACCGGCAGCGATAGGCCGTCCGCGGCGATGTGATGCAGCACGATCGCCAGCGCCAGCTCCTGCTCGCCGAGCCGGAACAGCCGGGCGCGCACCGGGATCTCACAGTCGAGATCGAATCCGCGGGCCGCGAAGCGCTCCAATTCGGGGTCGAGATCGTGACACACCTCGAGGTCGGGCGGTGTGAACGCACCGGGCCGCTGATGGGCGAAACCATCATCACCACAGGGGAATACGGTGCGCAGTACTTCGTGCCGGGACACCACATCGGCCAGCGCCCCGCGCAGCGCCGCGATATCGGCGGGCCCGGACATCCGCAGCACGAACGGCATGTTGTAGGCCGCACTGGCGCGTTCGAATCGGTTGAGGAACCAGATCCGCTGCTGGGCGGGAGAGAGCGGCAGCACCTCCGGCCGCGGCCGAATCCGGAGCGGGGGCGCCGATTCGGCGTCCTCGTCGATGAAGTCGTCCTCGATCAGCGCGGCCAGCGCCGCGACGGTCGGGGCCGCGAAGATCTCGCGCATGCCCACGCGCGCACCGAGTTCGGCATTGATCCGGGCCGCCAGCCGCGTCGCGACGAGCGAATTGCCGCCGAGCACGAAGAAGTCGTCGTCCAGCCCGATCCGCGACCGGTCGAGTACCTCGGCGTAGACACCCGCCACCGCCCGCTCGACCACCGACTCCGGTGCGCGATACCCTGCGCCGGACCCGGCGGGAGCGGGCAGCGCCGCGCGATCCAGTTTGCCGGAGGCGTTGACCGGCAACGCATTCAGCACGACATACGCGGACGGCACCATATAGGCGGGCAACCGCCGGGCGGACGCGGCCCTCAGGCCCGCGAGATCGACCGCGCCGGTGCCGTTTTCGACGATATAGGCCACCAGCTGCTGACCGAGCCCGATATCGTCGCGCACCACCACAACGGCGCGAGCCACCGACTCCTCGGCCGCGAGCACGGCCTCGATCTCCTCCGGCTCGATGCGCTGCCCGCGCAGCTTCACCTGGAAGTCGGTGCGCCCCAGGTACTCCAGCTCACCGGCGGCCGTCCACAGCACCAGATCCCCGGTGCGATACATGCGGGATCCCCGCGCCGCGGCCGGATCGCCGAAGGGGTTGGCGACGAAACGTTCGGCCGTGGTCCCCGGCCTGCCGACGTAGCCCCGGGCCAGCTGAACCCCCGACAGATACAGCTCACCCGGGACTCCGATCGGCACCGGCCGCAGGCGCGAATCAAGCACGTACAGCCGGGTATTGAACACCGGCGCACCGATCGGCACGCCGGTCGAATCCGCGGCCGTCACCTCGTGCGCGGTGACGTCCACCGCGGCCTCGGTGGGACCGTACAGATTATGCAGGCGGGCCGGGGTGGCGGCCAGTAACCGCCGCGCGGTCGGCGCGGGCAGCACCTCCCCCGAGGCGAATACCCTGCGTAGCGACCGCACCGCCGCGCCATCCAGTCCAGTGAGAAAGGCCGCGAGCATCGACGGCACGAAATGCACGGTGGTGACGCCGTATTCGGCGATCACGCGGCTCAGATACGCCGGATCCCGATGTCCCTCGGGTTGTGCGACCACCAGGGTCGCACCGATCTGTAAGGGCCAGAACAACTCCCATACCGACACATCGAATGTCGCGGGTGTCTTCTGCAGCACCACATCGTCGGCCGCGAGCCGATAGGTCCGCTGCATCCACACGAGCCGATTCACGATCGCGGCATGGGTGACCGTGACGCCCTTGGGCCGCCCGGTCGATCCGGAGGTGAACAGGACATACGCCGGATGTTCGGGCCGCAGGGTCGCCGTACGGTCCCGGTCCCGCACCGGCGCGGCCGCGTGACCGGACAGGTCGAGGCGGTCGAGCGCGATGATAGAGGCCGATGATTCGGGGATCTCGCCGGAAGTGGTGAGCACGCAGGCGGGTTCGGCCGTATCCAGGACGTGGGCGATGCGCTCGGCGGGATGATCCGGATCCAGGGGCAGATAGGCCGCCCCGGCGGCCAGCACCGCATAGATCGCCACCACCAGCTCCGGCGAGCGGCGCAGATGCACCGCCACGCGGCATTCCGGCCCGACCCCGAGCGAGATGAGGTGGTGCGCAAGCCGATCGACCTCGGCGGCCAGCTGGGCATAGGTGCGGTCGGGTGCGCCCGCGAACCGCACCGCGACCGCATCCGGCGTGCGGGCGACCTGGGCCTCGAACATCGAGACCAGCGTCGCCCGCGCGCCGCCCGCGGCCACCGCGCTCACCTCGAAGTCGGTGGCATTCCAGATCCGCAGGCTCACTTCGCGTTCCGGCTCGGTGGTCACCTCCACCGAATCCACCGGATACGCCGGATCCAGCTCCAGCAGCCGTTCCAGATAGCCGACGAAGCGCGCGTGCTGACGGATCAGCTCGTCGAGGTCGTAGCGGTGCGGATTGGCTTCGAGGTCCAGATGTACGCGGTCGCTGTCGCCGTAGTAGACGTTGAGGCTCAGATCCTCGACCGGTCCGGTGGACAGCACGTGGTAGCGGCCGACGGTATCGCCGAGGGTGAGAACGCTGTGGAACAGCATGATGTTGGCCAGCGGCCCGAACAGCCCCCGTCCCGAACCCTCTCGGCCGGTATCGCGCCGGATGTCCTCGTGCCGATATCGCTGATGCCGCAGCGCCCCGGTCACTTCCACGCGCGTCGCCCGCAGCAGCTCGGCCCAGCCCAGTGCGCCGACGCGCACCCGCAGCGGCACGATATTGGACAGCATGCCCGCCGAACGCCGTGCCACCGCGGTGGTGCGCCCGGTCACCGGCAGGCTCAGCACGACCTCCTCGCGATCGGTCATGCGCGCCAGATAGGCGGCGAAGGCGGCCAGCAGCACCATCGATGGCGTCGAATCATGCTCTGTCGCACAGGCATTCAGCATCTCGGCGATATGATCGGGCAGCGCGCGGCCGAAGATCCGATTACTCGCCGTGCGCGGCGCGGCGCGACCGCCGAGCGTCGTCGTGTCCAGGCCGTCCACGCGGTCGGCCCAGTAGTCGCGATCGGCCGGGTAGCGTGCGCTGTCGCGATAGGCCAGTTCCCGTTCGACCAGTTCAGGCAGTGCGCCCGCCGTATTCGGTCCCGGCTCGATGCCCCGCAGTCGCGCGGTGTATCGCTCCGCCACCCGGCGGATGTTGAGCAGTGCACCGTATCCGTCGACCACGATGTGATGCGCCCGCAGATACCAGAAGTACCGCCGCTCCTCGACGCGCAGCACCGCACCGGCGAACAGCCGGTCCCCCGCGAGATCGACCGGGGCGGTGTGGTCCGTCCGCATCCATTCCCGCGCCGCCGCAATCGGATCGGTTTCGCCGCGCAGATCGATCAGCGGAATGCGCACCGGCAGCGTGGGATCGACGCACTGTCGAGGCTCGCCATCCGAATCGTCCAGTCGCACTATGGTCGAGCCGAACTCGCGCGCGGCCTCGACCGAAACCTCTTGGAGCACACCGATATCAAGATCACCGAGCACGTCGACGTACTGCGCGATGTTGATCGGCGTCGCCGGGTCGAGCAGTTGGGCGTACCAGACGCCGAGCTGGGCCGGAGCGAGCGGAAACGACTCATCCTGCACCAGAGCCTCCTCGAATTGACGAAACAGCAAGCGGACGAACGTCTTTCGAACAGCACGAGCCGAGCCCGATGCGCGCGGCATCCGGGCAGCGGCGACCGCCCTACCGTGGGTGATTTCAGCGAATGCGCAGGGCGCGAGGAAGATCCCGCGCTGCGCTGTCGAACAGATTGTGCGCGAACGCCGCTGCTATCGAGCGACTCCGGACCGGGTATCCATGCTCATCCTCCAACTTCACGGCCCCGAGCTCCGCGGCCCTTGTTCTCATGCACAGCGAAGACTAGGCGTTTACACAATAAAACGGAGGGGCTTCCTTCAAAAAAAGCTGGACAGGCGACTGAATTCCCAGCCCGGACGATCAGGGGTGCCCCCGCGGTACCCCACGCGGGGTGTGAATGTGAGCCACCACACTTCCGACTGGAAACCTTAGGAGTCGAAACGTTGCATCTGCGTTGCATCGACGCCCATGCGCCGATCCAGCACTCGAATCTTGGCCTCTATCTGTGTGTACAGGGCCGAATCACGGTCGACGGTCGATCGATAGGCCACCCAGGCCGCGGTATCGTCGCGTCCCTCGGCGCCGGAAGTCCACCGGCTCAGCACGGCCGGATCGCCCGAACGCAGCACCGCGGTCCGCAGCCGCACGCGCAATTCATCGCGAATGTCTATCACTCCCGGCGCGGTCGACCGCGGCAGCACCGGTCCGGCGTACAGGCGCACCGCGGCATCCACATCGCCGGAATCCAATGCGGCACGCAGCGCCTCGACATCGGTGGCCAGATGGACGCGCATCCGATACGGCCGCGAGCCGAAGGCATGTGGGCCGACCACCGCGCGCAGTCGCGAGACGGCCGCGCGAATGGTCGCGTTGTCCAGATCGGTGTCGTCGAGCAGGAGGGCCAGATGGTCGGCGGACAGGCCCTCGGGATGTTCGGCCAGCAACAGCAGGATCTCGGCATGCCGCTGGGACAGCGCGACTCGCTCGCAGGACACGGTCAGCTGCGCCTGCCCCAGCCCGAGCACGTCCAGCGCCAGCCGTCCGGCCGGTCGCCGATCCGACGAATCCCCCGCTCCGCCACGGCGTATCGCACCGCGCTGCTGCGCGCGGACGGCCGCCAGCGCGAGATCCATCTCCGCCGCGGTCGCCGCGGCCTTCACCAGCGCCAGGATCTCCGGACGCGCCACGCGCACACCGCCGGCGATCATCAGGACCCCCACCAGCCGCCCGTCCGGATCATGGACGGGCGCAGCGGCTCCGGTGATCTGATGCATGCGGTGCAGATAGTGTTCGGGGCCGTGGATCCAGCTCGCGCGGTCGGTGCGCACGGTCAATCCGACGGCGTTGGTCCCGACGCGCCGCTCGCTCAGATCGTTGCCCTCGCACAGCCCGGCCTCGGCCGCGGCGGCCACCCGATCCGGAGTGCCGTGCACCGACAGCACCCGGCCGAACTGATCGGCGATCACCACGATCAGTCCGGTGCTCGTCGCATCCTGCAGTAACAGCTTGTCCACCAACGGCATCACGGCCGCGATCGGATGGTTGTCGCGATAGCGCTGCAGATCCGTGCCACGCAGCCCGCGGCCGTCGAGCACATCCATCGGATCGACCCCGCCGCGCAGACTCCGCAACCATGATTCGAGAACCAGCGGGCGCAGCAATCCCGGTAACTGACCCAGCTGCTCGCCACCGACGGTCAGATAGCCGTGTGCCTGGGCCGCATAGGATTCCAGAGCGCCGAGTTGCGTGCCCGGCTCGACCCCGTGTCCGGCTGCGCCGCCGCCTGCGAGATTGCTGACCATTTGCCTTTCTTCCCGCCCCAAACTGTACCGGCGGGAACACACCTGGTCCTCTCGAGTCCAGTGTTTGTCCGACAGGTCACAGTGCGGCGGCGACTACCGCGCGTCCGGGCGGAAGGCCGCGACATTGCGGTCCCGCACGGCGCCCCACCACAGGCCGGTGCCGTAGGCCAGATCGTCGAGGCGTTTGCACAAGAGATAGCGCACCGGATCGAGACCGCCGGGTTCGCGGTGGGTGAACCAGTCGGCCAATCCGTCGGCCACGGCCATGGTGAGCGCTATCCGGCGGATGCGCGGGGAGACCACCATCGCCAGCAGGGTCACCGGCCAGTAGTGCCGGCACAGCGCCGAGGCGATTCGCCACACGCCGCCGGAGAAGCCGCGCGCCAATTGAATCGCGGCGACCCGGGTCGGATTGTCGAGTTCGGCGAAGACGCGGCGCAGCCGGATCAGCGCGGCCACCAGCGTGGCCAGACCCGCGATCAGGCTCCAGCGGGTCGCCGCCGCCAGCAGCGCGGTGGCCACCACGGCCCAGAACGGCACGGACGACGGCGTCGCGGCGTCCGCGTGCCGACGTGCCAGCGGCGCGGCGCCCGCACCGTGGGATACCTTGCGCCCGAACCACTTTCCGAACGACACCGGATGGTCGCAGGCGACGTGCGCGGCGGGTTCGTAGCGCAGCCGCCAGCCCGCATCCTCGAGTCGCCGGCACAGATCGACATCGGTGGCCGAACGCATCCGCTCGTCGAATCCGCCCTCGGCCAACAGCGCCCGCCGCCGCACCAGCAGCGCGGTACCCGGCACATACGACACCGCGCCGTCCGCGGTGACGGCCGTCTCGCGCCGCCCGCGATCCAGCGACGAGCGGGTGTGCTCATAGCGGCCCAGCACGGTGGTGTCGGGCTCGCGCGCGACGATGCGCGGGGCGACCAGCGCCACCTCCGGATCGCTGAAATGGCCGAGCATCACCTCGAGCCAGCCCGCCCGCGGCACCACATTCGAATCCAGGAAGGCGACGAACTCCGTTGTGGCGGCTCGCAATCCGGCGTTACGGGCCGAGCCCGGGCCGTGCCGTCGATCGTGGCGCAGCACGGTGACCCGGCAGCGCCCGCGGGTGCGCGGGATGCGCACCGGCCGATCCGAGCCGTCGTCCACCACGACCACGCTGTGCCCGCGCAGCGTGCCGAGCAGCCGCTCCAGGCCGTCCGTGTCGTTGTAGTGCGGCACCACCACGGTCACATCCTCGGGCGAGGGCAACAGGCGCGGACGGGGATTGGCCACACCGGAGTCGAGCAGCCGTCTGGCAACCACGGCCGACTTGGGGTCGGTCACCTCCAGATAGCCGTCACCGATCAGGGCCGCCGCCTCCGGCGCGAGTCGCAGCAACCTCGTCGGCGAACCCCCGACCAGGTACCGACCACCGGAGTAGGTGCGCACCCGTGGATCGATTCGAACCCCGAACCCGTCGGGCAGTCGATCATGGCGCATTCCTGGGATGCTATGCGCTCATTGCCGTTCGGGCACACAGTGTCGAATAAAACGCACCGAATTCGATACGAATACCGCGCGCGCCACCCGACGCGCCGCCCGGCGACCCGGCTGCTATTCATCGGAGTTGCTGGCTATCGGATCGCAACTTCCGGTCGGATGCGATGAAGATCACCGCGAACAGCGCGCCGGTTCATCATCGGCAAATACCTCGAATCGCCGTCGTCCGGGCGTTCTTCGGGCAACCCGCGCACACACGGACCGATACGAACAGGGCGGGCTCTAGACTGCGGAGGGATAAAGCACGTTGAACAGTAGATGACGGGTTGCCGACGGGTGGTGGGGCTGCGGCACGGTCGCGAGGTGGCATGGGAGTCGGACGGATGCAGACGAGCGGGGGCGGTAATACCCTGTCGGAATCCGAGATCGTCGAGGCCGCATTGCGGGTCGTGCGCGAGGACGGAGTGGACAAACTGTCCATGCGCCGGCTGTCTCGCGAACTCGGCGTCTCTCCGATGGCGCCGTATTACTACGTGGCCGACAAACGCGAACTACTGGATCTGGTCGCCACCGCGGCACTGACCGGCGTGCGCAAACCACCGCCGGAATCGGGCCCGTGGCAACAGCGACTGCGCGATCTCATCGATCAGATCGACGAAAAGCTGCGCAAACATCCGGGGCTGGGCGATGTGCTCATCGAGCAGATGCTCGGAAAACAACTCGATCTGATCGCCGCGGTGATGGAGATCCTGTTCGAGGCCGGATTCGACGATCGCAATGTGCTCGCCTCGTACGCGACCATCCATACCTATCTGTTCGGGCGCGCGCGGGTGAATCCGCGCGATCGGGCGGGCCTGGCCGATGTCGCACTGCCCGAGGCGGTCGAGCGGGCGGTGAAACATATCGGCGATCTGCGCGGGAAGTACTCCTACGACTTCGGCATCAGTGTGCTGATCGCGGGCCTGGAGGCCCAGCTTGTCCGGCAGCGGGAGGGCCACGTATCGTGATACTAGAACACGTTCTAGTTCTGGTACGGCTCGAGAGGACACCATGACCACCGTTGAAGTGCCACACGGCTCGCGATCTGCCGTGCTGCGGGTGTCCGCGGTCATCACCGAGACGACCGACGCCTGCTCGCTGGTCTTCGACGTACCCGAGGAGCTGCGCGAGCGGTTCACCTATCAGCCGGGCCAATTCCTCACCCTGCGCATCCCCAGCGAGCGGACCGGATCGGTGGCGCGCTGCTATTCGCTGGCCAGCTCGCCGCATACCGACGACCGCCCGAAGGTCACCGTCAAGCGCACGGTCGACGGCTATGCCTCGAATTGGCTGTGCGACAACGTGAAGGCCGGCGACGAGCTCGAAGTACTGCCGCCCTCAGGCGTTTTCACGCCCAAGGATCTCGACGAGGATCTACTGCTGTTCGCCGCGGGCAGCGGCATCACGCCGGTGATGTCGATCCTCAAGTCGGCGCTGGCGCGCGGTAGCGGCCGGGTGGTGCTGATCTACGCCAACCGCGACAGCGAATCCGTCATCTTCGCCGACGAATTGCGCGAACTCGGCGATAAGCATCCGCAGCGGTTGATCGTCGTGCACTGGCTGGAGACACTGCAGGGCCTGCCCAGCACCGAGGGACTGGCCGCACTCGTCGCCCCCTACACCGCCCACCGAGCCTTCCTGTGCGGCCCCAAGGCCTTCATGGACCTGGTGCACGACGCCCTGGCCCAGATCGGCGTGCCGCGCAACCGAACTCACGCCGAGATCTTCAACTCCCTTGCGGGCGACCCCTTCTCGGTGACCGCCCCCGCCGAGGTCACCGACGAGGAGGCCGCCGACGCCGCCACCGTCGAGGTCGAACTCGACGGCGAGGTCCACAACCTCCGCTGGCCCCGCCGCCAAACTCTGGTGGACATCATGCTGGCCAAGGGAATCGACGTCCCCTACTCCTGCCAGGAGGGCGAATGCGGCTCCTGCGCCTGCACGATCCTCGAGGGCAAGGTCGAAATGACCAACAGCGAAATCCTCGACCCCGAGGACATCGAAGCGGGCTACATCCTCGGCTGCCAGGCCCACCCCATCACGGACCACCTCAAGATCCAGTTCTGATCCAGCGCCCAACTTCTCGCCCGGCCCCTCACGCCCTGCCGTCGACGGGGCCTCCCAGCACCACCCGCTCCCGGCCGTAGGCGGACCCCTCAGCGCCACCCACTCCTTGTCGTAAGCGGGGCCCCTCAGCGCCACCCGCTCCTTGTCATAAGCGGGGGCCTCCCAACGCCACCCGCTCCCGCCGCAGGCAGGCCTCCCAGCGCACCCACTCCCTGTCATAGACGGGCGCTCCCAGCGCCCCACCCTTTGTTCCCCGTCCCAGGCGCCTGGGACGGGGATCCCTACCGCATATCCCGATACCGCTGCCGCACTGGGCCTTCCAGATGCTCGGTGGCGTAACTCAAAGCGGTGCGGCCCATTTCGGCGGCGTGCTGGTCGAGGAAGTTCAGTAACAGGGTGCGGTCGATGCGTTTGCCCACCTCGCGGAGCATCCAGCCGACGGCCTTCTGGATGAGATCGCGGCGGTCGTCGAGCAGGCGCTCGCACAGGGCGAAGGTGGTGGTGGGGTCGCCTGCTTTGATGAAGGCGAAGGTGGACAGCAGGGCCACCCGGCGTTCCCAGAGCGAATCCCGTTGGGCCAGTTGGAATAACAGGTCGCGGGGGCGGGTCGACAGCCAGGGGCCGAGGATGTTCTCGGCGGAGATGTCGACCAGGTCCCAGTTGTTCACCCGGCCGCGGCGCACGGCCCCCAGATAGCAGGCGACGATCCGCTCCTGTGCCGCGGCATCGTTCGTGCGCGGCTTCATCGCCATGGCCATGGCGGCATTGAGAATCACCAGCGCGGCCATCCGATGCTCGTGCACCGGACTGTCGAGCAGCACGTCGATCTCGGAAAGCGGCAGCTCCGCAAACTGTTTGGCCACCGCGCGGGTGGCGGGCACCCGGACACCGAGGAAGACATCGCCCTCGCCGTACTCCCCCGGCCCGGTCTTGAAGAACCGCTGCAGGTGGATGGCGTCGGCCGGATCGGCCACGGCCACCAGGGCCTGCTGCACCGCAACGGCGGTCACGCTCAGCCCCGGGTGGCGGCGTCGGCGGTAGCGCCGAGGATCCGGCCGGATTCGAAGGCCGCCGCACCGGCAGGCAGGGCGCCGGGGCGACCGCTGTTGAGCACCGTCACCGCGCCCGAACCCGCGGTCGGGCGGCCGAGCGCATCCATCCGCCGAAGGGTTTGGGCGGCAACGGCTTCGGCGCTGTCGAACAGTCGCACATGATCGGGCAGCGCGGCGATGATCGAATCCATGACCAGCGGATAGTGCGTGCAGCCCAGCACGATGCCCTCGATATCGTCCGGGGTCTGCTCCGCGGCTCGCTGGATCGCCTCTCCGATGGCGGGCAGATCGCCGTGGTCGATGGCATCGGCCAGTCCATGGCAGGCCACGCCGACCACATGCGCGTCCCCGCCGAAGCGGGCGATCAGATCGGCCTGATAGCGGCTGGCGGTGGTCGCGGCCGTCGCCCAGACCGCCACCGTGCGGCAGACCGCCGCGGCGGGCTTGATGGCCGGCACCGTCCCGATCACCGGCACCTCGGGGCCGACCTCGGCGCGCACCTGTTCCAGCGCGGTCACGCTGGCCGTATTGCAGGGCAGCACGATGACTTCGGCGCCCATCCGCATCGCCCGCCGGGCCGCCTCCAGCACCCGATCGACCACCCACGGCTCGGGTTTCGGCCCCCACGGCGCCCCGTCCGGGTCGGTTTGCAGCAGCAGATCCAGATCCGGCCGCAGCGCGCGCAGCCATGCCCCCGTGGGCAGCAGGCCCAGTCCCGAGTCGATGAGCGAGACGATCACACGCCCAACTGTATTAGCGTCCCCCGACCCGAGTTCCTCCGCATGGGCCAACCTCACACCCGATGTCGGCCACATCTCCCGGCCAAGAGGTCCGGGAGCGGCCAAGTTGCCAGCCACATCTCCCGGCCGAGCAGTCCGCGAGCGGTCAGTTGCCAACCACACCTCCCAGCCGAGCAGTCCGCGAGCGGTCAGTTGCCGACCACACCTCCCAGCCGAGCAGTCCGCGAGCGGTCAGTTGCCGACCACACCTCCCGGCCAAGCGGCGCGAGCCCGCCCGGAGGACGTCAGTCGACGGTCGAGTGGTCGCGGGCGATGAGCTGGGGGCGCATCTTCATGACCTGGCCCGAGCGGCCCGCGCCGACGACGGCGGTGAGGACTCCGTCGGCGAAGTAGTGGGCGACGAATCTGCGGCCGTCGTCCTCGACGACGCGGACCTCGTCGGTGGGTGACGGGGTGCCCAGGACCTGGATCTTCAGCTGGTACTGGTCGCTCCAGACATACGGGACGCGCGGGACGGCGGGCGGCTCGGCGCCGAGCAGGGCGCAGGTCAACAGCTGAGCCTGTTCGCCCGCACTGGTCCAGTGTTCGACGCGGCGCTGCACACCGGTGTCGTGGCGCCAGGCCGCGACGTCGCCGACGGCCCATACGCCCTCGACCGACGTGCGACCGACCTCGTCGGCGAGGACGCCGCCGCCCGCATTGGGCGCGGCGAGCGCGATACCCGAGTCGGCGAGCCAGTCCGTGACGGGGACCGAGCCGACGCCGATCACCACCAGATCGGCGTCGACCACGGTTCCGTCGCCCAGACGGGCGCCGCGAGCCGAATTACCCTCCACCACAAGCGAATCCAGCCCGACGCCGCAGCGCAGATCGACGCCGGCCTCACGATGCAGCCGGGCGACGAGCGCACCGACCCGCTCGCCCAGCGCCGCCGCCAACGGTGCCGGTTGTGGTTCTACCAGAACCACATTCACCTCGCGAGCGCGGAAGCTGGCCGCGAGCTCACAGCCGATGAAACCCGCGCCGACCACCAGCACCGTGGTCGCACCGGACAGCCCGTCGCGCAGGGCCACCGCATCCGAATGTCCGCGCAGCATATGAACGCCCGCGACCTCGGGCAATCCGGGAATCCGCTTGGGGCGCAGCCCTGTCGCGATGATCAACTGTTCGTAGTCCACCGCGGAACCATCGGCCAGCCGCACCCGGCGGGCCGCGGTGTCCACCCCTACCGCGGGCACCCCTAGGCGCAGCTCGATCTCGTTGTCGGCGAAGAACTCCGGAGGCCGTAGAGTGGTGTCATCGGTCTCGCCGCGGATGAATTGCTTGGACAGCGGCGGACGGTCGTAGGGCAGCAGCGATTCGTCGCCGATGAGGATCAGCCCGCCGCGGTATCCACCGCGCCGCAATTCCTCCGCGGTGCGCAGGCCCGCCAGGCCCGCGCCGACGATCACGATCGGACGCGCCACAGTAGTCACCACTCCAACATATTCTAGAACACGTTCTAATTTCCATCGTGATGCGCGCCACAGTCATAGCGCCCGGCAATCGTTGCGGATCAGATATTGATCGGGCGGTCAATCAGAGTTATACCGAGTGAGGAACATATCCCTTGCCTACGAGGAGGCACATGATGTTCACCGATAGCCGCGCACAGGATTACATCGCGGTCGTGCTTGGCGTCTTCACCGCGCTGTCACCCATCTGGGTCGATCATGGCGATCGTGCGATGTGGACGTTGGTCGTTCTGGGTGTACTCATCGCGCTGACCGGCCTGGCGCAGATCTCGCGTCCGGCGCTGGCCGGCCTCGATTATGCGATGGGTCTGTTCGGGGTGCTGCTGTTCATCTCCCCGTGGGTGATGAACTTCCAGGCCTACAATGGCGCGTCGTGGACGGCGTGGATCGTGGGCGTGCTGACCGTGGTGGTAGCGGTGGCGGCACTGCCGCAGGTAGCGGGGCGCCTGCACACGGCCCACTGACGCAGATGCCCAAACCCCATCGAGCAGGGCGTCGCCGAAGCAAGAAGGTCGACGGTGACGCCCGTCTGCTCATTCTGGATGCGGCCGAAAGCCTGTTCGCCGCGCACGGTTTCGATGCGACGGCGACGGCGGCCATCGCCGCGACCGCGGGGGTTCCCAAGGGCCTGGTCTTCTACTACTTCCCCACCAAGGAGTCGATCCTGTCGGCGCTGATGGCCGAGCGGGTGCCGACCCCTCCGCTCGAGAACATCGATATCGTTGTCACACCGGGTGATCCGGCCCGGAGCCTGGTGAATCTGGACGCCGCGCTGAACCTGCGCGACCATCACTCCTCGGTACTGCGCGTCATCATGTGGCGCGAGGCCGATACCCATCCCGATGTGCGAAAGCAGCTGCGCCGCATGCGCGATCAGCTCCTCGACATCACCGCCCGCGTGCTGGCCGACAGCGCGCCCGGCCCGGTGCGGCCCGGCACACTGCGTGCCTGTGCGGGCGCCTGGGTGTCGGCCATGCTGGCCATCGCCACCACCGATCGGCTGCACGCCCTCGACGGCCTCGCGGTGGCGACCGCGGACGAGATCCTCAACATCTCGCAGGTGGTCGCCGCGGGCATGACCCATATGGGCTGAGCGCCGATCGACACGCCACCTGCGGGTCTGGGCGCGGTATCGGGTTCCCGCTGGAAGTTCACATAACCTTCCCTCTCCCGGCTCGGCGTGTCGCCTAGCCATGAGCGCGTTTGACACTTGAATACCAACTGGCCAGTCGTCCGTAGCTGAACATTTGCCATGGAGGTTATCGGTGTGACCAGTCAGGGTTCGGTTACCAAGCGCGGCTATACCGGACTGCTCCTGAGCGTCGTGGTCGGCGTCGTCCTGGGCCTGATCGCGGCCGTCCCGGCCGGCGCGCAGCCGCTGTATCCGGTGCCCGACCCCGATCCCTTCTACGCGGCCCCGCCGGATCTGGCCGACTACGCCGCGGGCGATGTGCTCGCGGTGCGGGCGATGCCGCCACTGCTGTCGTTTCCCGGCACCAGCGTCACGCTGATCAAGTTCCGCTCCGCCAACTCCCACGGCGAGCCGATCGCGGCCACCACCACCGTGCTGACCCCGTTCACGCACCGCCCCGACGGGCCGCTGCTGTCCTATCAGCACATCATCAACGGGCTCGGCACCCAGTGCGCGGTCTCGCACGTGCTGTACACCGGCGATCCGAATCTGGCGGTGCGCGAGGCACCCGCGCTGAACGCCCTGCTGTTACGCGGCTGGAGCGTCGCCCTGCCGGATCATCTCGGACCGCAATTCGCCTACGGCGCGGCGCGGTTGGGCGGTCAGATCACCCTGGACGGGATTCGCGCGGTCAAACGGATTCCGGACCTTCAGGTGACACAGAGTCCGGTCACCATGGCCGGATACTCCGGTGGCGGGATGGCGACGGCCTGGGCCGCCGCGCTGCAGCCCAGTTACGCACCCGAATTGGATATCGCGGGCGCGGCCACCGGTGGCGTGCCGATGAATCTGGAGACGATGGTCAAGGCGCTGTGGACCAATCCGCATCCGGCATTCGGACTGGCCATGGCCGCGGCGATCGGACTCGAGCGCGAATATCCGGATCGGCTGCCGATCAGCGACTATATGAACGCGCGCGGCCTCGCCGCCAGCAATGCCATGGCCAACGGATGCACCAACGAAATCCTGGCCACCGGCGCCGGGCGCAGCGTCCTGGATTTCGCGGCCAACACCTCGCTGGTCGACAGTCCGGAGGCCTGGAAGGTGGTGGAGGAGAACAGTCTCGAACTGTTCGACGGCGTGCCGAACATCCCGATCTTCGAATGGCATTCGCAGTCCGATCCGCTCATCCCGATCGATGCGATCCTCGATACCAACGCCCGCTACTGCGCGGCCGGTGTGCGCCTGCAGGCCGAGGTGAATCCCTCACCGGAACATCTCTCCGCGGCGGTACTGGGCCTGCCGTCCATGGTGAACTGGCTCGATGCCCGTTTCCGCGGCGAACCGGCGCCGAGTAACTGCTGAATTCCACACCGAGGCAGTGTCAGTGACAAATCGCTCCCGCAATCGGACTCACTCGGGCGGCCTCCGGCACGACTGGACGCCCTCGCCTAGCATGGCGGCTATGACCGACGCCGACTTCGCCAGCTTCGGGGAACCGAACCGCTCCCGGCCTGAGGGATATCGCCTCACCCATCCGGTGAACGATTCGGGCCCGGCGGCGACGAGCGGCCTGACCGGCTACGACCCGACCGTCCGGACGAGCCTCGGCCAGGACAACGGCGTGCACTGGACACAGCCGGCGGAGGCGGGCCCACAGTGGCCGGGCGGGACGGCACCCACGGTCACGCCGCGGTCCGAATCGCCCACGCCGCGTTCGGAATCGGTGGGGGCCGCACCGGATTCGGTGACGATCAGGCCGGAACCGCGAGGTTCGGTCGAATCGGTTCGGCCCGAGCCACAGCCGCGCCCGGATCTCAACAACCACCGCGCCGAGGAGAGCACCTACCGCCTCGAGCCGGAGCCCGCCCGCCGCGCGGCGACCGAGCCCACGCGCCGCGCCGAACCCCCCGCATCCCGCCGGGCGGCCCCGGAGCCTCCCCCATCCCGCCGCGCGGCCAACCGCCACGCCAGCAATCCGCTGGAGGACGCCCCGACCACGGTCGACATCCATCTGGTGATGCGCCTGCTGCTGGCCAGCCATACCCTCGAAACCGTCGCCCGCAAGGCCGAATCCGGGGAGGCGTCGCTGGAGGAGTTCATCCGCGCCGCGCATCGCACGCGGACCACCGCGGTCGATCTGGTCTCCGCCTGGTTCGGCGGCGCCACCCAGATGCGCCAATTCGCCGAGGCCCTGCTGGCCGCCACCGAAACCTCTTGAGCGATAACGCCTCTCAGCGAGTGGCTTCCAGACCGCGGCCGCTTCTCTGATAGAGGGCGATACCGGCCGCCACGGAGACGTTCAACGATTCCGCGGCCTCGCTCATGGGGATGCTGACCGAAATCTTGCGCACGCCTTGGAAATCGCTGGAAGGGCCGGTCTTCTCGCTGCCGAACAACAGCGCGAGTCGTTCGTCGCGCCGCTCCAGCTCGCCGAGCGTAATCGCACCGCCCGCATCGAAAACCACCATCGGCACGCCATTGTCGGAAAGGTACTTCGTGGCCGCGGCGCGATCGGCGAGCACGATCGGCAGCGAAAACACATAGCCCCGACTGGCTCGGATGAGACGTCGGTCGGCAATGCTGGTGAGATCGCTGTCGACCAGGACGATGCCGGATACACCCAATGCGTACGAGGTCCGGATGATCGCGCCGATATTGCCGACGATCTTCACGCCGTCGAGGACGACGAGGTCACCCGGCTTCTTCTCGGTATCGGCGAATCCGCAGGGCCGCGGGACGCGCGCGATGCCGAAGACCTTGGGCTTCTTCTCCACCTTGAACACATGATTGACGATCGCGGAATCCATCGTCCGGATCGGAATCCCACGCGATTCGGCGACGGCGACGATATCGTCCGGCAGCGGATTCTTTTCGGTCGCATAGATTTCGACGAAATCGAGTCCGGCACGCAGGCAGTGCGAAATCGGTTCGATGTCCTCGATCAGCGTGGTCTTGATGTTCCCTCGGGAGGGCTTCGTAATGTCGAGAATTCGCTGCACCGCGGGATCAGATTTATCCGTGATGGTGGGCATCGCCGTCATATCGACGAGTCTAGTTCATCGAAATACGAAGAGGGCCGCCC
Organism: Nocardia sp. NPDC051570; assembly: GCF_044454005.1. Taxonomy (NCBI): domain Bacteria; kingdom Bacillati; phylum Actinomycetota; class Actinomycetes; order Mycobacteriales; family Nocardiaceae; genus Nocardia; species Nocardia sp. NPDC051570. The sequence goes on along the minus strand of NZ_JBITDI010000010.1, from coordinate 113,747 downwards.
CCTTTCGGGAGCGGCCCTGTTCGCGTACTTACCTTCCGAGGAAGGACAGGATCACTTGACGATCTTGGTGACCCGGCCGGCGCCGACGGTGCGGCCGCCCTCGCGGATGGCGAAGCGCAGGCCCTCTTCCATGGCGACCGGCTGGATGAGCTTGACGCTCATCTCGGTGTTGTCGCCCGGCATGACCATCTCGGTGCCCTCGGGGAGGGTAACGACACCGGTCACGTCGGTGGTGCGGAAGTAGAACTGCGGGCGGTAGTTGTTGAAGAACGGGGTGTGGCGGCCGCCCTCGTCCTTCGACAGGATGTACGCCTGGCCCTCGAACTCGGTGTGCGGGGTCGTGGTGCCCGGCTTGATGACGACCTGGCCGCGCTCCACGTCCTCACGCTTGAGGCCGCGCAGCAGCAGACCGACGTTGTCGCCGGCCATACCCGAGTCGAGCAGCTTGCGGAACATCTCGACGCCGGTGACCGTGGTCTTCTGCGTCTTCTCGCGGATGCCGGTGATCTCGACTTCCTCGTTGACGTTGATGATGCCACGCTCGATACGACCGGTGACGACGGTGCCACGACCGGTGATCGTGAAGACGTCCTCGATCGGCATCAGGAACGGCTTGTCGGTCTCACGAACCGGCTCCGGGATCGACTCGTCGACCGCGTTCATGAGCTCGAGGATGGCCTCGGTCCACTTCGGGTCGCCCTCGAGCGCCTTCAGACCGGACACGCGCACGACGGGGGCGTCCTCGTCGAACTCCTGCGAGGCCAGCAGCTCGCGGACCTCCATCTCGACGAGCTCGAGGATTTCCTCGTCGTCGACCATGTCGGACTTGTTCAGCGCGACCAGGATGTAGGGCACGCCGACCTGACGGGCGAGCAGCACGTGCTCACGGGTCTGCGGCATCGGGCCGTCGGTGGCGGCCACGACCAGGATCGCGCCGTCCATCTGGGCGGCACCGGTGATCATGTTCTTGATGTAGTCCGCGTGACCCGGGGCGTCGACGTGGGCGTAGTGCCGCTTCTCCGTCTGGTACTCGACGTGGGAGATGTTGATCGTGATACCACGAGCCTTCTCCTCCGGCGCCTTGTCGATCTGGTCGAACGCGAAAGCCGCGTTCAGGGTCGGGTACTTGTCAGCCAGCACCTTGGTGATCGCCGCGGTCAGCGTGGTCTTGCCGTGGTCGACGTGACCGATGGTGCCGATGTTGACGTGGGGCTTCGTCCGCTCGAACTTCGCCTTCGCCACTTGATGTCCTCCTGGACTTGTTGGTGCTTGCTAAGCAGCAGTGCGGTTTGGGATCACCCCCGCATGCGCGGGGATTGGGTCTTTCTGACGCCCGGACTACTCGCCGGTCGCCTTGGCGATGATCTCCTTCGACACGTTGGCCGGAACCTCCGCGTACGAATCGAACACCATGGAGAAGTTCGCCCGGCCCTGGGTCTTCGACCGCAGGTCACCGATGTAACCGAACATCTCCGAGAGCGGAACCAGCGCCTTGACGACACGGGCACCACTGCGCTCCTCCATGGCCTGGATCTGACCACGGCGGGAGTTCAGGTCGCCGACCACTTCGCCCATGTAATCCTCGGGCGTGGTGACCTCGACCGCCATCAGCGGCTCGAGGATCACCGGACCGGCCTTGCGAGCCGCTTCCTTGAAAGCCTGCGAGCCGGCAACCTTGAACGCCATTTCCGAGGAGTCGACCTCGTGGTAGGCGCCGTCGAGCAGCGAAGCCTTCACGTTCACCAGTGGATAGCCAGCGAGCACACCGTACTGCATGGCGTCCTGGATGCCCGCGTCGACCGACGGAATGTATTCCTTCGGGACGCGACCACCGGTGACCTTGTTCGCGAACTCGTAGGTCGCGCCATCCTCGCCTTCGACCAGGGGCTCGAGGGCGATGATGACCCGCGCGAACTGACCCGAGCCACCCGTCTGCTTCTTATGGGTGTACTCGAACTTCTCGACCTTCTTGGTGATGGTCTCACGGTAGGCCACCTGCGGCTTACCGATATTGGCCTCGACCTTGAACTCGCGCTTCATGCGGTCGACGTAGATGTCGAGCTGGAGCTCGCCCATACCGCCGATGACGGTCTGGCCGGTCTCCTGATCCAGCTTCACGTTGAAGGTGGGGTCCTCCTCCGCGAACTTCTGGATGGCGGTGCCCAGCTTCTCCTGGTCGGCCTTGGTCTTCGGCTCGATCGCGACCTCGATGACCGGGGCCGGGAAGGTCATGGACTCCAGCACGATCTGGTTCTGCGGATCGCACAGGGTGTCGCCCGTGGTGGTGTCCTTCAGACCGATGACCGCGTAGATATGACCGGCCTGCGCCTCGGCGACCGGGTTCTCCTTGTTGGAGTGCATCTGGAACAGCTTGCCCAGACGCTCCTTCTTACCCTTGGTCGAGTTGATGACCTGGGCACCGGAGTCGACCCTGCCCGAGTACACGCGGACGTAGGTCAGCTTGCCGAAGAACGGGTGCGTCGCAACCTTGAACGCCAGGGCCGCGAACGGCTCGGTGACGTCGGCGTTGCGGTGGATGATCTGATCTTCCTTGTTCGGCACATGGCCGTCGGTGCCGCCGTCGTCCAGCGGGTTCGGAAGGTAGTCGATCACGGCGTCGAGCATGGGCTGCACGCCCTTGTTCTTGAACGCCGAGCCACAGAGCACGGGGTAGAGCTCCGAGTTGACCGTCATCTTGCGGATCGCGCCCTTGATCTCCTCGATCGAGAGCTCGCCGCCGCCGAAGAACTTCTCCAGCAGCGCCTCGTCCGACTCGGCGACGGTCTCCAGCAGCTCCTGGCGGTACTGCTCGGCACGGTCCTTCAGATCCTCGGGGATCTCGACGACCTCGTACTGCTCGCCCAGCTTGGTCTCACCACGCCACACCTTGGCGTTGTTCTCGACCAGGTCGACGATGCCCTCGAAGGTGTCCTCGGCGCCGATCGGCAGCTGGATCACCAGCGGCTTGGCACCCAGGCGGTCCTTGATGGTCTGCACGGTGAAGTAGAAGTCCGCGCCGAGCTTGTCCATCTTGTTGACGAAGCAGATGCGCGGGACGTCGTACTTGTCCGCCTGCCGCCACACCTGCTCGGACTGCGGCTCAACGCCCTCTTTGCCGTCGAAGACCGCAACTGCGCCGTCGAGCACACGCAGTGAGCGCTCCACCTCGACCGTGAAGTCGACGTGTCCCGGCGTGTCGATGATGTTGATCTGGTTGTCTTTCCAGAAGCAGGTCGTCGCGGCGGACGTAATCGTGATGCCGCGTTCCTGTTCCTGGGCCATCCAGTCCATCGTGGCCGCGCCGTCGTGGACCTCACCGATCTTGTAGGTGATACCGGTGTAGAAGAGGATGCGTTCGGTTGTCGTGGTCTTACCGGCATCGATGTGGGCCATGATGCCGATGTTGCGGACCTTGTTGAGGTCGGTGAGCACGTCCTGTGCCACGGAAATCTTCCCCGCTCGTAGCTAGTTGGGATTTACGGGAACGACCCTGTCGGGGGTCATCACTTGTTCAACGTCGAGCGCGGCGGTATAATGCCGCGCCCGACTGTGACTCGCCTCCCGGCGCCGTTCCTTCACCGGCGGCGGTCCGGGCGGTGGGTCACCAGCGGTAGTGCGCGAAGGCCCGGTTGGACTCGGCCATCTTGTGGGTGTCCTCACGACGCTTCACCGAGGCGCCCAGACCGTTGCTGGCATCCAGCAGCTCGTTGGCCAGACGCTCGACCATGGTCTTCTCACGACGCTGGCGGGAGAAGCTCACGAGCCAGCGCATCGCCAGAGTGTTGGCGCGGCCGGGACGAACCTCGACCGGCACCTGGTAGGTGGCGCCACCGACACGACGCGGCTTGACCTCGAGGGCCGGCTTGACGTTGTCCAGCGCGCGCTTGAGGGTCACGACCGGATCGGTGCCCGTCTTCTCGCGCGCCTGCTCCAGCGCGCCGTAGACGATGCGCTCGGCGATCGACTTCTTGCCGTCCAGCAGGATCTTGTTCACCAGCTGGGTGACCAGCGGCGATCCATACACCGGATCGTTGATCAGGGGACGCTTGGGAGCGGGGCCCTTGCGCGGCATTAGCTCTTCTCCTTCTTGGCGCCGTAGCGGCTGCGGGCCTGCTTGCGGTTCTTCACACCCTGGGTGTCGAGCGAACCGCGGATGATCTTGTAGCGCACACCCGGGAGGTCCTTCACACGACCGCCGCGCACGAGCACCATCGAGTGCTCCTGCAGGTTGTGGCCCTCACCGGGGATGTAGGCCGTCACCTCGACCGCGCTGGTCAAACGAACGCGCGCGACCTTGCGCAGCGCGGAGTTCGGCTTCTTCGGGGTCGTGGTGTACACGCGGGTGCACACGCCACGACGCTGCGGGCTCCCCTTGAGGGCCGCGGTCTTCGTCTTCGCGACCTTGTCGCGGCGACCCTTGCGGACCAGCTGGCTGATGGTTGGCATATACCGGCTTTCCTTATTCAGTAACCAGGTGTCTGGAACTAACTCTTCATGTCTGTGTCATCGAGCTTTCACCCGCGTCCCGAGCTGCGTTCCCTGCGTCCCGAGGTCGGGCGTGTCGCGCGCAGCGCGGGCCTGTCTTTTCGGGCACGCTGAAACGTTCGGCCGCTCTCGCTGGCTTACGTCCTGCACACAAGCTTGCCCGCACGTTCCGGGCACAGCGATCCACGATACCCGTCGGCGCGGCGGGGGGCAAAAGCAGGTACCCCCGTGGTAGGTGACGGGTCGGACGAATATGCGGTCTATCGGGCGAGGTTCAGGGTCAACTCTGCCAGTTTCTGTGCCGCATCGCACGGATCAGGATGTCCGCCGCCGGGTCGGTAGTTGATCCACCAGCCGATGATGCCGGTATCGGCGGCCGGGGCCATCACACCGCAGGAGTCCGGATCGTTGGGTCGATGGACCTGCATCGAACGCCTGCCCTGCACGTTGACATCGGTGGTCTGATAGCCGAGCCGATCGTTGTTCTGCTTCTCGTTGCTCAGCGTGCCCATCTCGTACCAGTTCAGCGTGGCCATGCCGTCGCCGCCCGGCGCGCCGGACAGCGACCACATGCAGACCGCGCCGTTGAAGGTGCCCGGGATGCTCTGCGCGCCGGTCGCCTTGGCGATCTGATCCGGCTGCACCACCTCGCATTCGCGCAGCAGCTTGTCGAAGTTCATGTTGACCCCGCCGCCGGCCCCGGCCGGCTGGGCGGAACCGGGGACGGTGCGCCCGCATCCGCCGACCGCCACCGCGACGGACAGTGCGGCGATCGCCGCCACCGCGACTCGTGATCTCATCGCGCCCCTCATTTCAGCCGCTGCACGGTCAGCTCGGCCAGCTTGCGGTTCTTGTCGCAGGGATTCGGGGAGGGCAGCCCGAAGGCGCCCGCGTAGGTGGACCATTCGAAGAAGTCGTCGCCCAGCTGCACCGCCAGGTCGCAGATCTGGCCCGTCTGATCAGCGTCCTGGAAGCCCTTGTGCCCGCCGACATCGATGGTCTCCGGATTGCGGCCCTGCGCGGTCACCCACGCTCGCTCGCGGTCGATCGGGCTGCCCCGATAGGACGCGAAGGTGACTGTGGGCCCGTCGAGTCCGCCGCCCTGAAAGTTGCAGCCGACCGAATTCTTGAACGTCTGCGAGATCTGGCCCAGGCCACCGAGATCGCGCACCTCGTCATCGGTGACATGCCCGCACTCCCCCACGAACGGGCCCAGTGCGGCCACCTTCATCGGCGGCCGCACCGGCGGGCTGTCACTATTGGATTTGTCCGACCCGCAGGCGGTCAACAGCGCCGCGATGGCCGCGCCCGTGACGATCGCCGCCGAGATCCTCCGCATGGAGGGAACTCTACTGGGATCCGGGTACCGGCCGACGGCCACGCGGAGCGGTCAGAGGTTGCCGCGAGCCTCCTGTTCACGCTCGATCGCCTCGAACAGCGCCTTGAAGTTTCCCTTGCCGAAACCGAGAGAGCCGTGGCGTTCGATGAGTTCGAAGAAGACGGTCGGGCGGTCGGTGATCGGCTTGGTGAAGATCTGCAGCAGATATCCGTCCTCGTCGCGGTCGACCAGGATGCCGCGCGACTTCAACTCCTCCACGGGCACCCGGACCTTGCCGATGCGGGCGCGCAGCTCCGGATCCTCGTAGTAGGTGTCGGGGGCCGACAGGAATTCCACGCCCTCGCGGCGCAACGCGTCGACGGTGGTGAGGATGTCACCGGTGGCCAGGGCGATGTGCTGCACGCCCGGGCCGCGGTAGAACTCGAGGTACTCGTCGATCTGGGACTTCTTGCGGCTCACCGCGGGCTCGTTGAGCGGGAACTTCACCCGGTGGTTGCCGTTGGCGACGACCTTGCTCATCAGCGCGGAGTATTCGGTGGCGATATCGTCGCCCACGAATTCGGCCATGTTCTGGAAGCCCATGACCCGGCGGTAGAACTCCACCCACTCGTCCATCTTGCCGAGCTCGACATTGCCGACCACGTGATCGATGGCCTGGAACAGCCGCTTGGGCGCGCCCTCGCGCGGGACGTGGGTGGACTGCCGGGTGACGTAGCCGGGCAGGTACGGGCCGTTGTAGCGGGAGCGTTCGATCAGCGTGTGCCGGGTCTCGCCGTAGGTCGCCAGGGCCGCGACGCGGACGGTGCCGAACTCGTCGGATTCGTCATGCGGTTCGACGAGCACGGTCGCGCCCTGGGTGCGGGCCTGCGCGACGCACTTGTCCACATCGGGCACCTCGAGGGCGATATCGACGATGCCGTCGCCGTGCCGATCATGGTGGCCGACCAGCGGGCTGTCCGGATCCACCGCGCCCTTGATCACGAATCGCGCACTGCCGCTGCGCAATACGTAGGCCTTGTGGTCGCGGTTGCCGGTCTCGGGGCCGGAGTACGCCTCGAGCCGCATGCCGAAGGCCGACTCCAGGTAGTGCGCGGACTGGGTGGCGTTGCCGACCACCCAGACCAACGCGTCCCAGCCGATCACCGGAAACGGGTCGCCCTGCGAATCGTGGTCGACCAGGCCGACGAGGCGGCGGAGTTCATCGTCACTGGGCACGGCCGGACGGGCGTCCCTCGGTAGGTGCTCGGTTGTCATGCACTTAGGTAATCGCTGGACCGCAAGGCTGAGCAATATCGCCGAAATTCTTTAGACACCGTGGTGAATTACGTCACCAAATCGGCCGTTGTGCTGGACAATTTGAATAGAACAACGCGAGCTGAGGAAGAGGCTATGGGGCGCACTGTCGCGAAGCTGGACGAACTGGACCTGGCGATCCTGTCGGCCATGCACGAATACCAGAAGGCGGGCATTCTCGAGCTGTCCCGTCGCACCCGGGTGGCCCGGGCAACCGTCCAGTCGCGGATCGCCCGCATGGAGGAGGCGGGAGTGATCGCTTCCTATGATCCACACATCGATGTGACCGCGGCAGGGTTCGACGTACAGGCGTTCGTCACATTGGAGATCGCGCAGGGGGCACTCGACGCGGTCGCCGCCGATCTCGAGGCGATCCCGGGCGTGCTGGAGGCGTATGCCACCACCGGCTCGGCGGATGTGCTGTGCCGCATCGGCGCGGAATCGCATGCGGGCCTGCAGGCGGTGCTGCTGAGCATCGATCGCAGTGCGGCCGTGGTGCGTTCGCACAGCGTGATCGTGTTGTCGACCGTCGTCGCACATCGCACCCTGCCATTACTGCGCACGCTGACCCCGGCCGGGACGAGTAAGGCGCCCGCGTACCGCAACGCCGGGTCCTGACTCGGATCCGTCAGCGCAGCGTCACCACGACCTTGCCGGTGGCGGTCCGATTGTCCAGCGACGCAACGGCATCCGCCGCCCGGTCCAGCGGATACACCACCGGCTCGGGCGGGGCGATCGCGCCCGCGGCCAGCAACGGCTCCACCTCGGCCCACTGCTGCCGCAGATAGCCCGGATGCGACATTATCCATTCGCCCCAGGCCGCGCCGGTCACCTCGACGTTCTTGAGCAGCAGGCGATTCACCTTCACCGTGGGGATCTCGCCCGCGGTGAAGCCGACCACGAGCAGCCGCCCGGCCGAGGCGAGCGAGCGAATGCTGTCGGTGAAGCGGTCGCCACCGACCGGGTCGAGCACGATATCCACGCCGCGGCCGCCGGTCAGCTCCTTGACCGCGGCCAGCCAGCCGTCGGTCAGCACCACATCGGTCGCGCCGTTGGCCCGGGCCACCCGCGCCTTCTCCTCGGTGCTCACGACCGCGATCACCCGGCCCGCGCCGAGCGCGGCGGCCATGCGCAGTGTCGAGGTGCCGATGCCGCCCGCGGCGCCGTGCACCAGCACGGTCTCGCCCTGGGCCAGGCGACCCCGATTGCGCAGGCAGAAGTGCACGGTCAGATCGTTGAACAGGATGCCCGCGCCGGCCTCGAGGGAGACGTTGTCCGGCAGCTTGAACACCATCTGCGGCGGAGCCACCGCCACCTGGGCCATGGCATTGCCCAGCAGGGTCAGTGCCACCACCCGATCGCCCGGCCGCACCGCGGCGTCCTCGGGCGCCTCGCGCACGATCCCGGCCACCTCGCCGCCGACGACGAACGGGAGTTCGGGCTTCATCTGATAGAGCCCGCGGGTCATCAGCACATCCGGATACGCCACTCCCGCCGCGTGCACATCGATCACCACCGCGCCCGGATAGGGCGTCGGCTCCGCGATGTCGACGATCTCGATGGCCTCGGGCCCCTCGAGCTTGCTCACCTGGGCTGCGCGCATGTGCCGACCTCTCTGTCCGTGACTGCTCGCCCACAAGTTAAGCGTTCTTCACACAGGGCTGTCCATGGGAGCTGGTTTTGTTACGCTAAGGCGCTGAACTGAGCCTGAGGGGGAGTCATGGCGAACGACCAGCCATCCGGCGGCATGACCGTGGATCTTGCTGCGCTGCAAACCTTCGCGAACAACCTCACGTCCGAGGCGCACGGCATCGCCGGGCTGCACTCCGGGCTCGGCGACGCGGCGGGCGCACTACCCGGTACCCAGTGGAACGCGACCTGCACGCAGGCCGCGAGTTCGGTCGACAACGCCCTGAAACGCATCGGCGACCGCCTCACCAAGATCGCCGAAAGCGTCGAGCAGTCCGGCAAGGTCGTCCAACTCACCGACGACGAGTTCCGCGACAAGCTGACCAGGATCGGACTCCACACATGACCCTCACCATCCCCGATGTCGAACAGTGGAACCCGAGCCAACTGACCGCGGCCGCGGCCGCGGCCGGAAAGCTCAGCACCGACCTGGATCAGGCGGTCGCCAAGGGCTACACCGACACTCAGAAACTCCGCACCGACAAGAGCTGGACCGGCGGCAGCGCCGATATCGCCGAGAATCGGATGAATACGGAGAAGACGCGGTCCTCCGCGGTGAGTCAGGCGCTGGTGGAGTTGCAGACGGCGTTGGGGCAGCAGGTGACGAACCTCGAGAACGCCAAGAAGGCCGTGCTCGACGCGCGCGATGCGGCACTGCATCCCTCCACCGAGGACGGGGCAGAGCCGGGTCCGTTCGAGGTGGCGGACAACGGGGTGGTCACCGCGGTCAAGCGGAAGTCCTATTGGTCGGGCCTGCCGGGCCTGCACGACAACGAGATTCAAAGCCATCACCTGGATGAGGACGGTAAGGCCGCGACCCATCAGACCACCGTCACCAACGCTCTCAAACAGGCCGAACTCATCGCCGAATCCGCGACCACGGCGGTCGATACCGCCAAGGGCAAGGTCGACACGGCCTATACGGGCCTGGGCGACCCGAATATCGGCGCCGTCACCGCTCCCCCCGCCTCGACCGCCCCCGCGGCTGTTCCCGTTGCGGCGGCACCGATTTCGCGCCCCGCACCCAGTCACACCGCCACCAACGTCTCCTACAACGCTGGATCCAACGGCAGCCACAACGGCGGCAGCGGCTTCGGCTACCACGGCGGAACCGGTCTGACCGGAACGGATTTCGGCGCGCTGGGTTCGGGCTCATCGGGTGCGGATTCGCCGTCGGTCCCGGTGAGCGGCGATGTGAAGGATTGGATCGCCCAGGCCAAGCAGATCTTGATCCAGATGGGCTATCCGCCCGACGCGATCGACGAGGACGCGCTGGCGATCATCATCCAGCACGAATCCGGCGGCGACCCGTCGATCGTGAACGGCTGGGACAGCAACGCCGCCGCGGGCCACCCGTCGGTCGGCCTGATGCAGACCATCGATAGCACCTTCAACAGCTACGCCGTCGACGGACATCACCAGATCAAGAACCCCGTCGACAACATCCTCGCCGCAAGCCGCTACGCGATCGACCGGTACGGCTCGCTGGGCAATGTGCCCGGGGTCGTCGCCGTGCGGCATGGCGGCGCCTACGTCGGCTACTGACGGATTCGGAAGCTGTTGGGCAGCAGGGCCTATCGGACGACGGCCCGCTGCCGGTCCTCCCACAGCCGTTATCGGGGCCGACCGCGAAATCAGGCGAATCGAACTCGGCCCCAACGGTTTCACCTGCGGTCCCTCCCCTCGCTACTTCGTCGACGGATAGCACCGGTACACAGTCGCCGACGACGGGTAGTAACCGGGCAAACCGGGCATCCGTTACGGGCCGGTAGAGACGACTGAACATCACAGTGTGACGCACGCCCCGTAAAGTCATGTCACAAAAGCACGCACGAGGGAGCTCCAGTGTCACTCGATCAGCCACTCGCCCCGCTTCCCCAGGAGGGCATGGGCTTTGCCTCGGCGTGGCCCGTCCGGGCTGGCGATGTGGATCCGTACAACCGGCTGCGCTTCGATGCCGTGGCCCGATACCTGCAGGACATCGCGGAAGAGGACTTGCGCGCCGGGTTGTTCCATCGCACCGATCCACAGTGGATCGTGCGGCGCACGGTCATCGATGTGGTGCGGCCCGTGCTGTGGCCGGATCGGGTGGGGTTGCGGCGGTGGTGTTCGGCGATGTCGACCCGGTGGACGAATATGCGGGTGCAGGTCACCAGCGAGAACGGCGGTCTGATCGAGACCGAGGGATTCTGGATCAACATCAACGAGATGACCAATCGGCCGACCCGGATCAGCGACGAGGGGCTGGCGCATCTGGCCCGCACCGCGACCGAGCATCGGCTGCGCTGGCGGCCGTGGCTGAGCGATCCGACCCCGCCGGAGTCGGATACCGAACTGCCGTTTCCCGTGCGCGCCACCGATATCGATCAGTTCAACCATGTCAACAACGCCGCGTACTGGCAGGCCGTGGAGCATTTCCTGGTCGACTTCCCGAAGCTGGTGGCCGGGCCGCATCGCGCGGTCGTCGAGTACATCGCACCGGTGCTGGCGCGCCAGCACATCAGCGTGCGCAGCCGCTACGAGCCGGGCGATCGCACCGGACATCCCGTGCTGCGCCTGTGGTTCGTGGTCGGCGGCACCACCACGACAACGGTCCGGATCGGACCGCTCCCCACCTGAACGGCCGATCGCGCGTAGTTTGCTTGCTGTGCGAACGATCTCTCTCGCGCTCGGCGCGGTCACCACGGCACTGCTGTTCGGACTCACCGGCTGCGGCCATTCGTCCGATTCGGCGAAGCCCTCGCTCACCGGTTCGGCCCAGCAGACGATGAATCCGGCTGCGGTGCCGTCCCATTCGGCGACACCCATATCGAGTCCCCCCGCGCTGCTCCCGCCCCGGCCTACATCGGGGAACGGCCTGACCGATGTCGACTGCGGCCCGGTGGACGGCTCGAACGGTAAGGCCGCCACCGTCATCGCCGTCGCCACCGCCAACGCGCGCGTCGGCTGCACCGAGGCCGTCACGGTGGCCGTCCACTACGTCGGCACGCCGCGGTCGGCCGATGCGGCGACCGTGGACGGCTGGACCTGTGCGCCGCAACAGGATCCGGCCACGCCCTACCGCTGCGTCAAGGACGACCGCCTCATCGACCTGCGCGGCGGCGGCGGACCGGCGGCACCCACCGCGTCGGCCATACCGTCACGGACACCGACCGGGGACGTCAACTGCGGCCCGGTCACCGACGCGGGCGGCGGCACCCACACGGTGATGGCCGTGAACGTCCCGGGGACCGGTCAGGTCGGCTGCACCGAGGCCATCAACGTCGCCTCGGAATACGCCTCGCATGTGTCCAATTCGACCAGCGCGGTCGTCAGCGGTTGGCACTGCGATGCCCAACCGGATCCGAAGGCGCGTTCGCGATGCACGAAGAATGGGCTCGTCATCGATCTGCTGGATCAGTAGGTCCGGTCAGGGGCGGGAGGCCTTCAGTAGGTCTTCGCGGGAGGTGAACTTGACCCGGGGACGGCCGCCGGAGCGGCCGGCCGTCCGTTCGGCGGCGTCGATCGCCTTCCAGCCCTCGCGGTCGACCAGATCCGGTTGACGTTGGGACAGCAGGGTTTTCAGCGCGACGCGGTCGGCGGTTGGGGCGGTAAGTTTGCCGGAGGTGAAATCGACCAGCAGGTGGTCGACGGTCTCGGCGGCGTCCACACGGTTGGAGCCGATCACGCCGCGGGGGCCGCGCTTGATCCAGCCCGCGACGTAGACGCCCGGGATCGGATCGCCCTCGGCAAGCACCCGGCCGCCCGCGTTCGGGATGATGCCGGCGCGCTCGTCGAAGGGCAGATCCGGTACGGGCTGACCGCGATAGCCGATCGAGCGCAGCACCAGTGTGGCCGGGATGGTCTCGGTCCGGTCGGTGGCGCGCGCCACCAGCAGGCCGTCCTCGGCGATCAGTTCGTTATGCGCGAATTCCACGCCCTCGACGCGGTCGGCGCCGGTCAGGGCGGTCGGCGAGGTCAGGTAGCGGAAGACGATGCGCTTATGGGCCGGATTCGGCGTCTTGGCCGCATACTCCTGGGCCAGTTCGTATTTCAGCCGCAGCGAGGGTTCGATATCCGGATCGTCCAGCAGTGCACGACTTTCCGGATCCAGCTCGAGTTCGGCCGGATCGATGACGACGTCCACGCCCTTCAGATAGCCCAGTGCCAGGAACTCCGAGGAGGTGTAGGCGGCCTGCAGCGGCCCGCGTCGACCCAGCACGACGACCTCGCGAATACTGCTCTGCCGCAACGCGTCCAGCGCGTGATCCGCGATATCGGTCTTGGCCAGCTCGTCCGGATCCAGCGTCAGCACCCGCGCCACATCGAGGGCCACATTGCCGTTGCCGACGATCACCGCCCGCTCGCCGGACAGGTCGAAGCCGCGCTCGGCGAAATCGGGATGGCCGTTGTACCAGGCCACGAATTCGGTCGCGGAGTGGCTGCCCGCCAGCTCCTCGCCCGGCACGCCGAGCCGCCGGTCGGTGGAGGCGCCCACCGCGTAGATCACCGCGTGGTGATGGGCCAGCAGCTCCTCATGCGAGATATGCTCACCCACTTCGACATTCAGGTGATACTGCAGTGTGTCCCGCCGGAAGGCGCTGTCGAACATGGTCGACACCGCCTTGGTGCCGGGATGGTCGGGCGCGACACCGGCCCGCACCAGACCCCACGGCGTGGGCAGCCGGTCGAACATCTCCACCTCGACATCGGCGCGCCGCAGCAGTTCGTCGGCGGCGTAGCAGGCCGCCGGCCCCGCGCCCACGATCGCCACCCGCAGCGTGCCCAGCTCCTTCGGCGGCCGGGCGGGGGTGACCAACGGGTCGAAGTTGGATTCCAGCGGATGACGCTCGAAGTAGGCGCCGTTGATATCGCGGAACCGCGCCAGCGATGCGGTCAGATCCTCCTCGGAGAAGATGGCCTCCACCGGGCAGGCATCCACGCACGCGCCGCAGTCGATACAGGTATCGGGGTCGATGTAGAGCTGCTCGGTCGTCGCGAACTCGGGTTGCTCGGGAGTGGGACGAATGCAGTCGACCGGGCACTCGGGTACGCAACTGGCGTCGTTACAACAGCGCTGCGTGATCACGTAGGCCATATCTCGCGGATCCTCGAAACATCTCGGTGGTCCCCCGACCCGGTGAGCCGGGGCATGCGGCACGGCCATGTCCGCAAGCAGACAAGTGTGACGCCACCTTCAGTGTGCCTCGAGAGTGAGCTACATCTCCGAAAGGCTGTCCGGTTGTCGGGCCGGATCGGCTTACGGTAGTGGCCATGGCGCGGACCCTGATCCTGATGCGGCACGGCAAATCCGGCTATCCACCGGGCGTCGCCGACCATGAGCGGCCGCTGGCGCCGCGCGGCCGGCGCGAGGCCGGGCTGGCCGGTGAGTGGCTGCGGCGGACCCAGCCGGGGATCGACGCCGTGCGCTGCTCGACCTCGACCCGCACCCGCGAAACGCTGGCCGCGACCGGCCTCACCGCCCCGGTCGTCTTCGAACCGTCGATCTACGAGGCGTCACCGCGCGCGCTGATCGAACTCGTCCAGCTCACCGACGATGCCGTGGACACGCTGCTGCTGATCGGCCACGCGCCCGGAATGCCGTGGACCGCATGGGAATTGGCGGCGAACCGGGATTCGGCGGCCGCCACCGACCTCAGCCGCAAGTTCCCCACCTCCGCGCTGGCGGTTCTGGAATTCGACCGGACCTGGGCGGATGCGGACACCGGAACCGGTGAGCTGATCCGGTTCCACATCCCCCGCTAGCGCAGCAGCCGCCCCCGGACCACCACGACCGCGCCGAGCAGCACGAGGACGACCAGGGCCACGAACCAGTTGGTCAGCCACCAGACCACGCCCAGCAGCACCAGGGCGGGCAGCGCCGCGATAACGGCGATGACGGGACTTTCCTTGACCGTTTCCAGCGCCGAACGCGCCCGAAGCCGGTCGATCTCTTTTGCCATGCACCCAGCGTAGGCCGGTCGACGGCGACTTGCTTGGAGCGCACTCCAGGTAGGTACCGTGAAATGATCCGGCGGAAGGGCGAACCCGATGAGTGTGACGACGACATCAGAGCGGATATCCGACGATACGTTCAACCGACCCCGCTATTCGATCGGCGAGGTGGCCGAGCGATCCGGCCTCAGCCGCGACACGCTGCGCTGGTACGAGCGCATCGGCCTGATGAACTACGTGGGACGCGACGCCTCCGGTAAGCGCCGGTTCAGCGACCGCGATCTGAACTGGCTCGATCTGATCGGCAAACTGCGCTGCACCGGCATGTCGGTGGCCGATATGTTGCACTACGCCGAACTGGTCCGGGCCGGGGACGAGACCACGCCGCAGCGGCTCGAGATGTTCCGCAAGACCCGCACCGAGGTGCTGGCCCGCATCGAGGAGTTGCGGCAGACCGTCGAGGTGCTGGATCGCAAGATCGGCATCTACGAGGCTAAAAGCGCCACGCTGCAACACAATTCGGCATTGTAAGCATGTGACCGAACCGCTCCCGGATTCGGACTGCTAGCAAGTACCATCCGGTACTGTCGAAAGTCAATGCTCGAACGTGAACTTTGACGCGTCGGCTCGTAGGGGCCGCACGCCAATGGGATACTCCAGAGGTGCAGCGGCCCGAAGATATTCCGCAGACGGACCAGGACGTGCCACCCGGCGATCATCGTCCGGTCGTCGGGAGTTTCCGTTTCTGGTTCGCCGGCGAGCGCTGGGAATGGTCCGACGAGGTGGCGCGGATGCACGGCTACGAACCCGGCTCGGTGTCGCCCACGACCGAGCTGCTGCTGTCGCATAAGCATCCCGACGACCGCGCCCATGTCCAGGACGTCCTCGACTACGCGCTGCATTCGGGCGAATCGTTCTCGAGCCGGCACCGCTTCCTCGATACGCAGGGCGTCATCCACAACGTGATCGTGGTGGCCGACCGCATGTTCGACGAGTCCGGCGCGGTGGTCGGAACCTCGGGCTACTACATCGATGTCACCGACACCCTCGCTGAGGAACGGCAGGAGGTCCTCGACGAGACCCTGCCCGAACTGTTCGAGGCGCGCGCGGTCATCGAACAGGCCAAAGGGGTCCTGATGCGGATCTACCGCATCGACGCCGACCAGGCCTTCCGGATTCTGCGCTGGCGCTCGCAGGAGACGAACGTCAAATTGCGCACGCTGGCAGCGCGATTGATGGCCGAACTCCATACGCTGCCGCCCGCCCCGCCGGCCGTGCAGAGCCGGTTCGATCATCTGCTGCTGACCGTCCACGAGCGGATCCCCGAGGAGGGCTCCGATGCGCAGGTGAGCCCGACATCGGCGACCGGGCAGTCGTAATCTCTCCGGCGATACCGAAACCGCCGCCCGCGCAGTGCAATAGCCGCTATCCGATCAAACGGATGGTATGTCCGGTGTGTTCGGCCTTGGCCCGCAGATAGCGCAGATTGGACGGGGTGGCGTGCACGCCGGTGGGCACGGTCTCGCGCACATCGATGCCGTGCGCGCGCAGCTGACGCGGCTTATCCGGATTGTTGGTGAGCAGATCGACCGCGGTCGCGCCCAGCGCGGTCAGTATCTGCGCGGCGGCGCGGTAGTCGCGGCCGTCCTCGGGCAGGCCCAGCGCGGTATTGGCCTGATAGGTGTCCAGGCCCTGGTCCTGCAGGGCATAGGCGTCGAGCTTGTTGTACAGCCCGATATCGCGACCCTCCTGACGCAGATACAGCAATATGCCGCCGGTCTCGGCGATGCGCTCGACCGCCTCGCGCAGCTGCGGACCGCAATCGCAACGGGCCGAGCCGAACACATCCCCGGTCAGACATTCCGAATGCAGCCGGACCAAGGGCGTGCGCGCGAGCGGGCGATGGCCGAGCAGTAGCGCGAGATGTTCCCTCCCGTCGGCGAGCCCATTGAAGGTGACCGCCTCCGCATTCGCCGAATAGCCGTCACCGAAGGTGAGCGGAATGCGCACGCGAGTGCGGACCGTGGCCGTATCTGTCATGGCTGCTCCGATGTCCAGGGACGCTTCGTTCAAATTTGAACAGAAGGTTTCGGGAAGTTATTCCAACCAGAACAACGAACGGTAACCTCGCATCATGAGCGTTCCGCGCTGGCTGAATGAAACTGAGCAGCGCGCCTGGCTTGCCTTCATCACCGCCGGGGGCCTGCTCAATCGTCGCCTCGATCAGCAGCTGGAACACGATGCCGGACTGTCGCATCTGCAGTACGCGATCCTGGTCCAGCTGGCGGCCGCGCCCGGACACGAGCTTCGGATGAGCGAGCTGGCCACCACACTGCTCAATTCCAAGAGCAAGCTGACCTATCAGATCGATCGACTCGAGCAGGCCGGGCTGGTGCGGCGGCGATCGTGTCCCACCGATATGCGCGCGGTGTACGCGGTACTCACCGAAGCCGGGCGGCACAAGCTCGAACAGGCCGCGCCCGGACATGTGGCGGCCGTGCGCGAACTGTTCGTCGATGCGCTGACCCCCGAACAGCTCCGGGCGATCGGCAATGGTTTGGGTGAGATCGTGCGCAGGCTGCGCAACGAGCACTGAACGGATTCCCGGGCCCGGTTACGATTCGTCCGCTATGCAATCACCCGCGCTCGATGCCCGCATCTGGATCGATAAGCAGACCCCCGAGCCCTTCCACGCCCTGGGCGCCGTCGCGCTCGCGGTCCGCACCGCGGCCACGGCGGCCGGATTGGACCGCGCCCTGGTCGAATTGGTCAATGTCCGCGTCTCCCAGCTGAACGGCTGCCCGTACTGCCTGAACCTGCACACCCGGCTGGCGGTGGAGGCCGGAGTCACCCAGCAGCAACTGGATGTGCTGGACGCCTGGCGGCGTTCGGACCTCTACCCGCCGCTGCAGCGCGCCGCCCTCGCCCTGGCCGAGCTGACCACCGCGTTACCGGATGAACAGACCCTCGAGCGTGAGTATGCTCTTGCGCGACAACACATGTCGGATGATCAGGTATCCGTCGTCATCTGGGTCGCGACGACCATCGGTGCGTTCAATCGCGTGTCGATCATGAGCAAGCATCCGGTGCGGGCGCGGAAGGAGAACTGAACCAATGACCGAACAGACTATGGCCTCGGCCGTCGTCCGCAACGACGCGCAACATCGCTATGAGGTGTGGTACGGCGACAAGCTGGCCGGATTCGCCGAATACCGGGAGCACGACGACGACACCGTCTTCATCCATACCGAGGTGGACACCGAATTCAGCGGTAAGGGTCTGGCAAACACATTGGCGCACGGCGCGATCGAGGACGTGGTGGCGCGCGGCCGGGCCATCGTGGCGCGCTGCCCGTTCGTCAAGAGCTGGCTGGACAAACATCCGGAATACGATGAGCACGTGGTCGGGAAGGGTATCGCGCGATGAGTAAGCCTCATGAGTGACCTCGAGGATCGTCCGGACGCCGCGGTCTGCGAGGCATCGCCCGCGCCCGGACCGCGCGCGGAGTTCTATCCCGCGCGCGAGGTACCGCTGGGCGGGGTGCGCGGCGTCACCGTGGAACGCGTACTGCCGCAACGTGATCTGCCGACGGTGGGCGCGTGGTGCTTCCTCGACCACTTCGGATCCCAGGCGCCCAGCGACGATCTGCCGCCGAATATCGATCCGCATCCGCATATCGGGCTGCAGACCGTCACCTGGCCGTTCGACGGACGCATTCGCCATCGAGACAGCATCGGCTCGGATGTGGAGATCGAGCCGGGGCAGCTGAATCTGATGACCTCCGGGCGCGGCATCGCGCATTCGGAGTACACCGTGGCGGGCGCGCCCGCGGGTCACGGACTGCAGTTCTGGATCGCGCTGCCCGACGGAAAGCGGTGGATCGACCCGCATTTCGAACAGCATCGCGAGCTGCCGGTGCTGGAGCTGCCGGGATTGAGTGCCCGGGTGCTGATCGGCGCGCTGGCCGGGGTGAGCTCCCCCGCCGCCGCGTACAGCCCGATCGTCGGGGCGGATCTGCTGATCGCCATGGGTGCGGACGTAACACTGCCCCTGACAACGGAATTCGAGCACGCCGTGCTGGTGATCGAGGGCGAGCTGACCGTGGCGGGTACGAAGGCAGGGCCGGGACCGCTGCTGTATCTGGGCAGCGATCGGACCGAGCTGCGGCTGTCGAGCGAGACCGGCGCGCATGCGGTGCTCATCGGCGGTGAACCGTTCGGCGAGGATCTGGTGATGTGGTGGAACTTCGTGGGGCGCAGCCACGACGAGATCGATGCGGCGCGCACCGATTGGGAGAACCATGACACCGGGCGCTTCGACGCTATCGCGGGCCACCCACCGCAGCAGCGCATTCCCGCGCCACCCTTGCCGAACCTGCGGTTGAAGCCGCGTAAACGGCGGACGGGTGGCGATCACCGATAGTCACACCGGATCGGAAGCCACTGTCTCCGAATCCCATTCGCCCGGCATGGTCTGAGTTCCGATGACGCGCAACAGATCCATCCTCTCCTGAGCGTCGGTGCCGGGGCGCGGATAGTAGACCAGCAGTTTCTGGGCCTCGGTCGGGGTGAGAAGAGTCTCGCAGACCAGATCCAGCCGGCCGACGCGGGGATGGATGATGACCTTGGCATCGCTGATCCGCACGGCCACTTCGTGTTCGGTCCACAGCCGCTCGAATTCGGCACTGGCGGAACGCAATCGGGTCACCAACTCGGTCACGTCGGCATCGCCCGCGCGGCGCGCGGCGGTGGCACGCAGATCGGCGACGTGGCGGCGGGTCAGGCGAGCCCAGTCCTCCTCCGGGAACTTGCCGCGCTCCCCGGGGTGGGTGAACCAGCGCACCATCAGATAACGATCCATTCCCGTCAGTCCCGAGACATCACCCATGAGCAGGACGTGCATCCGGTTCTGCACCAGGACCTCGCCCAGATCCGACACCACGCAGGCCGGGGTGTCGGTGAGCTTGTTCAGCAGATACAGCAGACCGGGGCCGACGTGCCGATCGCCGACGCGCGTGGGCGCGGA
The DNA here is from genome assembly GCF_044454005.1 of Nocardia sp. NPDC051570. NCBI lineage: Bacteria > Bacillati > Actinomycetota > Actinomycetes > Mycobacteriales > Nocardiaceae > Nocardia > Nocardia sp. NPDC051570. The sequence continues at coordinate 93,982 of NZ_JBITDI010000010.1, read as the reverse complement.
ATGGCCGCACAGGTGGTAGAGGTGATCGCGCTCGTCGTCGCTCAGCCGCAGCGCGCGGGCCAGCGAGCCGAGCACCTGCACCGACGGATTCGGGCCGCGGGACTGTTCGAGACGGGTGTAGTAATCGGTCGACATGCCCGCGAGCAGCGCCACCTCGTCGCGCCGCAGGCCCGGCGTGCGGCGGCGGACGCCCGGCGCCACGCCCACATCCGACGGTTGCAGCTGTTCGCGGCGGCGGCGCAGGAAATCGGCGAGTTCGGCACGGTCCATGGCTCCACTGTGCGCCCCGGCCGCGCCCGCAGCCAGGGATCGCCGATCCCCCGATGAACAATCTCTCCCGAAGCTCCGGATCCGCGCGCAGGATTCTCATCATGACGAATATCGAGACAGTGCGGCTGGGAACCACCGGACCCGAGGTCGGCCGCCTCGGATTGGGCGCGATGGGCATGTCCGGGGTGTACGGCCAGGCCGACGAGATCGAATCCGCCGCGACCATTCACGCCGCCCTGGATTCGGGCGCGAATCTGATCGATACCGGCGATTTCTACGGGATGGGCCATAACGAGATGCTCATCCACCGGGCGCTGGCCGATCGCAAGCGCGAGGACTATCTGCTCAGCGTGAAGTTCGGCGGCCTGCGCGGGCCGGACGGCAGCTGGGGCGGCTTCGACGGCCGGCCCGAGGCGGTCCGCAACTTCCTCGCGTATTCCCTGCAACGGCTCGGCGTCGATTACATCGATATCTACCGCCCCGCGCGCCTGGATCCGGCCGTGCCGATCGAGGAGACGGTCGGCGCGATCGCGGAGATGATCGAGAAGGGTTACGTCCGGCATATCGGCCTGTCGGAGGTGGGCGCCCAGACGCTGAAGCGGGCCGCGGCCGTCCATCCGATCGTGGATCTGCAGATCGAGTATTCGCTCATCTCCCGCGGCATCGAGGCCGAGATCCTGCCGACCGCCCGCGAATTGGGCATCGGCATCACCGCCTACGCCGTGCTGTCCCGCGGCCTGCTCAGCGATTCACTCCGCGGCGGCACACCCCTCGCCCCCGATGATTTCCGCGCCCACAGCCCCCGCTTCCAGGGCGATAACCTCACCACCAACCTCCGCCTGGTCGACGCCCTGGCCGATATCGCCGCCGCCCGCGGCGTCACCGTGGCCCAACTGGCCATCGCCTGGGTCCTGGCCCGCGGCATCGATATCGTCCCCCTGATCGGCGCCCGCCGCCGCGACCGCTGGTCGGAATCCGTTGCCGCCCTGGATATCCACCTCTCCGACACCGAACTGGCCACCATAGCCGCCGCCACCCCCGCCGACCGGATAGCAGGCGACCGCTACGCGGCCCCCCAAATGGCCACCCTCGACAGCGAACGGTAGCCCCGGCCGCGCCCTCGCCCTGGCCTCGGCCGCCACCCTGTCCTCGCCCTGGCCTCGGTCGGCCACCCTGTCCCTCGCCCCGGCCGCCAGGCCGGGGCGAGGGCTCATTTCCCATATGCGACATTCCCATTTACGCCGTGCCGCAACGCTTCTGCTCACGCTCCGCAGCCGGTAGGTTCGTGCGGAATAACGGGTTTGCCGGGTTGTGATTATGAGGGAAGTGCGGATGCGGATTTCGAGAATCGTTGCGGCGGCTGGGCTCTGCGTGAGTGTGGTGGCGGGCGCGACGGGTGCCGCGGCGGCCGAGCCCGCCGCGGGTGAACGGGCGGGGCTCGCGATGAACGGCGCCGATCACGGCGTCGATTATCAGGTCGGATTGAGCGAGGACGACCGGTCCGTGGTGAGTTCCATTGCGGCGGGCCGATTCCTGACGACCTGGGATGCGAAATCGGTTGCGGTAACCGATGATTCGGGGCATCTCATCGCCACCCTGCCGCTGGGGTACGACATCGCCGGTAAACATATCGAACTCACGCCGATGCTCGAGGATGCCGGACGTCGGCTGACCCTCACCCCGGTGGCCGAAACCGCGGCGCCACTGCGCGATATCGAGGCACAACGCCGACTGTTCGACCTCGTGCAGACCAATCTGCCCGCGGTGGCGACGGGCGCGGCGATCGGCGCGGCCATCGGATTCGTGCTCGGCTTCCCGGCGGGCCTGTTCATCGTCGACTTCATCACGGTGCCGATCACGACCGTGCTGGGCGGGCTGATGGGCGCGGCCGCCGGGATCTATTTCAGCGGCGGCCAGCCCGCCCTGGACACCGCCTTGGAATCGGTGAACGGCCTCATTGCCGGCGTGGTCGAACCACCGCGGTGAATTCCGCTGCCGCCACTCGCTTTCCGGCACCGTCGGTGATCTCCACGGGCAGCACGATCTCGATCGGGATGCGGGCCTGAATATCGGCCCGCATCCGATCCACCTGCGCCGCGGTCAATTCCGAGGTCGCCGAGTACGGCCCCGCCGAACCCTTTGCCCGCGCCAGGTATTCGATCCGCCCGTCGCGCGCCACGACGAACGCGTCCGCCATCAGATCCACGATCCCGGAGACGGACGCGCCCATGGCCGCCGTTTCGGCCAGCCCGAACACCATGGCGGCGTGCAGATCACCGTTGTGGTTGAGATGTTCCGGCGCGGGCGTCATCGTCACGACATTGCGGCCCGGCCGATACTCCGCGCCCTCGATCCCCGCGAACCGGATGAACCCCAGCTTCTTGAATCCGGCCATCACCAGCTCACCCAGTGCCGCGTCAGTCATCGCCGCTCCCATCGGTATTGAAACAAGTTCTACTTTTCATACCGGGCGGGCCGGGCATTTGTCCACGGAACGGGCGAGATCGGAAGTTCTGAAACGAATCAAAGTCAGAATCATCCCATTCTGACTAAGCTCCATGTCGTTGCGCCACCGTCGCAGCACACATCGGGTCTGCCGACCCTCGAGCCCTCAGGACTATGCCCATGTACTCGCTCATCGCCCTCATCGACTCCAACTCCGCCGGCTCGGTGAACATCGCCAGCGTGATCACCAACATGCTCAACGTCTTCGTCACCGGATCCTCCGGCTCGACCAGCAACGGCGGCGGCATCTTCCACTGACCCCCGCGGCCCGCTCGAGGTGAGCGGGCCGATCTCATCTCCGGCGGACGCGGTAGGCGGATAACAGTTCGGCCCCCGCTCCGAAACTCGGAGCGGGGGCCGAAAGCTGTTGCCTAGCCGATGATTACCGGTAGTCGCTGAAGCCGTAGTCGTCCAGCGGCACCGCGGCACCCGTGGTCTGGCCGAAGCCGTCCGGGGTGTAGTAGGTGTCGTCGTAGGACGGGACGGCGTAGGCGGCCGCGCGGGCCTCCTCGGTCGGCTGGACCTGGATGTTGCGGTAACGGTTGATACCGGTACCGGCCGGGATCAGCTTGCCGATGATCACGTTCTCCTTCAAGCCGATCAGCTTGTCGGAGCGGCAGTTGATCGCGGCGTCCGTGAGCACGCGGGTCGTCTCCTGGAAGGAGGCGGCCGAGAGCCAGGAATCCGTGGCCAGCGAGGCCTTGGTGATACCCATCAGCACCGGACGGCCGGCCGCGGGCTCGGCGCCCTCGGACACGACGCGGCGGTTGGAGCCCTCGAACTCGGCGCGCTCGACCAGCGAACCGGGCAGGAACTCCGTCGCACCCGAATCGATGATCGTGACGCGACGCAGCATCTGCCGGACGATGACCTCGATGTGCTTGTCGTGGATGGACACACCCTGCGACCGGTACACCTCCTGGACCTCGTGCACCAGGTGGATCTGCACCTGACGCGGGCCCATGATGCGCAGCACCTCGTGCGGATCCGCCGAACCCTCCAGCAGCTGCTGGCCGACCTCGACATGGTCACCGTCGGCGAGCAGACGCTCGGAGCCGTCCTCGTGCTTGAACACCCGCAGACGCTGACGCTTCGACAGCTTGTCGTAGAGCACTTCTTCCGAACCGTCGTCCGGAATGATCGTGATCTTGTAGAAGCGGTCGTCGTCCTCCAGCCGCACGCGACCCGAGACCTCCGCGATGGGGGCCTTGCCCTTGGGCACACGGGCCTCGAACAGCTCCTGCACGCGGGGCAGACCGCCGGTGATGTCATCACCCGCGACACCACCCTGGTGGAAGGTACGCATGGTCAGCTGGGTACCGGGCTCACCGATGGACTGCGCGGCGACGATACCGACGGCCTCGCCGACATCGACCAGCTTGCCGGTCGCCATCGAACGGCCGTAGCACATGGCACACACACCCGTACCCGAGGTGCAGGTCAGCACCGAGCGGACCTTGACCTCGGTGACACCCGCCTCGAGCAGCGCGTCGATGGCCGGGTCGCCGATGTCGTGACCCTTCTCGACGACAACGTTGCCCTTGGCGTCGACGATGTCGATCGCCGCGGTCCGGGCGTAGGTGCTGGTCTCCACGTGCGGATCGCGGATCAGCGTGCCGTCGGGCAGCTTCTCGGCGATGTGCACGTTGATACCGCGCTCGGTGCCACAGTCGGTCTCGCGCACGATGACGTCCTGCGACACGTCCACCAGACGACGGGTCAGGTAACCCGAGTCGGCGGTACGAAGCGCGGTGTCGGCCAGACCCTTTCGCGCACCGTGGGTGTTGATGAAGTACTCCAGAACCGTCAGGCCCTCACGGAAGGAGGACTTGATCGGCCGCGGGATGAACTCACCCTTCGGGTTGGTCACCAGGCCCTTCATGCCCGCGAGGGTACGAGTCTGGGTGAAGTTACCCGTGGCGCCCGAATCGACGATCGTGATGATCGGGTTATCGGCCGGGTAGTGCGCGCGCAGCGCCTTACCGACCTCTTCGGTGGCCTCCTGCCAGATCTTGACCAGGGCGTTGTTGCGCTCCTGATGATCGAGAGCACCACGCTGGTACTTCTTCTCGATCTGATCCGACTGCGCCTCGTAGCGCTCCATGATCTCGGCCTTCTCCGGCGGAACCAGAACGTCCGACATGGAGACGGTGACACCGGACCGGGTGGCCCAGTAGAAACCGGCGTCCTTGAGCTTGTCGACGGTCTGCGCGACCACGATCATCGGATAACGCTCGGCCAGATCGTTGATGATCGCGGCCTGACGCTTCTTCGGCATCTGCTCGTCGATGAACGCGTAGTCCGCCGGCAGCAGCTCGTTGAACAGCACGCGGCCCAGGGTGGTCAGCGTGGTCCACGCGTCGCCGCGGGTCCAGCCGTCCGGGAACAGCTCGGTCTCGACCTCCCGCTGCGGACGCTGATCGGTCAACCGGACCTTGATCAGCGAACGCACGGTCAGCTCGCCGCGGTCGACGGCCATCTGCGCCTCGGCCGGCGAGGAGTACACGCCGAACTCCGGCTCGTCCTTGGCGGCCGCGCGGTACTCGCCCTTCGCGCCCTCTTCCAGGCGGGTCAGGTAGAACAGACCGGTCACCATGTCCAGACGGGGCATGGCCAGCGGGCGGCCGGACGCCGGGGACAGGATGTTGTTCGAGGACAGCATCAGGATGCGGGCCTCGGCCTGCGCCTCCGCCGACAGCGGCAGGTGCACGGCCATCTGGTCACCGTCGAAGTCGGCGTTGAACGCCTCACAGACGAGCGGGTGCAGCTGAATGGCCTTGCCTTCCACCAGAAGTGGTTCGAAGGCCTGGATACCCAGCCGGTGCAGGGTGGGCGCACGGTTCAGCAGCACGGGGTGCTCGGCGATGACCTCTTCGAGGACGTCCCACACCTGCGGCCGCTGCCGCTCGACCATCCGCTTGGCGGACTTGATGTTCTGCGCGTGGTTGAGATCCACCAGCCGCTTCATGACGAACGGCTTGAACAGCTCGAGCGCCATCAGCTTCGGCAGACCGCACTGGTGCAGCTTGAGCTGCGGGCCGACGACGATGACCGAACGGCCCGAGTAGTCGACGCGCTTACCGAGCAGGTTCTGACGGAAGCGACCCTGCTTACCCTTGAGCAGATCCGACAGCGACTTCAGCGGGCGGTTACCCGGTCCGGTGACCGGGCGGCCGCGGCGGCCGTTGTCGAACAGGGCGTCGACCGACTCCTGAAGCATGCGCTTCTCGTTGTTCACGATGATCTCGGGCGCACCCAGATCGATCAGTCGCTTCAAACGGTTGTTGCGGTTGATGACGCGGCGGTACAGGTCGTTCAGGTCGGAGGTCGCGAAGCGGCCACCGTCCAGCTGCACCATCGGACGCAGCTCCGGCGGGATCACCGGCACGGCGTCGAGAACCATGCCCATCGGCGAGTTGCCGTTGGTCTGGAACGCGGCCACGACCTTCAGACGCTTCAGCGCGCGAAGCTTCTTCTGGCCCTTGCCCGTACGAATGGTCTCGCGCAGGTTCTCGGCCTCGGCCGGGATGTCGAACTGCTCCATGAGCTTCTGGATCGCCTCGGCGCCCATCGCTCCGGTGAAGTACTCGCCGTAGCGATCCTGCAGCTCGCGGTAGAGGACCTCGTCCACGATCAGCTGCTTGATCGACAGCTTGGTGAAGGTGGTCCAGATCTCGTCGAGCCGGTCCAGCTCGCGCTGGGCGCGGTCGCGCAGCTGACGCATCTCGCGCTCGCCGCCGTCCTTGACCTTGCGGCGAACATCGGACTTGGCGCCCTCGGCCTCCAGCTCGGCCAGATCGGCCTCGAGCTTCTGCGCGCGGGCCTCGAGGTCGGTGTCGCGCTGATCGGCGACGGTCTTCTTCTCGACCTCCATCTCGGCCTCGAGCGTGGACAGCTCGTTGTGCCGCAGCTCGTCGTCGACGGCCACGATCACGTAGGCGGCGAAGTAGATGATCTTCTCGAGATCCTTCGGCGCCAGGTCGAGCAGGTAGCCCAGGCGCGAGGGAACACCCTTGAAGTACCAGATGTGGGTGACCGGCGCGGCCAGCTCGATGTGGCCCATCCGCTCACGACGCACCTTGGCGCGGGTCACCTCGACGCCACAGCGCTCACAGATGATGCCCTTGAAGCGCACGCGCTTGTACTTGCCGCAGTAGCACTCCCAGTCCCGCGTGGGACCGAAGATCTTCTCGCAGAACAAGCCGTCCTTCTCCGGCTTGAGCGTGCGGTAGTTGATGGTCTCCGGCTTCTTGACCTCACCGTACGACCAGTTTCGGATGTCTTCGGCGGTGGCCAAGCCGATCCGGAGTTCATCGAAGAAGTTGACGTCTAGCACGTAACTTCCTTTCCCCTGTTCGGGTTGAGTTTTGAGCAAAATTCGCTAGTGGTGTTGCCCCCGAGCCCTTTTCAGGGCTCGGGGACCGAATCGGCTCACTGCGCCAGGTCGTCGACAGTCGCAGCCTCGTTGCGGGACAGGTTGATTCCCAGGTTCGCCGCGGCGCGCTCGAGATCCTCGTCCTCGCCCTCGCGTAGTTCGATCGCGGCGCCGTCGGACGACAGCACCTCGACGTTCAAGCACAGGGACTGGAGCTCCTTGAGCAGAACCTTGAACGACTCCGGAATACCCGGCTCGGGGATGTTCTCGCCCTTGACGATCGCCTCGTACACCTTCACACGACCCACCACGTCATCGGACTTGATGGTGAGCAGTTCCTGCAGCGTGTAGGCGGCGCCGTAGGCCTGCATGGCCCAACATTCCATCTCACCGAAACGCTGACCACCGAACTGCGCCTTACCACCCAGCGGCTGCTGCGTGATCATCGAGTACGGACCGGTCGAACGCGCGTGAATCTTATCGTCGACCAGGTGGTGCAGTTTCAGGATGTACATGTAGCCGACCGCCACCGGATACGGGAACGGCTCGCCGGAACGGCCGTCGAACAACGTCGACTTACCGTCGGAGTTGACCATCGTCTCGCCGTCGCGGTTGGGCAGGGTCGAGGCGAGCAGACCGGTCAGCTCCTCCTCGCGCGCACCGTCGAACACCGGGGTCGCGATGTTGGTGTCGGCGGGCTGGCCGAGCATCTCCTCGGGCAGGTTCTCCGCCCACTCGGGAGAGCCGTCGACCTGCCAACCGGCCTTGGCGATCCACCCGAGGTGGGTCTCCAGGATCTGGCCGATGTTCATACGACGCGGCACACCATGGGTATTCAGGATGATGTCGACCGGCGTGCCATCGGGCATGAACGGCATGTCCTCCTTCGGGAGGATCTTGCCGATAACACCCTTGTTACCGTGACGACCGGCGAGCTTGTCACCGTCCTGAATCTTGCGCTTCTGCGCCACATACACGCGCACCAGCTCGTTGACACCCGGAGGCAGATCGTCGTCGTCCTCACGCGAGAACACCCGGATACCGATGACCTTGCCGGACTCACCGTGAGGCACCTTCAGCGACGTATCACGGACCTCACGCGCCTTCTCACCGAAGATCGCACGCAGCAACCGCTCCTCCGGAGTCAGCTCGGTCTCACCCTTCGGGGTCACCTTGCCGACCAGGATGTCGCCGTCACGAACCTCGGCACCGATACGCACGATGCCGCGCTCGTCGAGATCCGCGAGGACCTCATCGGAGACGTTCGGGATATCCCGGGTGATCTCCTCGGCACCGAGCTTGGTGTCGCGGGCGTCGATCTCGTGCTCCTCGATATGGATCGAGGTGAGGACGTCCTCTTCCACGAGGCGCTGCGACAGGATGATCGCGTCCTCGTAGTTGTGGCCCTCCCACGGCATGATCGCCACGAGCAGGTTCTTGCCCAGGGCCATCTCACCGTTCTCGGTGCACGGCCCGTCGGCCAGAACCTGGCCCTTCTCGACCCGCATGCCCTCGTCCACGATCGGACGCTGGTTGGCGCAGGTGCCCTGGTTCGAGCGAGCGAACTTGCGCATGCGGTACGAGCGGCGGGTGCCGTCGTCGTGCATGACGGTGATGTAGTCGGCCGAAACCTCTTCCACCACACCGGGCTTCTCGTTGACGACCACATCGCCGGCGTCGACCGCGGCACGCAGTTCCATACCGGTGCCGACCAGCGGCGACTCGGAACGGATCAGCGGCACGGCCTGACGCTGCATGTTCGCGCCCATGAGGGCACGGTTGGCGTCGTCGTGCTCGAGGAACGGAATCATGGCGGTCGCCACCGACACCATCTGGCGCGGCGAGACATCCATGTAGTCCACCGCGCTCGCGGGGACGAGCTCGTTCTCCTCGTTACCACGACGGGCGAGAACGCGATCCTCGAGGAAGTTGCCGTCCGAGTCCACCGGCGAGTTCGCCTGGGCGCGGATGTGGCGGTCCTCTTCGTCGGCGGTCAGGTACACGACATCGTCGGTGACCCGGCCGTCGGCGACCTTGCGGTACGGGGTCTCGATGAAGCCGAACGGGTTGACCCGCGCGTACACCGACAGCGAGCCGATCAGACCGATGTTCGGGCCTTCCGGCGTCTCGATCGGGCACATGCGGCCGTAGTGCGAGGGGTGCACGTCACGGACTTCCAGACCGGCGCGCTCACGGGACAGACCACCGGGGCCCAGCGCCGAGAGGCGACGCTTGTGGGTCAGGCCCGACAGCGGGTTGTTCTGGTCCATGAACTGCGACAGCTGCGAGGTGCCGAAGAACTCCTTGATCGCCGCCACGACGGGACGGATGTTGATCAGGGTCTGCGGCGTGATCGCCTCGACGTCCTGGGTCGTCATGCGCTCGCGCACAACGCGTTCCATACGCGACAGGCCGACCCGGATCTGGTTCTGGATCAGCTCGCCGACGGTGCGCAGGCGACGGTTGCCGAAGTGGTCGATATCGTCGACCGAGACCGGGACCTCGACGCCCGCGGGGGCGGTCATGGCCTTATCGCCCTGGTGCAGGCGGACCAGGTACTCGATGGTGGTGACGATGTCGTCGCGGGTCAGCACCGAACCGGTGATCGGCTCGCCCGGGTGCAGGCCCAGCTTCTTGTTGACCTTGTAGCGGCCGACGCGCGCGAGGTCGTAGCGCTTCTCCTTGAAGAACAGGTTCTCCAGCAGGGTCTGCGCGGACTCCTTGGTCGGCGGCTCGCCCGGACGCAGCTTGCGGTAGATGTCCAGCAGCGCCTCGTCCTGACCGGCGGTGTTGTCCTTCTCCAGCGTCGACATCATGATCTCGGAGAAGCCGAAGCGCTCGACGATCTCCTCGGTGGTCAGGCCGAGCGCCTTGAGCAGCACGGTGACCGGCTGACGCCGCTTGCGATCGATGCGCACGCCGACGGTGTCGCGCTTGTCGACATCGAATTCGAGCCACGCGCCGCGGCTCGGGATCACGCGCACGCTGTGCAGCAGCTTCTCGGTGCCCTTATCGATGGACTCGTCGAAGTAGACGCCCGGCGAACGAACCAGCTGCGAGACGACGACGCGCTCGGTGCCGTTGATGATGAACGTGCCCTTGTCGGTCATCATCGGGAAATCGCCCATGAAGACCGTCTGAGACTTGATCTCACCGGTGTTGTTGTTGATGAACTCCGCGGTGACGAACAACGGCGCCGCGTAGGTCATGTCCTTGTCTTTGCACTCATCGATGGAGGCCTTGACCTCTTCGAAGCGCGGATCGGAGAAGGACAGGGACATCGATCCCGAGAAGTCCTCGATCGGCGAGAGCTCTTCGAGCACCTCCTCGAGCCCGCCGAACGGATTGACGTCGCCGCGGGCGATCGCCTTCTCCCGCCAATCCGGCGAACCGATCAACCAGGCGAACGAGTCGGTCTGTAGATCGAGAAGACCCGGAACCCCGAGAGGCTCACGGATCTTCGCGAAAGACACCCGCTTCGGGGCTCCGGGGATACCGGCCTTGGTCTGGGTGGAGACTGCCAAGATGCGTCCTTCCAGCACCTCACGCGCGTCGCGTGGTGGTCCGCGACCGTCGCTTGTCTTTGCTACGAGTTCCGCTGGTTACACCCCGCACGAAACCCGAACAGCAAGGAACGGAAGTAACACCTCGACGGTGGAACTTTCGTGTGCGATCAAGGTATGGACAGGAGGCAGCCAGCGCAACGTCCAAACCTACACCCATACAGAAGGGGTGTCAAAGTACCACCCGAGCCGAGTTTCAAACAGTTGGCGCGCCGAACCCGTTTCCGCTGGCTGCGTTCGGGCCCATGGGCTGCGTCTCAACCGGGGCACTCGACCCTGTGACAGCTGCCGCTGTTGTGAATAGCGTGACTGGTCGGACGGGACTCGTCAAGTGGCGAGGCCGTCACAGCGGCCCCGAGATCGCCTGTGGCGCTGGCAATTCACCCGCTGACCTCAGAGATTAGGGAGGTCGCTCGCCAGCCAGCGTCCGTTGACCTTCTCCAGGCGCAGCAGAATCGGCCCCGTCGCACTCGGCTGCACGGCGCCGTCCTTGGTGATTCCCACGGTGGTGTTCGCCAGAACCTCGGCCCGATCGCTGGTGAGCAAAGTCACACCGATCGGCTCGGTGTGAACATCGGATTTGGCCGCGGTCTGCTGGTACGCCTGTGCCACACCGTCGAGATACTTATCGGAATCGGCCAGCGCCTTACCCGTCAGCACCTTCCGGGCCGCCTCCTTGTACCCGGCGAGATTCTTGGCGTCGACCGCGTAGACGGCGCTGAGCACCTGCGCCGCGGCGGCCTTGACCTGTTCGGTCTCGGCGTTGTCGACCAGGGCCCGATTGGAATCGTCGACGCCGGGACGAAAAGCCGCCGTCACCGCGAACGCGGCCAGCAGCAGCGCGGCGACGGTGCACAGGATGGCCGGACGCCACCGCGACGGCCCGCCGCCCCTGGCGGTATCGGCGCGCCGCGGCAGCCGCCGCCGACCGGAATCGGTCCGATCCCCGACGGGCGCGGGCATGGATTTGCGCTGGTCGACGGGCCCCGGACGCCCGGCCACGCGGCGCGTGGTGGTCTTCTTCGCGGGCGCGGTACTGGTGGCGGGACGACGACGGGAGGTGACCCGATTGATCGGTCGACGGGAATTCATACTCGCTGACCTCTCTACTGTCCGGGTGTCGGTGCGGGCGCGGGCGGCGGCGGGGGCGCGGGGTTCGACGCCGGCGGCGCTTGGACGTCCACCGAGACCGGTTGACCGAGGGCCTGCACCTGATCGGCCTTCCAGATACCACCGGCCTTCACCATCTCGACCTCCCAGGTGAAGCGCAGCTTGTCGGTGGGCTTTCCGGGCGCGGACGAATCCACCTCGAAGACCACCAGCGCCGACGCGTGATCGCGTTCGCTGTTGAGTTCGGTGATGGCGGCGTCGGCGATCTTCGAGGTCGAATCGACCCCGCTCGCGGTCGCACGCTGCTTCATCTGGTCCTTGTTCTTGGTGGCCGTGTCGAGCAGATCGCCGGTCATCGACGAGCGGGCCGTGGTCAGCGAGCCGTCCACATCGGCCATCTTCATCGTGGTGATGTTGATGGCCGCCTGCCGGGCGCCGTCGAGGGCGGCATCCCGCGCGGCCGCGCGCGGACCGTCGGCGAAGTAGGCCGCACGCACCCAGCCGAAGCCGAACCAGGCCGCGGCGGCGAGCGCCACCACGGCCGCGACCGCGGCGACGGCGGTGAGCACCGTGGGCATACGCGATACCGATCGTTCGGCGGGCGCGGGCGCGACGGGCGGCGTTGCGGTCACGGGGTCGGAACTCACAGCGCCACCCTAGCGTCGTCGTATCTGCTGCCCCGTCGGCATACCGCGCTGCTCACCGCTTCGGGGTCACTCCCATGAGGGTCGCCAACTGCATGGCCACCGGGGACAGGTCCAGCTTGTCCGGATCCGTCTTGGGCTTGTCGTCCCACGGCTGATGAATGCTCGGATCGGCCAGCTCGGCCCGGGAACCGCCGCGGACGTCGGTCGGATTGCCAAAGGGCACAGTGCATTTGGCGTCGAGGTTGAGCGGGAAGTCGTCGCGGGTATCGTCGAAGTCCGGATTCTGTGCCTTCATCTGTTCGAGGATGCGCTTGGTGCCCTCGTAGCCCTGGGTACAGGCCGGCGGGTTGTTGGTCTCCAGCACCAGGCCGAAGTGGGTGGTGTTATCGCCCGGCGCCGTGGCCGAACCGCCCCACGACAGCATCGGCAGCATCTGCAGCAATGGCTTGAGCGCGTAGTACTTCGGCGAGATCGACATCGTCAGCAAGCGCAGATTCGCGAGGTCTCGGGTGAGCGGATCGGCGCTCTGCTTCAGCAGCGCATCGATCGAATTGCCCGCGTCGGTGCCGGTACCGATCAATCGGCGGATATCCGGATCGTTGGCCTTGAGTTGCACGCTGAGCTTGTCCAGGCCGTCGCTGAACTGCCGAATCGCGCTGGACTGATCGGCCTGGGTGGCCAGGACGGTCTTGGCGTCGTTGATCAGATCGATGGTCGGCTGCAGCGATTCGACGCCGGTCTGGCTGAACTTGTTCAGCGAATCGACCAGGACGCGCAGATTGTCGCCCTGCCCGTCGAAGGCCTTGCCGAGTTCGGTGACCGTCGTCGACAGCGCCCGCAGATCGGTCGTCGAGGCGAAATGGTTGACGCTGGCCAGCAGATCCTCGACCCGGATCGGGGTCTGGGCGCCGTCGATGACCGATCCGTCGTGCAGATACGGACCGCCCGAGGCGTTCGGCAGCAGGTCCACGAACTGCTCGCCGATGGCCGAGCGGTTGGCCACCACGGCCTTCGTATCCGCCGGAACCTTCGGCTTACCCGTATCCAGCTCGAGGTAGATCACCACGCCGTCGGGTGTGATGTTCATATCGTCCACCCGGCCCACCGGCACACCGCGATAGGTCACCTCGGCGCCCTTGGACAGATTGCCGGTCTCCTTGGCCTTGACCGTCACCCGGTACTGCCCGAAGCCGAGCATGTGATCGAGGCGAACGTACTTGGCGCCCACAAACACCACGCCGAGCACCGCGATCAGGGCGAAGAAGATGAGCTGATAGCGAACGAGTCTGCTCATCGCGGACCACCCACTCCCAACTGGTCGAGAATCCCCGCGATCGGATTGTTCGGCGGGGGTGGGGGCACCACGACGGCCGGGGGCAGCGGCAGCAGCGAGATCGTCGGCCAGCCCGGACGCGGGCCGTTGCCGTTGTAGTACGGATTGGCCGGATCGACGTTGATCGGCGGGTTGGTCTGGTAGAACACCGGATTCGGTTGCCCCGCACCGAGATTGGACAACGTATTGGCGATCTGCAGATCGACCACCAGCCACAGATTCACCTGACCGCCGATCGAGGCGGGAATCGAGGAGTCCGGGAACGGATAGGTCGGGATCAGCGGGAACGCGGTCACCAGATCGGGCGCCGCGCGGCCCAGCTCCTGCAGCGTCGGCCGCAGCGAGGTCAGATCCCGGATCAGGTTGTCCTTGGAGTGATCGAGGACATCGAAACCGGCCTGGCCCACCCGATCCAACTGCTTCAGCAGATCGATCAGCTGAGGGCGCTGCTCGTCGAGAATCTTGATGCCCGCGGGCAATTCGTCGAGGATCTTGCCGATCTGATCGGTCTGCTGGCCGACCCGGCTCGACAGCACGCCGAGACCGTCGATGGCCCGCTGAATATCGTCGACCTGCTTGTTCAGGCCGTCGATCAGGGTGTCGGCCTGATTCAGCAGCGAGCGCACCTTCTCCTCGCGACCGGACAATGCCTTGTTCAGCTCGACCACGACCGGCTGCAGCTGTGCCACCCCGCCGCCGTTGAGCAGCAGCGACAGCGCGCCGAGTACCTGCTCGATCTCGGTGGCGTGCCGGGTCCGCTCGACCGGGATGATCGCGCCGTCTTTCAACTGATCGGGCGCGGGATCCTGTGCGGGAGCGGACAATTCGATGAACTTCTCGCCCAGCAGATTGGACTGCCGCACCTCGGCGTGCGCGTTGGCGGGCAGCTTCACCGATGAGTTGACCACCGTATGCACGCTCGCGGTCCAGCCGTCGGGCGCCACATCGATCTTGTCGACACGGCCCACCGGCACGCCCTCGACCTTCACCGCCGACTGCGGCACCAGATCCAGCACATCGTCGAAGCGAACGTCGATACGCAGCGGATGCGCGCCGGTGTCGGCGCCACCGGGCAGCGGAATGCTGTAGATGCCGTCGGACGCGCACGAACTCACCAGCACCGTCGACAGGCCCAGAACCGTTGCGGCAGCGAGGGATCGGGTCATCCGGCTCATCGCTGGCCGCCTTCCTGCTGCGAGGGCGGCTGCCGATCCGACGGCGTGCCGGGCACGGTGCCGGGCACCGGGGCGCGCTGCTGGTTATCGCCGGACAGGATGCCGAACGGCAGGATCAGCGTCGGCGACTGCACACCCGCGGTGATCTGATCGGTGATCGTCTTGCAATGGTCCAGGATCGGGCGCATCTGGCGGCCGATCGCATCGAACTGCGGATCGCCCGGGCGCAGTTTGCTCAGATCCAGTGTCTTGCACAGCAATCCGAACGGATCCTGCAGATCCGGGAAGTTCGCGCGCATATCCAGGGTTCCGGTCTGACCGTTGTGCGCGTTGATCAGGTTGCTCAGCGCCAACGGAATCACCGGCAACGCCCGGGCCAGATCATCGCGCTGATCGGCCAGCGTCTGGGTGAGCTTGGTCAGCGAATCGGCGTTCGCGGCCACCAGATCCCGGTTGTTATCGATGAAGCGCGCGACATCGCCCAGCGCCACCGACAGCAGATTCAGCGCCTGCCCCAGATCCTGTCGCTCGCCCGCCAGGAAGCTCGCCAGATCGGCCAGCTGCGCATTGAATTGGCGCACCTGATCGTCGTTCTCGGCCAGCGTATGCACGAAGATCTGCAGATTCTTGATGGTGTCGAAGATGTCGCCGCGCGCGTCCGACAGGTACCGCGCCGCATGCGACAGCTGCGTGAAGCTGTTGGCCAGCGCGTCGCCGTTGCCGGTGAGATTCGCCGCCGACGTGCGCACCAGCTCGTTGACCGCGCCGTCCTTGTTCGCGCCGTCGGGGCCCAGGGCCTCCGACAGCTGCGAGATGCTCTGGTAGAGCCGGTCCACCTCGACCGGAGTCGCGGTGCGGTCCTTCGGAATCGTGGCATCGCGGTCCATCGTCGGCCCGCCCTTGTACACCGGGGTGAGCTGGATGAAGCGGTCCGACACCACCGACGGCGTGATCTGGGCGGCCCTGGCATCGGCTGGGATCTTGTACTTGCGATCGACGTGCATGGTGACCTTCACCTGATCGCCGACCGGCTGCACCGCATCGACCGAGCCCACCGTCACGCCGAGGATCCGCACATCCGAACCCTCGTAGATGCCGATCGACTTGTCGAAGTAGGCGGTGATCTTGGTGGTGTTGAACTGGTCGAACAGCCACCACAGCACGCCCGCGAGCACCACCGCGGCGACGGTGGCCAGGGTGATGACAATCTTTGTGCCACGGCTGGATTCACGCAGCGCGGTCAGCGGGTCCCGACGAGCGGCTTCCATCAGTTGCCTCCCAATTCCCGGACCGGCTGGCGATCACCGGGAATCTCCGGCAGGGCCGGCGGAATGTTGGTGACGACCGCGTCGAACCATCGGCCGTTGCCGAGCACGTTGGCGTAGATGTTGTAGAACGGCGCGGCCAGGGTCAGCGTCTTGGAGATGTTCTGCTGATTGTCGTTGAGCAGATCGATCGACTTCTTCAGGTTGGTCAGCGCCGGGCCGATCTGCTGTTCGTTGTCGTGCACCAGCGCGGACAGCTCGGTGGCCACCGATTTGGCGCCGGTCAGCAATTGCGCGATCGCCTGCTGGCGAATGTTGAGCTCGGCCAGCAATTGACCGCCGTTGGCCAGCAGCCGCTCGAATTCGGCATTGCGGTCGGCGAGCACCTTGGTCGTCTTGTTGGTCGCCGCGAACAGCTGCTTCAGCTGTTCGTCACGCTTGGCCAGCGTCTCCGACAGCCGCGCCACGCCATCGATCGAGCCGCGAATCTCCGGCGGGGTGCCGGAGAACGCCTCCGACAGCACCCGGAAGCTGGTGGCCAGCTGGGCGGTATCGGTCTGCTGGATCTGCTTGGCGGCATCGCTGAACGCGTCGATCACGTCGTACGGGGACACCGTGCGCGACAACGGGATTCGCCGGCCCGGATCGGCCGTACCGGAACCCTTCGGATCCAGCGCCAGATACTTCTGCCCGAGCAGGGTCTTGATCTGGATGGACGCGGTGGTCTGATCGCCGACCCAAGCATCCTTGGTCCGGAAGTCGACCAGCACCCGATCGCCGTCCAGGCGCACATCCGAGACGTCGCCGACCTTCACACCGGCGATGCGGACCTCATTCCCCTTCTTCAGCCCGGCGGCCTCGGAGAATTCGGCGGTGTACTTGGTGCCCGCGCCGATGATCGGCAGCTTGTCCAGCGAGAACGCCGCCGCGGTGATCAACACGACCAGGAACAGGCCCAGCCCACCCATGAACGCGGGGCTGCGCTTGCCCAGCAGCAGACGATCGTCCATCAGCGACCACCCTTCCCGTGACACCGCGGCGCGGGGTTGGTGTAGACGGGCTGATTCACCGTCGGCAACCCGGTCGGAACGTTCAGATCCGGCGTCTTGCTCGGATTGCCCGGTCCGGCAACGATATCCAGCCCGCACAGATAGAACTGGAACCAGGCGCCGTAACTGCCGACCCGGCCCAGCTTCTCCATCTTGACCGGCAGATTGTTCAGCGCCTGATTGACCTCGTCCCGCCGCGAACTGATCTCGCCGGTCAGCTGATTCAGGCCCGCGATGGAGCCCTGCAGCGTCGGCCGAACCGGAACCAGCAGATCCGAGGTCGCCGAGGCGAGATTGCCCAGCGACTGCACCGCCGAGCCGATCGTGCCGCGCTCGGCGTTGAGCCCGCTGACCAGCGCCTCGGTATTGACGATCAGGTCGTTGAGCTGTCCGTCGCGCGCATTGACCGCCGCCAGAACGTCATTGAGGTTCTTCACGATATCGCCGATGACCTGGTCCTTGTCGGCAATCTTGTTGGTCAGGCTCGCGGTATTGGACACCAGATCGGTGATGGTGCCCGATTCGCCCTGGAACACCTGGATGATCTCGTAGGACAGCTTGTTCACATCGTCGGCCGACAGCGTCTGGAACAGCGGCCGGAAGCCGTTGAACAGCGTGGTCAGATTCAGCGCCGGGCGGGTGCGCTCGAGCGGAATCGTGCCGCCCGCGTTCAATTTCCGGCCCTGCTGCCCGCTGCCCTGCTCCAGCGCGATATAGCGCTGGCCGACCAGGTTGCGGTACCGGATGGTGGCGGTGGTCGAGGCGGGCAGCCAGTCGCGGTCGGTCAGCTGGAAGCTGACCTCGGCCTGATCTCGGTCCACGACGGCCACCTTGGTGACCTGGCCGACGCGCACACCGGCGATGCGGATCTCGTCGCCCGAATTCAACGACGTCACATCGGAGAAGCGGGCCTTGAACGTCTTACCGCCCCCGGTGTAGTTGGCGATGGTCAGACCCAGCATCCCCGTCGCGAGCAGCGTCACCACGACGAAGATCAGCAGTTTGGTCAGCGGCGCGCCCATACCGCGCAGTCCACCGTTCATCGCACACTCACCTCGCTGCCGCGCATGGCCGGCGCCGCGATCCGGCTGATCCAGCCGGGCACCTGATCCGGCGAGACGCCGTTGGCCGCGCCCACCACCGCGCCCACGGCCCGCTGCTCGGCCGGGGATCCGGCCAGGGTCGGGGTGGCGCCGTAGACCGAGAACTGCGCGGGCGGAAGATGTCCCGCCTTCTGATCGCCGGGCTTACTGCTGGGCACCGGATAGGAACCGTCGTTGTAGGGACCGGTCGGGTACTGGCCGAGATCGATGCCGAGGGGAGCCTCCGGCAGACAGACCGGGCCGCCGGTGTCCAGCCACCGCGGCTCGTCCTGATTGGGCAGGTAGCGGCCGCGCGGGTTGACGAACTGCACATTCGTCCGCACCCCGGGCATATCGGTGCCCGGGCCGAAGATCTTGGTGATGCGCGGCTCGAGCGCCGCGAAGTTCTTCATCGTGCAGGCGTAGCTGGGTGAATAGGTGGCCAGCAGTTCCAGCGCCTCGCGCGAATCGGCCGCGACGTCGATGATGTTGTCGCGGTTGGCCACCAGAAAGTCGGCGGTATGTGAGGAGGCCGGGGTCAGCACCGAGTACAGGGTGTCGATCTGCGAGCGCTTCTGCACGATCGTGGCATTGGTGGTCCGCAGATTGTCGAAGGTGTCGACCAACTGCGGCAGCGCATCGGAGTAGGTGTCGGCCACGGTCGCGAAGTTGTGCAGATCCTCCTGCAGCGTGGGCAGCACGCCGTTGAGACCGCGGAAGATGGTGTCCAGCCGGTCGATCGTGTTGCCGAGCTCCTGGCCCTGCCCGCCGAGCGCCTGCGACAGCGCGCCCAGGGTGGAGGCCAGATACTGCGGCGGAATCGCCTGCAGCAGCGGCAGCACGCTGTCGAGCAACTGGCTCACCTCGACCGCGTTACCGCTGGCGTCCTGCTGCAGGGTCGTGCCTGCCGTGAGGTACCGGCCGCTGGGCTGCTGCGGCCACACCAGTTCGACATAGCGCTCACCGAACAGTGTCTTGGGCAGCAGCCGCGCGGTCACATTGGACGGGATCTCGTCGGCCTTACCGGGTTCGAGGGCCAGATGCAGCATCACCTTGGCGCCGGAGGATTCGCTCGAGCGGACCTCGCCGACCGTCACGCCGCGGACCTTCACATCGGCATTGCGGGTCAACGCGTTTCCGACGGTGTCGGTGATCAGGTCCACCTTCACGACCTTGACCCAGACCTTGTTGTATGCGGCAATCGTCGTCGACAGGAACAGGGCCATGACGACGAAGAACAGCACGCCGAGAGTTCGTTTACGCAGTTTCTCGGTGGCACGCCACATCAGCACTCTGCGCTCGCTCATGCTCCCCCCTCCAGCCCGTGACCGATCATGCTGTCACCCCACGGGATGATCGGAAGGCCTCCGTGGTTACGCAAGCTGCCGCCTCCGGCCTTTGACCGATCATCCCGCTACCCGAACCGTCGTGGTCGTTCCCCAAATGGCAAGGCTGAGAAAGAAATCGAGGATATTGATCAGAACGATCGAGGCGCGCACCGCACGACCCACGGCCACGCCGACTCCGGCGGGGCCGCCGGTGGCGGTGTAACCGTAATAGCAGTGGATCAGGATGATCACGAATGCGAAGACGAGCACCTTGAGGAATGAATAGAGCACATCCTCCGGTGGCAGGAACAGACTGAAGTAATGGTCGTAGGAGCCGGTGGACTGCCCGTTGAACCACACGCTGATCTGCCGGGATGCCAGGAATGTGCCCAGCAGGCCGACGATGTAGAGCGGGATCACCGCCACGAAACCCGCGATCACGCGGGTGGTCACCAGGAATGGCACGCCGGGCACCGCCATCACCTCGAGCGCGTCGATCTCCTCGGAGATCCGCATCGCGCCCAGCTGCGCGGTGAAACCACAGCCGACCGTCGCGGACAGGGCCAGCGCGGCGACCAGCGGGGCCAGCTCACGGGTGTTGATGTAGCCGGTCAGGAAGCCCGTGAGCACCGAGGAACCCAGGGCATCGAGGGCCTTGAAGCCCTGCAGGCCGACGACCACACCCACCGAGGCCGACATCATCACGACCACGCCGATCGTGCCGCCGATCACCGCGAGCGCACCCGAACCGAAGGTCACCTCGGCCAGCAGCCGCATGACCTCCTTGCGGAAGTGCACGATCGTGCGCGGGATCCAGGCGATCGCCTTGGAGTAGAACGACATCTGATCGCCCGCGCGATCGATGACGTTCAGCGGCGCGCGCAGGGTATTGCCGACGCGGCGCAGGGCGGGAGAACGCTGTGCGACACCCATATTCAGGATCCCTTGGCCGGGACGACCTGCAGGTACACCAATGTCAGAACCAGGTTGACGAAGAAGAGCACCAGGAAGGTGATCACCACGGATTGGTTCACCGCGTCACCCACTCCTTTCGGGCCGCCCTTGGGATTCAGACCCTTGTAGGCGGCGATGACGCCGGCGATCAGCCCGAACAGCAGCGCCTTGATCTCGCCGATCCACAGGTCGGGCAGCTGAGCCAGGGCCGAGAACGAGGCCAGATAGGCGCCCGGGGTGCCGCCCTGCAGCAGCACGTTGAAGAAGTAACCGCCGGCGATGCCGACCACCGCGACCAGGCCGTTGAGCAGCAGCGCCACCAGCATCATGCCGAGTACGCGCGGCACGACCAGCCGCTGCACCGGATCGATGCCCAGCACCTCCATCGCGTCGATCTCCTCGCGGATCGTCCGGGAACCCAGATCCGCGGCGACGGCCGAACCCGCGGCGCCCGCGATGATGAGCGAGGTGACGATGGGGGCGGCCTGCTGGACGGTTGCCAGCACGCTGGTCGCACCGGTGAAGGCCTCGGCGCCCAACTGCTTGATGAGTGAACCGGTCTGCAACGCCACCACGGCGCCGAACGGGATTGCGACCAGTGCCGCGGGGAGAATCGAAACGCTCGCGATGAACCACGACTGTTCGATGAACTCACGCCACTGGAAAGGGCGGCGGAATGTCTTGCGCGCTACGTCGAGTAATAGCGCGAAGATATTGCCGGCCTGTGCAAAACCCGACTCGACCGGGGTACGCAGCCGTGCCAGGGTTTGATTCACGGTGGTGAATGTTACTCGCTGGTTGTGTTCTGGCGCACGGTGGTGTCGTACGCGCCGCCCTGATATTCCGGAGCGTTGCCGGTATACGCGGGCAGTACTTGCGTATCGCCGTTCTCTTCCATGGATTCCCGGATCGCGACCTGCGCCGCATGCGGCAGCGTGTGCATGATCTCGCGGACCCGTTGGCGGCGCCGTTCCACCCCTTGGCGCACGGGCATCCCGGGGGTCACCTTCATCTGCGGAGGAATGCCCTGGATTTCGTCGATTCCGTTGTCGTAGTGGCCGGCGTCCGCGAGGGCCTGCTCACGGGCCATCTGCGCCTCATCCTTCTCTTCCGTCATGCCGATCGGGCCGACCATGCGGCCGTTCAGGAACTGCTTGACCACCGGCTCCTCGGAGGTCAGCAGCACCTCACGGGGGCCGAACATGACCAACTGTCGACGGAACAGCATGCCGATGTTGTCCGGGATCGTGCGGGCCACCTGGATGTTGTGGGTCACGATCAGGATCGTGGCGTCGATCTGGGCGTTGATGTCGAGCAGCAGCTGGCTGATGTAGGTGGTGCGGACCGGATCCAAACCGGAGTCCGGCTCGTCGACGAGGATGATCTGCGGGTCCAGGACCAGCGCGCGGGCCAGACCGGCACGCTTGCGCATACCGCCGGAGATCTCACCGGGCAGTTTGCTCTCCGAACCGAGCAGACCGGTCAGCTCGAGCTTCTCCATGACGATCTTCTTGATCTCGGATTCGCTCTTCTTGGTGTGTTCGCGCAGCGGGAAGGCCACATTGTCGAACAGATTCATCGAGCCGAACAGGGCGCCGTCCTGGAACAGCACGCCGAACAGCTTGCGGATCTCGTAGAGATCCTTGTTCGAGCAGGTGGTGATGTCGTGACCGTCGATGTAGATGTGGCCGCGCTCGGGGCGCAGCAGACCGATCAACGACTTCAAGAAGACGGATTTGCCGGTTCCGGATGGGCCGAGCAGCGCGCTGACTTCGCCCGGCGGCAAGGTCAGAGTGACATCCTGCCAAATTCGCTGAGAACCAAAGGACTTCGTAACACCTTCGGTTCTGACCTCGACGCCCACGCCAACCTCCAACAACAGAGCAAATTCCAGCGCCGGTGTGGCGCATCACACTGGGTGCGGCCACTGTATCGCATGCCGCTGGCGCAGCACACCCTATCTGACTCATGAGTAGAAAAGTTGTCGAGATCACAGCGAAAAGGGCGATCCCGTAACGGGACCGCCCTTTCTAGCAGTAAATTACTGCAAATTACTTGACGGAGACCTTCGCGCCGGCCTCTTCCAGCTTGGCCTTGGCAGCCTCGGCGGCATCCTTGGCGACCTTCTCCAGGATCGGCTTCGGGGCGCCCTCGACCAGGTCCTTGGCTTCCTTCAGGCCCAGGCCGGAGACGATCTCACGGACCACCTTGATGACCTGGATCTTCTTGTCGCCGGCACCCTCGAGGATGACGTCGAACTCGTCCTGCTCCTCGACGGCCTCGACGGCAGCGGCGGCCGGACCGGCGGCGATCGCGACCGGAGCGGCGGCGGTGACCTCGAACTTCTCCTCGAACTTCTTGACGAAGTCCGACAGCTCCAGCAGGGTCATTCCACCGATGGTCTCGAGCAGCTCGTCAACGTTGGCCATTGTGTTTCCTTTCGATATGAGGCTTCATCCCGCGGGGACGGGAAATGTATTGGTATTTCGACTTATTCGGCGTCCGCGGCCGGAGCCTCGGCGGCGCCACTCGCGTTGCGCTGCTTCTCCTCGAGAGCAGCGAACAGGCGGACAACCTGGCCGGCGGGCGCGGCGAACAGGCCGGCCGCCTTGGTGAGGTTGCCCTTCATGGCACCGGCCAGCTTGGCCAGCAGCACCTCGCGGGACTCCAGGTCGGCAATGCGCTCGACCTCGGACACGGACAGCGTGGCGCCGTCCATGTAGCCGCCCTTGATGATCAGGGCCTTGTTGTCCTTGGCGAAGGTCTTGAGCGCCTTCGCGGCCTCGACGGGCTCACCACTGATGAAGGTGATCGCGGTCGGACCGACGAACAAGTCATCCAGGCCTTCCACGCCCGCCTCAGCAGCGGCACGCTTGACCAGGGTGTTCTTGGCGACGGAGTAGGTGGCATTCGCACCCAGCGACCGGCGCAGCTCGGTGAGCTTGCCGACCGACAGACCACGGTATTCCGTGATCACAGCGGCCGTCGAGCCCTTGAACTGCTCGGTGATCTCCGCAACCGCGGTGACCTTCTCGGATTTCGCCATACTTCGCCTCCTCTCTGGATGGTCGGTTCGTTTGATGCGCTACCGACGTCCGAGGGAACAGCCCCGGCGACAAAGTAAACGCCCCGGACGCAGGGCGTCCCGGGGCGCGGAAGAAAGCGTGCGCGAGCGTACTCGCACAGATTCCCGACCTCGGCTCTCCCTGCGTGGGCCGCCAGCAATGACGCCGGACCTTCGACTGCCCGAGGGCAGCGACCAACGGTCTTCGGTAGAACGATGGGGGTGATCGCCGAACTGGCCGACGACCGTTGTTCAGAATAGCCGACCCGCGCCCATCTGCCAAAACGGCCCGGACGGCTTCGCCGCGGGGACAGGAGGGTCAATGCTCCGGCGCGCTCTTTGCGCCGGGAAACACGAAGGGCCGGTACGAAATTCGTACCGGCCCTTCGAGGCTTACGTGCTACGCGTCCTCTTCGGTGAGGTTGCGGGTGCGGTTCGGGTCCACCGGGATGCCCGGGCCGGTGTTCGTCGAAATCGTCACCTTCTTGACGTAGCGGCCCTTCGCGGTCGAGGGCTTGAGGCGCAGGATCTCGTCGATGGCGGCGCCGTAGTTCTCCACCAGCTTCTTGTCGTCGAAGGAGGCCTTGCCGATCACGAAGTGAAGGTTGGCCTGCTTGTCGACGCGGAAGTTGATCTTGCCGCCCTTGATTTCGTTGACGGCCTTGGTCACATCGGGGGTGACGGTGCCGGTCTTCGGGTTCGGCATGAGGCCACGCGGGCCCAGCACACGCGCGATACGACCGACCTTGGCCATCTGGTCCGGGGTGGCGATCGCGGCGTCGAAGTCCAGCCAGCCGCCCTGGATGCGCTCGATCAGATCCTCGGCGCCCACGGCGTCCGCACCGGCGGCCTCGGCCTCGGCGGCCTTGTCGCCGACCGCGAACACGATGACGCGGGCGGTCTTACCGGTGCCGTGCGGCAGGTTCACGGTGCCGCGGACCATCTGGTCGGCCTTACGCGGGTCGACACCGAGACGGACGGCGACCTCGACGGTCGCGTCGGTCTTCTTGGTGGAGGTCTCCTTCGCCAGCCGCGCGGCGGTCAGCGGGGTATACAGCTGATCGCGGTCGACCTTGGCGGCCGCCTCGAGATAGGCCTTGCTTCGTTTTGCCATGTTGGTCTGTCC
Source organism: Nocardia sp. NPDC051570 (assembly GCF_044454005.1). NCBI lineage: Bacteria > Bacillati > Actinomycetota > Actinomycetes > Mycobacteriales > Nocardiaceae > Nocardia > Nocardia sp. NPDC051570. Next base: position 69,136 of record NZ_JBITDI010000010.1, on the reverse strand, counting down.
TTGTCTGAGTCAGTAGTGGTGCGGGACTGGCCGTCCCTCCCACGGAGCCGTTCATCCCTCGTGTCGACGAGGGACGAAGTCACTCGGCGATGGTGATACCCATCGAGCGAGCGGTGCCGGCGATGATCTTCGCCGCGGCGTCGATGTCGTTGGCGTTCAGGTCTTCCTGCTTGGTCTTGGCGATCTCGCGGATCTGATCCATGGTGACCTGGGCGACCTTGTTGCGGTGCGGCTCGGGCGAACCCTTCTGCACACCAGCGGCCTTGAGCAGCAGCCGAGCGGCGGGCGGAGTCTTCAGCTTGAAGCTGAACGAGCGGTCTTCGTAGACCGTGATCTCGACCGGGATGACGTTGCCACGCTGCGACTCGGTCGCGGCGTTGTACGCCTTGCAGAACTCCATGATGTTGACGCTGTGCTGACCCAGCGCGGGACCCACCGGCGGGGCGGGAGTCGCCTGGCCGGCCTGGATCTGGAGCTTGATGAGCCCAGCGACCTTCTTCTTCTTCGGGGGCATCTTTCTTCCTTGGTTTGTTTTCTTGCGTTATTGCAAGTCTTTAGATCTTCGCGACCTGGTTGAAGCCGAGCTCCACCGGGGTCTCGCGACCGAAGATCGACACCAGCACCTTGAGCTTCTGCTGTTCGGTGTTGATCTCGGAGATGCTGGCCGGCAGCGTCGCGAACGGGCCGTCCATGACGGTCACCGACTCGCCGACCTCGAAGTCGACCTCGATCGTCGGCTTCGGCGCGACGGCGGTCTCGGACTCGTTGGCCGCGTTCGCGGCGGCGGGCTTCTTCTGCTGCTCCTCTTCGGGCAGCAGGAACTTCGCCACATCGTTGATGGACAGCGGCGAGGGCTGCGAGGTCGCGCCGACGAATCCGGTGACGCCCGGGGTGTTGCGCACCGCGCCCCACGACTCGTCGTTCAGGTCCATGCGCACCAGGATGTATCCGGGCAGCACCTTCTCCTGAACGTTCTTGCGCTGACCGTTCTTGATCTGGGTGACCTGCTTGGTGGGGACCTCGACCTGGAAGATGTAGTCCTCCAGACCCAGGTTCTGCACGCGGGTCTCGAGGTTGGCCTTCACCTTGTTCTCGTAGCCGGCGTAGGAGTGCACGACGTACCAGTCGCCGGGGGCGCGGCGCAGCGCCGCCTTCATCTCCGCGATCGGATCGGAGGGTGCGTCGGCGGGCTCCGCGGGCGGCGCGGAGTCCTCGTCGGTCGCCTCGGCGGTGGTCTCTTCCACCACGTCCTCGACCGGGGACTCTTCGTATGTGCCGTTCTCCGGGGTGCTCACTGGGCACTCGCTTCCTGTGTCGTCACTAACTTCCTCTGCGTGCCGGATGAGAGATCCGGCGGATGGCACCGCCCACAGGACGGTGACCGGCGCCAGACGGTCAGCTAGCCGAACAGCCAGTCGACGCCCTTGACGAACGCCAGATCCAATCCGTAGATGAACGCGACCATGAAGACCACGAACACCAATACCACGCTCGTATAGGTGACCATCTGCTTACGGTTGGGCCAGATCACCTTGCGTAGTTCCGCGACTACCTCGCGCAGGAACTTCACCAGGCGCTTGAGCGGATTACCCGCACCGCGGCCGGTCTTCTTACCGACCGGCTTGGACGCCTTTCGCGATGCCGTATCGCTGGGAGCGCTACCGTTGCGCTCGATCGTGGCGATCGAGCCGGTATCGCTCTGAGAGGTGCGAGCCCGCCGAGTCGACCGCTTACCGCTCGGTCGATTCACCGCGGTGCCATCGTCATCGGCCGCATGCGAGCCGTGGCGAATGTCCCGCTCGTCGCTCACGTCGATTCCTCTCGTCGCTGGCATTCGGTGCAGGGGCGACAGGACTTGAACCTGCAACCTGCGGTTTTGGAGACCGCTGCTCTGCCAATTGAGCTACGCCCCTTCGGCTGGACATCTTCAGCTTATCCAGCACCGTTCCTGTTCAGTTGTGTTCCGGGAGCCACACAATACGCGCGCCGCCCCTTGCAGAGCAGCGCGCAGCGACTGGCGACCCCAGATTCCCGAGTCTACGTTACCGGCCCGTCGGACCGCCAATCGGCCTGTCAGGACAGCTGTACCGTGGCGGTCGCGCGCCCGAAGATCCTGCGCCCCTCCGACTTCGCGGTGATCGCCACGACGGCCGTACGGGTCTCGGGGTCGGTCGACTTCACCTTGCCGGTGTACTCGATCTCGGCCGGGGCGTCCGCGGGGACGTACACCATGCTCGTGAAGCGCACGTTGTACTCCTTGACCGCACCCGGATCACCGAGCCATGAGGTGACGAAACCGCCGCCCAGACCCATGGTGAGCATGCCGTGCGCGACCACGTTGTCCAGGCCGACGCGCTTGACGACCTCATCACTCCAGTGGATCGGATTCGGATCGCCCGAGACGCCCGCGTAGTTCACCAGATCGCCGCGCGTGAGCTTGACGATCCGCGGCGGCAGTTCGTCGCCCTCGGCGACATCCTCGAAGCGCAGCGCGCGCGTACCGCCCGCGGCCTCGGGGAGGCTGGCGACCGGCGGCGCGGGTTCGCTGATCGGCGGGACGGCGGCCGGACGCTCGGCGGTCTCGACGCCGCCCTGCATCAGCACGTTGCGGGCGATATCGCGGAGATTCGGATCGATATCGGCACCGCTGCGGCCGGCGAGCGTCGTGTAGGTGGTGAGCACCAACTCGTCGCGCGAGGTCACGATGTTCTTGGTGACGATCATGTCGGCGCCGCCCGGCGCCTGACGGAAGGAGTGCAGATAGACATCGCAGACGAGCCGGTCGCCGACGCGGATCGGGCGATGGAACTCCAGCGTCTGATCGGCCTGCATGATCTGGCTGAGGTCGTAGCCGGTGACAACCTGCTCGAACAGCCTGCTCTGCGCCAGGATTCCGACGAGGGAGATGAAGGTCAGCGGGGCCAGCAGCCCGTCGTAGCCGTGCTCGCGGGCGGCCTCGTCGTCCCAGTGCACGGGGTGATAGTCCTGGACGGCGCGGGCATACTCACGCACCTTCTCACGACCGACCTCGTAGTGGTCCTCGACGCGGTAGTGATGACCGACCATGGCCGCCGCGTGGGCCGCGGGGTCGAACGGCTCGTCGGTGGCGATATCCGTCTCGATCTCGGTGTTGATTGTCACGGAAGGCTGATCCCTATCTGACCCCGCTACCGGGAGTCCGAGGAGCGCTCACTACCGCACTTACACCAAGTGCCGGAGCGGGTCGAAAACCTGCTCCGGCACGTTACCTACGCGGCAGCTTGCACGCGTGGTGAAGTTAGCGAGACTCGCGGTGCGCCCGGTGGGTGCCGCAGTTCGGGCAGAACTTCTTCAGCTCGAGGCGGTCCGGGTCGTTACGCCGGTTCTTCTTGGTGATGTAGTTGCGATGCTTGCACTGCTCGCAGGCCAAGGTGATCTTTGGCCGGACATCGGTGGACTTCGCGGCCACGATTATGCCTTCTTTCCGGTCAACCTAAGGGGTTAATCAGTATGGGTAGCGATGGCCGGACTCGAACCGGCGACACAACGATTATGAGTCGTTTGCTCTACCACCTGAGCTACACCGCCATTACACGGTATTGCAGTGGTGTCGCCGTCACGGCCCATGGAGTGCCGAGTCGGTCACCACCGGCAATCCGGCGAGCCCCCTAACGGAATCGAACCGTTGACCTTTTCCTTACCATGGAAACGCTCTGCCGACTGAGCTAAGGGGGCGCGACTGCAGGCGCTCCGCGTGTCGATCTCTCGCACCCGGGGCGCCGAAGCCTTGAACGAGGTTACACACAGACCGGCCCCCGCTCCAAACCGTGTGGTCAGAAGCCATTTTGAACGCCCGCTCGAGCGGCGTGCGGCGAACCGGGCCCGAAAACAGAAGACCCTCACGGTGATCCGTGAGGGTCTGCGGGTGGCGGATGAAGGATTCGAACCTCCGTAGCTTGCGCGGCTGATTTACAGTCAGCTCCCTTTGGCCGCTCGGGCAATCCGCCAGGTCGCGCCGTGACAGCGCGGTGATGAGAATACAACGAAGACCGGCAGGAGATGCAAACCGGCAGGCCAGCGGCGCATCCCCTACCGGATACCGGATCGACTACCGCGCGCCGGGCGACTAGCGTCGGTCGGTCGGGGTAGAACATCTCCCTACGAACCTCGAGCCCATGAGACAGGAGCGCAGTGTGGCCGATTCGTCATTCGATGTCGTCAGCAAGGTCGATCGCCAGGAGGTCGACAACGCCCTCAACCAGACGGTGAAGGAGCTGAGCACCCGCTACGACTTCCGCGGCACCGGCGCGAGCATCGAATGGTCCGGGGAAGAGAAGATCGTGCTGTCGGCCGAATCGGAGGACCGGGTCAAGGCGGCCCTGGATGTCTTCAAGGAGAAGCTGATTCGCCGGGACATCTCGCTCAAGGCCTTCGACGCCGGCGATCCGCAGGCCTCGGGAAAGGTGTACAAGATCACAGGCACGGTCAAGGAAGGCATCTCCACCGAGACCGCGAAGAAGATCGCGAAGCAGATCCGTGACGAGGGCCCCAAGGGCGTGAAGGCCCAGATCCAGGGCGAGGAGCTGCGGGTCAGCGCCAAGAGCCGCGATGATCTGCAGGCCGTGATCGCGATGCTGAAGCAGGCCGACTTCGATGCCGCGCTGCAGTTCGTGAACTACCGCTAGCGGCTCAGTACCGCCGCGGCCCGCCTGCCATCTGTTCCAGCCGGGCGATCCGATCGGCCATCGGGGGGTGGGTGGAGAACCAGCGGGCCATCCGGTCCCCGTTGCGGAACGGATTGGCGATCATCAGGTGGGACTGGGCGGTCAGCTGGGGCTCAGGCGGCAGGGGGGCCGCCTGGGTGCCGCTCTCCAGCTTGCGCAGTGCCGAGGCCAGGGCCAGAGGATCGCCGGTGAGCGCGGCCCCGTCCGCGTCGGCCTGGTACTCGCGCGAGCGCGAGACGGCCAGTTTGATCAGGCTGGCGGCGATCGGTCCCAGGAGCGAAACCAGCAGCACGCCAATGATATTGGGCCCCTCGCCGTTGCGGTTGCCGCCGCCGAAGGCACTGGCGAAGAAGGCCAGATTGGCCAGACCCGAGATCACCGCGGCCAGCGCGCCGGCCACCGAGGAGATCAGGATGTCGCGGTTGTAGACATGCGACAGCTCATGCCCCAGCACCGCGCGCAGCTCACGCTCGTCGAGGATCTGCAGGATGCCGCTGGTACAGCACACCGCCGCATGCCGCGGACTGCGGCCGGTGGCGAAGGCGTTGGGGGCGTTGGTCGGGCTGATGTAGAGCCGCGGCATGGGCTGCCGCGCGGACGTCGCCAGCTCGCGCACGATCTTGTAGATGACCGGCGCCTCCAGCTCGGACACCGGCTGGGCATGCATCGCCCGCAGCGCCAACTTATCGCTGTTGAAGTACGCGTAGGCATTCATGCCCACGGCCAACAGGACCGCGATCAGCAGAATGGCCGGGCTCCGGAACATCGCTCCGGCGAAGACGATCAACGCCGACATGCCGACCATCAACCCGAAGGTCTTCAACCCATTCCCGTATCCGTGCATGGCTCCTCCGCCTCTCCGCGTCTCAGGCCGTACCAGTCGGGTGCCACGAGGGTTGGTCACAGGTCCTGCGCGGGGAATCCACTCACCTTCTGGGCGTACCCGGCGAGTTACCCATGTGCTCACGAAATCCGCCGTCGCCTGGCGATTCCCCAGGTGCACAACTCATACTTCCTAGCGCATTACACCAGGTCAACGATGGAGCATGAGAACAAGTTCCGCCACGGAACGTGACGTCAGCCGACGCGTTCGATGGTGTAGCGGACCAGGCGTTCCAGGGCCTCGTTGGCCGGGCCGGACGGCAGGGCGGACAGTTCGGCGTGGGCCAGGTCGGCGTAGCCCTGCAGCTTCTCCTTGGCCAGGACCATGCCGCGCGAGCGGGACAGCAGATCCAGCGCCTCGGTGACCTCCTCGTCGGACTGCAGCGGCTTGGCCAGCAGTCGGCGCAGCCGGTCGCCCTCGGCGCCCTCATCGCGCAGCGCGTACAGCACCGGCAGGGTGTGCACGCCCTCGCGCAGATCGGTGCCCGGGGTCTTGCCGGACTGCGCGGAGACCGAGGAGATGTCGATGATGTCGTCGGAGATCTGGAATGCCGTGCCGACCGCGTCTCCGAGCCGGGCCAGCCGCTCGACATGATCGAGGTCCGCGCCGGAGAAGGTGCCGCCGAATCGGCCGGCGGCCGCGATCAGCGAACCCGTCTTCTCCCAGACCACCCGCAGATAGTGTTCGACCGGATCCTGAGATTGGTTGGCCCCCATGGTTTCCCGCATCTGGCCGGTGACGAGTTCGGCGAACGTCTCGGCGATGACGCGCACCGCGTCGGGGCCGAGCGTGGACACCAGGCGGGAGGCGTGGGCGAACAGATAGTCCCCGGCGAGGATCGCAATACTGTTGCCCCAGCGGGAATTCACGCTGGCCGCACCGCGCCGCATGGACGCCTCGTCCATCACGTCGTCGTGGTAGAGCGTCGCCAGATGGACCAGCTCGACGACCGTGCCCGCGGTGATCAGATCCGAATCGCCCGGCCGCGGCCCCAGCTGCCCGGTGAGGATGGTGAACAGCGGACGAAAGCGCTTACCCCCGGCCTTGGCCAGATGCAGCGCGGCCTCCTGGAGGAATGCCTCCCCGTCGGACAGCTCGCTGATCATCAGTTTCTCGACCTCGTCCAGGCCGTTGCGCACCGTCGCCGCGAGCTCTGGGTCACCCAGGTCCACCCCGGCGACCACGGTGCTCTCATCGCGCACAGCCGATGCACTCATCTCGTCTCCCAACGCCGCGTCCGTCCCCACACCAGAAGAACCTAGCGTGTCGGGTGCCCGGACCCCATGAACACCGTCACTGTGGGAGAAATCAGACACTGGACGACACCTGTCGGCGGGTACTGGAAGTATTGTGCCCATGGTTGCACCGGATCCCACATCCGCGCACGGCCGCACCGCCGAATCGCTGCCCGCCCATGCCGATGTACTGGTGGTCGGCGCCGGGCCGGCCGGTTCGGCGGCCGCCGCCTGGGCCGCACGGGCGGGCCGGGACGTGCTGCTGCTCGACGCCGCCGCCTTCCCCCGCGACAAGACCTGCGGCGATGGACTCACCCCGCGCGCCACGGCGGAACTGGAACATCTGGGCCTGGGCGAATGGGTGCGCGCGCACACCGTCAATCGCGGCCTGCGGATGGCCGGATTCGGCCGCGAGGCGCTGCTGCCCTGGCCCGACGGCTCGTTCCCGGCCTACGGAAGTGCCGTTCCCCGTACCGAACTCGACGACAAGCTGCGCGAGACGGCCGTCAAGTGGGGTGCGCACATGATCGAGGACGCGCGGGTGGTCGACGTGGCCCGCGACGGCGATCGGGTCACCGGGGTGACCGTGCGCACCGATGCGGGCACGCGCGAGATCTCCTGTCGCACCGTGATCGTCGCCGACGGGGTCCGCTCACCGGTCGGAAAGCTGTTGGGCCGCACCTGGCATCGGCAGTACGCCTACGGCGTCGCGGCGCGCGCCTACATCCGGTCCGGCCGCAGCGATGACGAGTGGATCACCTCGCATATGGAGCTGCGCGACGCCGAGGGCACCGTGGTGCCCGGCTACGGCTGGGTGTTCCCGCTGGGCAACGGCGAGGTCAACATCGGTGTCGGCTCGTTGGCCACCGAGCGGCGCCCCTCCCATATCGCGCTGAAACCGCTGCTGCAGCACTATGTTTCGCAGCGCCGCGCGGAATGGGAGTTCGAGGGCGAGACCCGCGCGGTGGCCTCGGCGCTGCTGCCCATGGGCGGCGCGGTATCGGGGGTCAGCGGCCGCAACTGGGCGCTGGTCGGCGATGCGGCGGGCTGTGTGAACCCGCTCAACGGCGAGGGCATCGACTACGGCCTCGAGGGCGGGCATCTGCTGGCCGGGCTGCTCGACGAGCCGGATCTGACCACGCTGTGGCCGGATCTGCTGCGCGCCCGCTACGGCCGCACGTTCTCGGTGGCGCGGCGCATCGCGGCACTGGCCACGCATCCGCGCATGGTGCCCATCGGCGGGCCGCCGGTGATGCGGTCGAAGTTCCTGCAGCACACCGCGGTTCGGGTGATGGGCAATCTGGTCACCGAAGAGGACAGCGATCTGGTGGCGCGCGTGTGGCGGACCGCGGGCCGGACCTCCATGCGGTTCGACGAGCTGACGCCCTTCACGTGACGACCACGCGGTCCGCCTCGGGATCCGGGGCCTGATGCGGGTATCCCGGCCGGTATCGGTTTCGGCCGGGACATCCGGGAGCGCGATTACGCGTCGGCCGTGGCCAACCAGTTCTCGATGAACTTGCGCTCGCTGTTCACCACGCGGTGCTGCAGCTGTTCGGCCAGCGGCTCGATGGCCCCGCCCACGATCGGCACCTTCACCGTCACGGTGCCGGACACCTCGATCTCCGAGCCCTCGGCGGTGGGTCGCAGCTGATAGGTGCCTTCCATCTCGCTGCTGATGCCCTTCGTGCCGCCGGCGAAGGTGCCACGGGCGGTATCGCCGCTGAGCGGGCCCCAGTCGTCGGTGCGCTCGAGTACGAGTTCGTTCTTGAGGACCTTGGTCACGATGGACGGGATCTTCTCGGCGGCGGCCCGCTCGGTCATGTGGATGCGAATGGTGTCCGGCCCGCCGGGATGCGACAGGTCCAGGGTGGCCGTCGAGGCTCCGGAGAACCTCGCCTGCCAGAGTTCGTCGTTGATGATCGCCCGGTGAAGCTCCTCGACCGGGACGCTGTATGACACGGTGAAGCTGAATTTACGGGACATGGCCGCACACGCTAGCCGAACCATGCAATAGCCTTGTGCAGTGTCGGAAACCACGCAGTCTGATCATGGGCGCGCGCACCCGATCAATGGGCATCCGATTCGCCTGCGGCGCACCCGGATCGGGGTCCTGATCGCCGCCACCACCGTGAGTGTGCTGGCCGTGCTGCTGGTACTGGCGGCCTGGCGCGACGACATGTTGATCAGCTCCGACAAGGGTGTGGCCAGCGCCGAGGTGCTCTCCGCCGGACGGCTGCGGGCGGCGGTCATCTTCACCACGCCCGATGGGGTGACCCACAATCCGAAGGTCGGCGTGCTGTATCCGACCAAGCTGACCGGCGGGGAACGCATCAATGTCGAATACAGCCGCAGCGATCCGGATCTGGTCCGGGTGGCCGGGCGCGATGCGCGGGTGGCGATCATCCCCGCGCTCTCGGTGATCGTGGTGGCCTGGGGCGTGGCCCTGCCCGTGCTGTGGTTGATCAGGCGACTGAGGCGTCCCGGCCAAGAGCGTGCCGGGACCCTTGATGGTGGCAGTGCCGGGACCTTTGATGGTGGCAGCACCGGGACCTTTGATGGTGGCAGCACCGGGACCTTTGATGGTGGCAGCACCGGGACCTTTGATGGTGGCAGTGCCCGGACCCATTGATCGGGGGCGGTGCCGGGACCCATTGATCGGGGGCGGTGCCGGGACCCATTGATCGGGGGCGGTGCCGGGACCGTCGATGGCGGCGATGCCGGGGCCGATCGATCGGGGGCGATGCCGGGACCCGCTGAAAGTCGGGTGGGCGAGAGTTCGCCGGATCTTTGGATAGGTGTCATGTGCGCGTGACGGCGGGGCGGCGCGCGATGATCACACTCGAACCGTGCGTGTAGCGATAGTCGCGGAGTCGTTCCTGCCGAATATGAACGGTGTGGTGAATTCCGTGCTGCAGGTGCTCGACCACCTGGACCGCCACGGTCATGATGCGCTGGTCATCGCGCCGGACACCACGCGGGGGCTGCCGCCGGCGCCACGCGAGCACGGGCGCTTCCCGGTGGTGCGGGTGCCCGCGGTGATGGTGCCCAAGATCAGTTCACTGCCGGTCGGGCTGCCACAGCCGGTGATCACCTCGGCCATCGATGAATTCGATGCCGATGTCGTGCATCTGGCCTCGCCGTTCCTGTTGGGCGCGGGCGGGGTGGCGGCGGCGCTGCGGCTGGATCTTCCCGCGGTGGCGGTCTATCAGACCGATGTCGCGGGCTTCGCCAAGAGTTACGGCCTGGGTCCGGCCCGCCGGGCCGCCTGGGCCTGGACCCGGCGCATTCACGTACGCGCCGCGCGCACCCTCGCTCCGTCCAGTGCCGCGGCGGAAGATCTTGCGCAGCACGGCATTCCGCGGGTCCACCGCTGGGCGCGCGGGGTGGACCTGGCCCGCTTCACCCCCTCGGCCCGCCGCCCCGATCTGCGGGCGGCCTGGGGAGCCGACGGCAAACTCGTCGTCGGATTCGTCGGGCGGCTCGCGCCGGAGAAGCATGTGGAACGGCTGGCCGCATTGGCCGGGGATCCGGACGTCCAGCTGGTGATCGTCGGCGACGGCCCGGAGCGTGGGCGACTCGCGCAGCTGATGCCGACGGCGATCTTCACCGGCGAACTCGGCGGATCGGAACTGGCCGCGGCCTATGCGAGCCTCGATGTCATGGTGCATCCCGGCGAGCACGAGACGTTCTGTCAGGGCGTGCAGGAGGCGCTGGCCTCCGGTCTGCCGGTCGTCGGGCCGGACGCGGGCGGGCCGCGCGATCTGATCGCCCACTGCCGCAACGGATATCTGCTCCCGGTCGACCGCTTCGCCGAACTGCTGCCCAGTGCCGTTGCGGCGCTGCGTGATCCAGAGCTGCACACCCGATTCGCCACGGCCGCACGTAAATCCGTCCTGCACCGCACCTGGCCCGCCATCTGCACGGAACTGATGGGCCACTACGCCGAGGTGATCGGCGGCGATCAGGTCAGCGCCTGCCGCACGGCGTAGCACTGGTGACCCTGTGCCGCCACCTGCCGGGCCGGGCGGGCTAGGGTCGCAGTCGTGGCGAAGACAGAGTCGTATCGGGCCTCGTTGGATAAGCAACCGCATGAGGTCGCGTCGATGTTCGACGGGGTCGCCCAGCGGTACGACCTCACCAATACCGTGATCTCCGCGGGTCAGGACCGCTATTGGCGCTGGGCGACGCGGACCGCGCTGGCGCTGCGCCCCGGCGAGCGAGTGCTCGATCTCGCCGCGGGGACCGGGGTGTCTACCGCGGAATTCATCAAGTCCGGCGCCTGGTGCGTCGCCGCCGACTTCTCCCAGGGCATGCTCGCGGCGGGGCGGTTCCGCGAGGTGCCGATGGTGGCCGGGGACGCCACCGCACTGCCGTTCGCCGACGAATCGTTCGACGCGGTGACCATCTCCTACGGCCTGCGCAACGTATCCGATCCGGACGCGGCCCTGCGCGAGATGTTGCGGGTCACCAAGCCCGGCGGCCGGCTGGTGGTCGCCGAATTCTCCACCCCGGTCTTCGGCCCGTTCCGCACCCTGTACATGGAGTATCTGATGCGGGCCCTGCCGCGGGTGGCGCGCGCGGTCAGCTCCAATCCGGACGCCTACGTCTATCTGGCCGAGTCGATCCGGGCCTGGCCCAACCAGCCGCAGCTGGCGCTGCGCCTGGCCGATGCCGGGTGGTCAGCGGTGAAATGGCGCAATCTGACCGGCGGAATCGTCGCACTGCACCGGGCATACAAGCTCGGGTAACGTTTTCCCCAGGCATCGGTAATCGCCGAGGCCGCAGAGCTTTTCCGGTGATATCGATCACTCCTCACAAGGGAGATCGCCGCCTGTGTGGACCTTCGTCACCTGGCGATAACGTTCGGTAAATCCGGCGCAATCGCAGGTGGAGATGATCGGCTCATGTCGTCGGATGCTGGAACCAGCCGCGCACCGGGCACCTTCGCCACCACGTGCTCCTACTGCGGCGTGGGCTGCGGGATGATCGTGGAGACCCGGCCCGATGAGCGGGGTCTGCCGGTGATCGCCAAGGTTCGCGGCGACAAGCTGCATCCGGTCAATGCCGGGCGGCTGTGCACCAAGGGCGCCACGCATGCCGATCTGATGGCCGCGCCCGGCCGGATGACCACCGCACTGCGCCGCCCCGAGCGCGGTCGCCCGCCGCTGCCGGTTCCGGTCGACGATGCCGTCGCCGAGGCCGCCGACCGGTTGCGCACGATTCTCGAACAGCACGGACCCGACGCGATCGCGCTCTATGTCTCCGGACAGATGTCGATGGAGGCGCAGTATCTGGCGACCAAGCTGGCCAAGGGGTATCTGCGAACGGTCCACATCGAGGCCAATTCGCGGCTCTGCATGGCCAGCGCCGGGACCGGCTACAAACAGTCCCTCGGCGCCGACGGCCCGCCCGGCTCCTACGACGATTTCGACCATGCCGATCTGTTCTTCGTGATCGGCGCGAATATGGCCGACTGTCATCCGATCCTGTTCCTGCGCATGGCCGATCGGCTCAAGGCGGGCGCGCGGCTGATCGTGGTGGATCCGCGCCGCACCGAAACCGCCACGCGCGCGGATCTTTTCCTGCAGCTCCACCCGGGCACCGATCTGGCCCTGCTGAACGGGCTGCTGCATCTGCTCGTCGAGAACGGCGATATCGATAAGGATTTCATCGCCGAGCACACCGAAGGCTGGGAGGCGATGCCGGAGTTCCTGGCCGGCTATCCCCCGGACCGGGTCGCCGAGCTCACCGGCCTGGCCGCCGACGATATCCGCACGGCCGCACGGTGGATCGGCGAGGCGGGCGAATGGATGTCGCTGTGGACCATGGGCCTCAACCAGTCCACGCACGGCACCTGGAACACCAACGCGCTGTGCAATCTGCACCTGGCCACCGGGGCCATCTGCCGGCCGGGCAGCGGTCCGTTCTCGTTGACCGGACAGCCGAATGCCATGGGCGGCAGGGAGATGGGCTATATGGGTCCCGGGCTGCCCGGCCAGCGAAGTCTGCTCGCCCCGGCCGATCGCGCCTTCGTCGAGACGGCCTGGGGGCTCGCGCCGGGGACTATCCGGACCGAGGCCGGGCCGGGCACCGTCGAGATGTTCCGCGGCCTGGCCGACGGGCTGATCAAGGCCTGCTGGATCGTATGCTCCAATCCCGTTGCGTCGATGGCCAATCGCCGGACGGTGATCGCCGGACTGGAGGCGGCCGAACTGGTGGTGGTGCAGGACGTCTATACCGAGACCGCCACCAACGCCTACGCGGATCTGCTGCTGCCCGCCACGCTGTGGGCCGAAGCCGATGCGACCATGGTGAATTCGGAGCGCACGGTGACCCTGCTGGAGCGCTCGGTGAATCCGGTCGGCGAGGCGCGACCGGATTGGCAGCTGATCGCGCAGGTGGCCACCGCCATGGGCTTCGACGGCTTCGATTTCGCCTCGAGCGCCGAGGTTTTCGACGAGATCCGGCAATTCGCCAATCCGGCCACGGGTTACGACCTGCGCGGGATGAGCTACGACGCGCTGCGGTCGGGCCCGATGCAGTGGCCGTGCCCGGATCCGGCGCGGAGCCGAAATCCGTTGCGGTATCACAACGACGGCGTGAGCCAGGAGCTGTTCGTCGACGAATACGGATACCGGCCCCGGCTGGCGTTCGCGACACCGAGTCGGCGCGCGGTGTTCTGGCCGCGCCCGCATATGCTGCCGGACGAAATGCCCGATGACGACTATCCGTTCACGCTGAACACCGGGCGCCTGCCGCATCAGTGGCACACCATGACCAAGACCGGCCGCGTGCCGAAGTTGAACCGGCTCAACGGAAAACCGTTCGTCGAGGTGCATCCCGAGGACGCCGAGCGGCTCGGGGTGCGCGACGGCGATCAGCTCGAACTCGCCTCCCGGCGCGGGCGCGCCGTACTGCCGGTACTGATCAGCGATCGGGTGCGGCCGGGATGCTGTTTCGCGCCGTTCCATTGGAACGACGAGCAGGGCGAATACCTGACCGTCAATGCCGTCACCAACGACGCGGTCGATCCGGCCTCACTGCAACCGGAGTTCAAGGCCTGCGCGGTCGCGTTGCGGCGGGTGGCGGTGCTGCCGGAGGCGCTCGCCGAGCCGGTGTCGCTGCCGGACGGCTCGCGGCATCCACTGGCCACCATGCTGGGCCTGGACACCGCCACCGCGCCGACACTGAGCGAGAACGAGCGGGTCTATCTCGGCGGCTATCTGGCCGCGCTGCAGGCGCTTCCGGTGCAGGGGCAGCCGATACTGCCCGAATCCGCACCGCTGTCACCGCGCGGCCGGTTGTGGATCAACGGCCTGCTCGCGGGGATGTATTCGCGCTCGACCGACACCGCCACGGCCCCTGTCGATTCCGCGATCCGGCCGGTCACCGTGCTGTGGGCGTCGCAGACCGGCACCGCCGAGGAGCTGGCCGCGATCGCGGCCGGGCGGCTGGCCGAATCCGGCTTCACGCCAAGGCTGTTGGATATGAACTCCTGTGAGCTGACCGAGCTGACCGGTGACGCGCTGGTGGTCACGAGCACTTTCGGCGACGGCGGGCCGCCCGATAACGGCGCCGATTTCTTGGATCGCCTGCACGACAGCGCGATTCGGCTCACCGAGTTGCGCTATGCCGTCTTCGCCCTCGGCGACTCCTCCTATGACGACTTCTGCGGGCACGGCCGCCGCCTGGATCAGCTGCTCGCCGAGCACGGCGCGACCCGGATGCTGGCCCGGATCGATAGCGAGCCGGACCACGATCCGCTGTCCACGCGGTGGCTCGACGAGGTGATCGCGGCGCTCTCGGGAGAGGCTGGGGCACGGCACGATTCGCCCACCGCACCGCCCCCGCTGCCGATCACCGGCACCACCACCATCCTGCTGACGCGGCCCGAGGCTCCCCCGCTCGGCCGCACCCAGCCCGCCCTGTTCACGCGCAGCGCGCCGGCGAGGGTCCCGCTGATCCGCAATGAACTCTTGTCGCGGCCGGGTTCGGCGAAGGAAGTGCGGCAGTTCGGCTTCGACCTGAGCGGCGTCGACGCCACCTACGAGGTCGGCGACTCGCTGGGCGTATGGCCCGTCAACAGTGCGGACCTGGTGACCGAATGGCTGTCGGCCACCGGCCTGGACGGCGGGCGGCTCGTCGACCTGGACGGGCGGGAGATGCCGCTGGACCACGCGCTGAGTACGCATTACGACATCAGCAAGGTCAGCCACGATCTGCTGGCCTTCCTCGTCGAGCGCCATCACGACCCGCGCCTGGCCAAACTGCTACGCCGCGATAACCGCAACGAACTGGATCGCTATCTGTGGGATCGGCAGGCGGTCGATGTGCTGCGCGACTTTCCCGTACGCGCCGATCTCGTCGACTGGCTCGGTGTGTTGAAAAAGCTTCAGCCGCGCCAGTATTCGATCTCCTCCAGCCCGCTGGTCAGCCCGCATGAGGTGCAGTTGACCGTCGGCGTCGTGCGCTACGGCCCGGCCCAGGCGCGGCGCGGCGGGGTCTGCTCGACCTTCCTGGCCGATCGCTGCGCGGAGTCCGAGGCGCCGGTATTCCTGCAGCGCGCACCGCATTTCCGCCCGCCGCTGGATCCGGCCACCCCGATGATCATGATCGGGCCGGGTACCGGGATCGCGCCGTTCCGCGGCTTCCTGCACGAGCGGCGGGCGCTGGGCAGCCACGGCCGCAACTGGCTGTTCTTCGGCGATCAGCACGCCGAGGACAACTTCTACTACCGCGACGAGCTCGAGGATATGTTCCGCACGGGCTTTCTCACCCGCCTGGATCTGGCGTTCTCCCGCGATCAGCGCGAGCGGATCTATGTGCAGCACCGCATGATCGAGCACGGCGCGGAGCTGTGGTCCTGGCTCGCAGACGGCGGTCACCTCTACGTCTGCGGCGACGCCGCCCGGATGGCGGGCGACGTCGACAACGCGCTGCTGCGCATCGCCCGCATCCACGGCAAGCTCGATGTCGACGCGGCCCTGGCCTTCAAGAAGCAGCTCATCGCGCAGAAGCGCTACGTGCGGGACGTGTATTGAGCTATACCGCAGGCGGATTCAGCCGGGTGAAATCCGCCAGACGGTAGTACTGATAGTAGGGATAGGGCGGGGTCACCGCGCTCGCCTTGTCCAGGCGGGCGATCTGATCCGCGGTCAGCTGCCAGCCGACCGCGCCGAGGTTCTGGCGGAACTGGTCCTCGGTGCGGGCGCCGACGATGACCGTGGCCACCGTGGGGCGCGACAGCAACCAATTCAGGGCGATCTGCGCGACCGTGCGGCCGGTTTCGGCGGCAATCTCGTCCAGCGCGTCGACCACGTCGTAGAGCAGTTCGTCGTCGACATGCGGCGCGACCTCGGCGGTCTTGTGCAGCCGCGAATTCGCCGGAAGCGGTTGGCCGCGGCGGATCTTGCCGGTCAACCGGCCCCAACCGAGCGGGCTCCACACCGCCGCGCCGACCCCCTGATCGCGGCCCAGGGGCATCAGTTCCCACTCGTAGTCGCGGCCGACGAGCGAGTAGTACACCTGATGGGCGACGTAGCGCGGCAGTCCGTACTTATCCGCCGCGGCAAGGGATTTCATCAACTGCCAGCCCGCGAAGTTGGAGGCGCCGACGTAGCGGATCTTGCCCGCGCGCACCAGATCGTCGAGTGTGGCGAGCACCTCCTCGACCGGGGTGCCCGCGTCGAAGGCATGCAGCTGGAACAGATCGATGTAGTCCGTGCCGAGCCGACGCAGCGATCCCTCCACCGCGCCGATCAGGCGGGACCGACCCGATCCGGCATCGTAGGGTCCGGGTCCGGTGGGCAGCGAGGCCTTGGCAGACACCAGGATTCGGTCGCGACGCCCCCGAATCGCCTCGCCCAGCACCTCTTCCGACGCACCGCCGGAGTACACATCGGCGGTGTCGAACATGGTCACTCCCGCGTCCAGGCCGATGTCGACCAGCCTCCGCGCCTGCCGGGCATCGGTATCACCCCAGGCCGAGAACAGTTCACCCCGCCCGCCGAAGGTGCCCGCGCCGAAGCTCAATGCGGGCACCAGCAGCCCCGAGGCACCCAGTCGCCGATACTCCATGATCCACTCCTAACGGAACTATTGTTTCATTAACATCTCGGACGATACACTCACTCGACGATTAATGAAACTGGAGGCCCGTTATGACCGAGGAGAAGCCCGGCTCGTTGCGCCCGGGCGGCCGCACGGCCCGTGTCCGCGAGGCGGTCCTGCGGGTCGCGGGCGATCTGCTGGCCGAACACGGCTTCGCGCGACTGGATTTGGCCGAGGTGGCCACACGGGCGGGCGTCGGCAAGACCACCGTCTACCGCCGCTGGCGCACCCCGGCCGGACTCGTCGCGGACCTGCTCGCCGAGATGGCGGAAACCTCACTCCCCCATGCCGATACGGGCTCGCTGCACGGCGACCTGCGGGCCAATGCCCGCCTGGTGGCGACCACCCTCACCGACCCGCGCCAGGGCCCACTCTTCAAATCCCTTGTCGCGGCAGCGACCTGCGATCCCGAGGCGGCCGCGGCCCTGCGCCATTTCTACGACATCCGCCTGGCCGAGTGGTCACCCTGCATCGACCGAGCGATCGCCCGCGGCGAACTACCCCCCGACACCGATTCCCGCGCAGTCCTTTCCGCCGTCTCGGCCCCCCTCTACTATCGCCTCCTGATCTCCGGCGACGCCCTCGACGCCCGGGCCGCCGACACCGCCGCCGAGGCGGCCCTCCTCACCGCCCGCGCGGGCCTGTTCCCCCGCTGATCCGCACCCTCTCCAGCGCCTCGCACTGGTTGCGGGCGGCTGGAGGGGGTGCGAAGCGCGGGAAGGGGTGCGAGGTCTGGGGATGCACGTGCACCGGCGGGGCGAGATCGAGTTGTTAGCGGCGGAAGGTGCTGGTGGCGAGGAGAATTGGATGATGAAGGGCGATCGAGTGGAGATCGTCGTCGATACCGGCGATGGATCTCGGACGTACGAGGTGGCCGCGACGCGGGCGGGACGGCGGGTCGAGATCCGCATCGCGCGGGGCGTGGTCGAGGTCAGTGAGGTCACCCGGACCGGGAGCGCGGTGCGCACCGCGCGCTTCATGGCCGGGCGCACGCTGGCGCTGGTCGAATATCCGGCCGATGCGGGGCCGCTGCCGGGCGAGTGACAATCATCGAACGGTTGCCAGGTCGGCTCCCGAGGCGCATCCTCGAAGGCGCCGGGGGTACCACCGGCAATCGGCCGAGCAGCGAAAGGAGCACCCGATGATCGACCGCACCATCGATGCCATCGACGCAGTTCCCGAAGCCGATTACAGGGAGCAGACCGTCCCGGCGTATCCGGATGCCGACGAGGAGGACACCGGTTTGCCCTCGGGCGAGCCCATTCTGGAGGCCTCCGAGGCCGACGTGCTCGAACAGTCCATCTCGGTGCCGTTCGACGAAGACTACGAGAACACGGGCGCGCGGTACTAGGCGCCGGCCGCGATCGCGGCCTTCACATTCGCATGCAATTCACGCAGGCTGGACCGCTCGGTGGCCACCTCGAGCACCCGGATGCCGTGTGCGGGTCCGGTCAGCGCGGCCGCCAGATCGCCCGGCTCGACCTGCCGATGCGGAACCCGATACGCCGCGCACAGGGCGGCCAGATCCATGCCGTGCGGGGTGCCGAAGACGCGCTCGAAGACGCCCGCGTACTGCGGATCGCCCTGCTCGAGCAGTTCGAAGATGCCGCCGCCGTCATCGTTGGCGACCACGATGGTCAGATCCTCCGGCCGCGGCTCCCCCGGGCCGATCAGCAGTCCCGACGCATCGTGCAGGAAGGTGAGGTCGCCGATCAGTGCGATCGTGCGGCCCGAATGACTCAGTGCCGCACCGACGGCCGTCGACACGGTGCCATCGATACCGGCCACGCCGCGATTGGACAGCACCCTGATACCCGGATGCGGATGCGATACCAGCGCCGCGTCGCGCACCGGATTCGACGCGCCCAGCAGCAGCTGATCACCGTCGCGCAGGGCGTCCATGACCAGCGCCGCCACATGCAGGCCTGTCGGCTTGGGATGGCGTGCCAGCTCATCGCGCACGACCCGGCAGGCCATGGCGTCGACCGCGCGGCAGCGTTCGAGCCATTCCGCGGTCGGCGCACCGCTGGTGAGTGCGCGGGTTCCGGTGCCGACGACATTGCCCGATACATCGGGCCACCGCGGACCCGTGGTGACCGCGAAGACCGTGATCTCCGGATCGGCGAGCACCTTCGCCACCTGCCGGTGCAGCGTGGGCCGTCCGGTGATGATGGCCTGCTTGGGTTTCAGTAGCGCCAGGGCCAGGGGATGCAGTGCGGGGCCGGGCATGGGCGCGGTCGGCTCGGCGACCGTCGGCAGTCCGGCCAGCTCGGGGCGATAGCCCGCGCCGTGACCGGAGATCACCACCGTATCGGGGGTCAGATCGATCTCGAGCGGGACGTCCAAGGTCGCGTATTGCGTTGCGGTCCAGGGCATTCCGGCTGCTCGGCCCGCCGGAATCGACTCGCCCTGGCGCGCATCGGGCACCAGCGGCTCGCGCAGCGGGATATCGAACTGCACCGGACCCGCATTGCCGGAGCGACTGCCGCGCGCCGCGGCCAGCACCCGGCAGACCGCCGCCCGCCAGATGCTGTTCTGCCGCCGGTAGCCGTCCTCCTGCTCGGCCAGGCCGAGGCTGATCGCCGCGCGCACCTGACTGCCGAACATCCCGAACTGCTCCACCGTCTGATTGGCGCCGCTGCCCAGCATCTCGTAGGGGCGGTTGGCACTCAATACGATCAGCGGCTGGCGCGCGTAGTTCGCCTCGAGAACCGCCGGACCCAGATTGGCCACCGCGGTTCCCGATGTCATCACCACGGGCACCGGGCGGCCGCTCGCGATGGACAGGCCGACCGCGAGGAATCCAGCGGTGCGCTCGTCGATGCGCATATGCAATCGCAATCGACCCGCGGCGTCGGCGGCCTCCAGGGCGAACGCCAGCGGCGCGTTCCGGGACCCCGGACACAGCACGACATCGTGCACACCCCCGCGCGTCAGCTCGTCGACGACGACCTGCGCTTGTGCAGTCGATGGATTCACGCCCCCAGCCTCTCAGACGGCCGGTAGATATGGGGAGTCGGCTCGCTCACACCGTGTTCCGCAAGTTAGGTTTTGCTAACCTAACGCATATGGCCAAGCGCACCAAATACGTCAAGCCCGAGCAGCGGGAGATACTCACCGCCGAGGTACTGGCGAGCAAGCAGATCAGCCCGAACTTCGTCCGCGTCACGATCGGCGGCGCCGGACTGGCGGGATTCACGCCGATGGGTTTCGACCAGTGGTTCCGATTGTTCATGCCGGGCCGTAACGGGCTTCGACTGCCGTCGGCGGCGAACAACCTCTGGTACGCCCAGTACCTGATGATGGGCAAGGAACAGCGGCCGGTGGTGCGCAACTACACCGTGCGCGCGTGGCGTCCGGCGGGCGCGGGTGAATTCGGCGAATCCGGTGAGCTGGATATCGACTTCGCCATGCACGGCACCGAAACCCCCGCCTGCGGCTGGGCCGCCGGGGTGACGCCGGGCGGTCAGGTCGGGCTGCTCGACGAGGGCATCATGTACCAAGCGCCCCAAGACAGTTCGTATTCGCTGCTGGTCGGCGACGAGAGCGCGCTGGCCGCGATCGCGGGAGTGCTGCGCTCGGCACCGCGGGATCTGCGCGGCGCGGCGTATATCGAGATCGTGCACCCCGACGACGCGCAGGACCTGGGCGAACCCGAAGGGGTGCAGGTGAATTGGCTGGTCCGCACGAATCCGACCGCGGCCATCGGCAGTCTGGCGCAGGAGGCGGTGCGCGGGGCCGAACTACCGGCGCAGGGCGTCTACGGCTTCGTGGCCGGGGAGCAGAAGCTCACCTCCGGCGTACGCCGTCATCTGGTCGAGGAGCGCGCGATCCCCAAGGCCGACGTCACATTCACCGGTTATTGGCGCGTGGGCAAGGCCGCGGGCTGAGGATCGGATATCCCCCCGCTGGTCTCGGCGGGCACGACACCCGCCGAGGACCGATCAGCCGGCGTGCTTCTGGATGAGGTCACCCACCCGCGGAAGCGCCTCGACGACATGCTTTTTCGCCGAGGAACGGACCGCGGAGTACGCCTTCTTCAGGGCCGGGCGCGAGGAGGCATCGGCGCGGGCGTCGGTCACCGAGAGCAGCGACTCGGCAACCGCGTCCTGCTTGGCCACCAGCAGATCGGCGAACCGGCCGCTACCCGCGGTCCGGTACTCCGCCCAGAACGGCTCGAGGCGCTCGACGAACTTGGGCACGAACGATTCCAGCGCGTCCGACACGATGGTCGGGCTGACCTTCTTCGCCGCGGCGTATGCACCCTTCACGGCGAGGCCCGACGCACCACCCTTGTCCGACACCTCCGCTTCCAGAACCTGCTGGGCGTCGGCGAGGAAGGCCGGGCGCTTGGCGTCATCGAGCAGGGATTCAGACAGTGCAGCAACCACTTTCAGGTTCCTCCGGATAGTTTTCGATGAGCGAGCGCACGCCACTATACGCACCGGACGAACCAGGCACACTCCGACGACCCGCGCTAAGGCTGCCAGGGCAGCAATTCCACCATCAGCCCTTCACAATCGGCGAGCAACGTTTCGGATTCGTCACGCAGCCTTGCGCTTACGAACGTCTTGCGTCCCTCGATGCGATCGACGGTGCCCTCGACCACGAGCGGAGTCTCCACCGGAGTGATCTTGCGGTAGTTGACGTGCAGGAACGCGGTGCGACTGATCGGTCGTCCGGCATAGTGCACCAGCCCACCGAACAGATCGTCGAACAGCAGCGGCAGTACGCCGCCGTGCACCGCGCCGTTGCCGCCGAGGTGATAGCGACGGAACTGCCCGCGCATCCGGACGCCGCCCGGTCCCGCCTCGACGGTCTGCCACGGCGGCATGAGCAGGCTGCCGCGTCCCGGCAGCGAGACCACTCGCCCTGCGGGGCCCTGCGATTCGGGCGCGCGATAGGGCTCCAGCAGCGCGATGAGCTCCTCCGCCTTGTCGCGGGCCCGGCCGAACACCTCGTCGGAACAGTCGACCGACACGGCAAGATCCTGCAGCGTCCGCATGGCCTCCACGAACGGCCCGAAATGCGGCCCGGGACTTGCCTCGACGACCTTCGGAAATCCGCCATGCTTCTCGTAGCGATCCTCATCGATCGCACTCCGGTCGATAACCGGTTCCACCCGCTCACTCATACCTGCACGCTAGCTGTGTTTGATTTGCCTCCGCTTCGCTCCGGCGGGGGGGGGGGGCCCCCCGCCGGGGGGGGGGGGGGGGGGGGGGGGGCGGGGGGGCGGGGGGGGGGGGCGGCGGGGGGGGG
>NZ_JBITDI010000010.1:16431-46934 GCF_044454005.1 Nocardia sp. NPDC051570 | reverse complement strand
CCCCCCCCCGGGCCGCCCCCCCCCCCCCCCCCCCCCGCCCCCGCCCCCCCCCCCCCCCCCCCCCCCACGGCCGCGAACCGTCGCAGGTTGTTCCAGCAGGTTGTTCCGGCCACACAACCCGACGACACGCCGCGACGAAGGAGCGGCCAAACTAACACCGTGACCTTCAATCCGAAGCTTTGGGAACCCGTCGAGGGGTTCGAGGATCTGACCGACATCACCTATCACCGGCATATCGAGCAGGGCACCGTGCGGGTGGCCTTCGATCGGCCCGAGGTGCGCAACGCGTTTCGGCCGCATACCGTCGACGAGCTGTATCGCTCGCTCGATCACGCGCGGATGACCGCGGATGTCGGGGCGGTGTTGCTCACCGGGAACGGGCCCGCTCCCAAGGACGGGGTGTGGGCGTTCTGCTCGGGCGGGGATCAGCGCATCCGTGGGCGCAGCGGGTACCAGTACGCGGACGGGGAGACCGCCGACACCGTGGACAAGGCGCGGGCCGGGCGGCTGCACATCCTCGAGGTGCAGCGGCTGATCCGGTTCATGCCCAAGGTGGTCATAGCGCTGGTGAACGGCTGGGCGGCCGGGGGCGGGCACAGTCTGCACGTGGTCTGCGATCTCACCCTGGCCAGCCGGGAGCATGCGCGGTTCAAGCAGACCGACGCCGATGTGGGCAGCTTCGACGGCGGTTACGGCAGTGCGTATCTGGCGAAGTTGGTGGGGCAGAAGTTCGCCCGCGAGATCTTCTTCCTCGGCCGTCCCTACTCCGCCGAGGAGATGCATCGCATGGGCGCGGTGAACTCCGTGGTCGATCACGATCGGCTCGAGGAGGAGGCGCTGGAGTGGACCGCCGACATCCTCGCCAAATCGCCGCAGGCGCAGCGCATGCTCAAGTACGCGTTCAACCTCCCCGACGACGGGCTGGTCGGCCAGCAGCTGTTCGCCGGAGAGGCGACTCGGCTGGCCTATATGACCGATGAGGCAGTCGAGGGCCGGGACGCGTTCCTGGAGAAGCGAAAGCCGGACTGGGCGCCCTACCCCTGGTACTTCTGAGTAGGTGGACATTCTCAGCAGCCGGGTCATCCTGCGGCCGGCGAACTACGAGCGAACCCTGGAGTTCTACCGGGACGGACTGGGGCTGGCGATCGCGCGGGAGTATCCGGGCGGCACGGTGTTCTTCGCCGGGCAGTCGCAGATCGAGATCGCCGCCCACGGCCGCCGCGCGGACGCGCCCACGGATTTCGCGGGCGCGCTGTGGCTGCAGGTACGTGACGTGCATGACACCGCGGCCGAATTGGCGCTGCGCGGAATCGTCATCGATCGCCAACCGGTCCAGGAGTCGTGGGGGCTGATCGAGATGTGGCTGCGCGACCCCGACGGTATGCCGATCGTGCTGGTAGAGGTTCCGGCCGGACATCCGATGCGCCTCGACACCCGCCCGCCGCGAAACGACTGAGCCAGCGAACCGGCAGCATCGCGCACCGGCCCTACCATCCCGCTATACGAGACTCGACGGCAACCTGACAACGGCGTTAACGGATCCATAACGCACACTGGAGACGTGACCGCCGAACTATTGGTTCTGCTCATCGTTATCGTCACTGCCCTGGCATTCGACTTCACCAACGGTTTCCACGACACGGCCAACGCGATGGCCACCTCCATCGCGACCGGCGCACTGAGCCCCCGGGCCGCGGTCGCGCTGTCGGGTGCGCTGAATCTGATCGGCGCATTCCTCAGCGTGGAGGTCGCGGCCACCGTGGCCGAAGGCATCGTCCGATTGGATCAGGTCAGCGGGCCGGACCTGCTCGAGATCGTCTTCGCCGGCCTGGTCGGCGGCATTCTGTGGAACCTGCTGACCTGGCTGTTCGGCCTGCCGTCGAGTTCCTCGCACGCACTGTTCGGCGGGCTCATCGGTGCGACCATCGCGGCGCTGGGCTGGAGTGGGGTGATCTGGTCGGCCGGGCAGACGGGCGTGCTGGCCAAGATCGTGGTTCCCGCGCTGCTCGCGCCGGTGGTGGCCGCGCTGGTCGCCTCGGTCGGCACCTGGCTGGTCTACCGCTTCACCCGCGGCAGCGATCAGCGTGTGGTCGATCGCGGCTTCCGCTGGGGTCAGATCGGCTCGGCCTCGCTGGTCTCGCTGGCGCACGGCACCAACGACGCCCAGAAGACCATGGGGATCATCTTCCTGGCGCTGATCGCCTACGGCTCGATGAAGCCCACCGATGCCTTGCCGCTGTGGGTCATCGTGGCCTGCGCGATCGCGATCGCGGCCGGTACCTCGCTGGGCGGCTGGCGCATCATCCGCACCCTCGGCAAGGGGTTGGTCGACATCACCCCGCCGCAGGGCCTGGCGGCCGAATCGACCAGTGCCGCGATCATTCTCACCTCGGCGCACTTCGGTCTGCCGCTGTCGACCACCCAGACCGTCACCGGCGCGATCCTCGGCACCGGGCTCGGGCGGCCCGGCGCGGAGGTGCGGTGGACGGTGCTCGGGCGCATGGTCGTCGCCTGGGTGCTCACGCTGCCGCTGGCCGGGCTGGTCGGCGCGATCTGCTGGGCGCTGGCCCACGGGATCGGCGGATTCCCGGGCGTGCTGGTCGTCTTCGCACTGTTGGTCGTGCTGTCGGGAGTGATGTATCTGCGGTCGCGGCGCACCCCGGTGCACGCGGCGAATGTCAACGCCGAATGGACCGAGCCCACGGCGGCGGAGTCCACGGTCGAGGTACTGCCGGAGACGGAATCGGCGGGGAGGGCCTGATGCAGACGCTCATCACGGATCTGCAGGAACTGGGCCGGGTCACGGCGGCGGCGCTGCTGTTCGGTGCCGGACTGCCCGCGATCTTCGCGCTGGGCGTGCGATTCCAGTCCCGTAGCGCGGTATCCGACGGTACGGTCGCGCGGCGGCGCTCGGCCGCCGCGGGCGCCGCGGCCTGCTACGCGGTGGTCCTGGCCGTCGTCGTCGCGGGAGTGTTGTTCGTCGCCAAGGCCTTTCTGGCGAGCCGGCTCGGCATCCACGTGTTCGGACAGTGATCGCCGAAAGGACCCTCCGTGACCGACGACCGTCAATCACCGCAGCACGCCGATCGTTCCGAGGCCTCGCGATCGGTGCTGGCCAAGGTGCTCGGCTGGCTGAAAGCGGGCTATCCGCAGGGCATTCCGCGCTCGGATTACGTGGCGTTGCTGGCGGTGCTGCATCGCCGCCTCACCGACTTCGAGGTGCGGATGATCGTCGAGGAATTGGGGCGTGAGCGCGGCGGCGACGACAAGATCGCCCGCCACGAGATCGCCGAGGCGATCGCCCGAGTTGCCAAGGAACAACCCGGCGAGGACGATATCGCTCGGGTGGCCTCCCGGCTCGCAGCCGGTGGATGGCCACTGGCGACACCGACGTCCGATTGATCCCGATCCCCTGACCCACGAAGGGAGCACGGACCCGTGCGCGGGTCGCCGGACTTGACATGACACGATCGCGAACGTGAGCAGTACCCTGCGGACCCTTCCGATGCCCACCGGTGCTGCGGTGGGGGAGGTTCTACCGCATCTTCGAGAAGCGTTGGACGGCAGCGGTCCGGCCTGGTTGCCGGTCCCGACCGGTGACCGTCGAGAATCACATCGGCTGTCGAGCGCATTGCGCCCGGGCGAGCCGATCGAGGACGAGGTGGCCCTGGTGGTCACCACCTCCGGCACGACCGGAGTGCCCAAGGGCGCGATGCTCACCTCCCGAGCGCTGCGCGCCAGCGGCGATGCCACCCACGAGCGGCTGGGCGGGCCCGGCCAGTGGCTGCTGGCACTGCCTACCCATCACATCGCCGGACTGCAGGTGTTGATGCGCAGCATCCTCGCCGGGACCGAGCCGGCGGTACTGGATGTATCCGACGGCTTCCTGCCCGGCGGACTGGCCCAGGCCGTGGCCGGAATGACCGGGCCTCGCCGATACACCTCCCTGGTCCCCACGCAGTTGATCAAGGCTCTCGACGACCCCGCCAGCGCGGAGGCCCTGACCGCGCTGGACGCGGTGCTGGTCGGCGGCGCGGCCACGCCGAAACCGCTGTGGGAGCGCGCGCGTGCGGCCGGGATCAACGTGGTGCGTACCTACGGCATGAGCGAGACCTGCGGCGGCTGCGTCTACGACGGCGTCCCGCTGCCCGGCGGACAGGTCCGCATCGAGGACGGCCGGGTCCTGCTCGGCGGCGCGATGCTGGCCACGGGCTATCGCGGCCAGCCCGACCATCCCGCCTTCGCCGAACCCGGCTGGTTCCGCACCGATGACGCCGGGGTATTGGAAGACGGTCGATTACGCATCACCGGCCGCCTCGACGAGGCCATCATGACCGGCGGCCTGCTGGTCATCCCGCAGGTGGTCGAGGCGGTGCTGGCCACTCATCCCTCGGTCGACGAGGTCGTCGTCCTGGGCCTGCCCGACGATCGCCTGGGCCAGCGCGTCGCCGTCGCGGTGGTCCCCGCGCCCGGCGCCACGCCCACCCTCGACGAGCTGCGCGAATACGTTGTCGCCGAGCTGGATCCGATCGCCGCGCCGCGGGAGCTCGCCCTCATCGATGAGGTGCCCCTGCGGGGGCCGGGGAAACCGGACCGCATCAAACTCCGCGATCAGATGCTTTCCGAGTCGACTCGCTGAGGGTCTGAGGAGGGATCCGGGGCCTCGCGCAAGCGGGTCTTGCACCGGATCGCAATCCTCATGCAAGGGGCGTGCAAGTGGGGGCCCGCACAGTAGTGCCATGACTTCATACGCACCTGCTGATGCTCTCGCTATCGAGGCGGACGGGCTGGTCAAGGTCTTCGGGGAGCAGCGGGCCGTCGATGGTGTGAGCCTGACGGTGCCGCAGGGCGCGGTGTACGGCGTGCTCGGGCCCAACGGAGCCGGTAAGACCACCACGATCCGCATGCTCGCCACGCTGTTGCGGCCGGATGGGGGCAGTGCCCGCATCTTCGGCCACGATGTGATGGCCGAGCCGACGGCGGTCCGGAAGCTGATCGGTGTCACGGGGCAGTACGCCTCCGTGGACGAGAAGCTGTCGGCCACCGAGAATCTCATCATCTTCTCCCGCCTGCTCGGGCTCAGCCGCGCCGACGCGCGACGCCGGGCCGACGATCTGCTCGAGGAATTCGGGCTGACCGAGGCGGCGAACAAGGCCCTGGAGAACTTCTCCGGCGGTATGCGGCGGCGGCTCGATCTGGCCGCGAGCCTGATCGCGACCCCGCCGCTGCTGTTCCTCGACGAGCCCACCACCGGCCTGGATCCGCGCACGCGGGCCCAGATGTGGGAGACCATCCGGCGCCTGGTCCGCGAGGGCGCGACCGTCCTGCTCACCACGCAGTACCTGGACGAGGCCGATCAGCTGGCCGACCGCATCGCAGTGATCGACCACGGCAGGGTCATCGCCGACGGCACCTCCGATGAGCTCAAATCGTCGGTGGGAGTGTCCGCGCTCCAGATCACCCTGGCCGATCCGAGCCATATCGAACAGGCCCGCACGATCATCGGCGAATTCCTGTCCCGCACCAGCGGCAAGTTCGTCGAGGCGACCATCACCCCCGAGGCCGGGCGCATCACCGCGCCGCTCGACGATCCCGGCGTCACCGCGGATCTGCTGATCCGCCTGCGCGATAACGATATTCGCATCGACGAGATCACCGTCAGCAAGCCGAGTCTCGACGAGGTGTTCTTCGCCCTGACCGGACACGCCGCCGAAGACCAGAACGACGACACCGAAGAGAGCGCAGCATGACCACCACCATCACCGCCCCCGCGGCGCCGGGACGCCACGCGGCCAGCGCCGCGATCCCCGCGGTCAGCAATCACATCAGCCTCCGTCAGACGGTGGCCAACTCACTGACCATGGCCTATCGCGGCATCCTGAAGATGAAACACAATCCGGAGCAGCTGTTCGACGTCACGGTTCAGCCGATCCTGTTCACCGCCCTGTTCGCCTACATCTTCGGCGGCGCCATCGGCGGCAACGTGCACGACTATCTGCCGGTGCTGATTCCGGGCATCCTGGTGCAGACCGTGGTGATGTCCTCGGTCGTCACCGGCACGCAGCTGCGCGAGGATATGGACAAGGGCGTCTTCGATCGCTTCAAATCCCTTCCCATTGCCCGGGTCTCGGCGCTGGCCGGCGCCCTGATCGCGGATATGGCCCGCTACGGCATCGCCGCGACCCTGACGATCGGAATGGGCCTGATCCTCGGCTACCGCCCCGCGGGCGGCGTCGCCGGTGTGGTCGTCGCGGGCCTGATCGCGGTGTTCTGCTCGTTCGCGGTCAGCTGGATCTGGGCGCTGGTAGGCGTGACCGGTAAGAGCGCCGCCTCGGTACAGGGCATCTCGATGATGATCATGTTCCCGCTGACCTTCATGTCCGGCGCCTTCGCCCTGGTAAGCACGATGCCGGGCTGGCTGCAGGGCCTGAACAAGGTCAATCCCGTCTACTACATGGTGAATTCGTGCCGGGAGCTGATGAACGGCAATGTCTACAGCAGCAATCTGGCGTGGTGCCTGATCGGCTCGGTCATCGTCATCGCGATCTTCGGACCGCTGGCCATCCGGGCGTATATGCGCCGCGCATGACGCTCGCATCCGATATGTCCGCCGACCGGGAAACCGGTCGGGGGACATTGTCATTCGTCCAACCTGCCGTTGATCTCCGCCAACAGCACCATGATTCGCCTGGCCGCCGAACGCCGTCCGATCCGCACGGCACGCCGCCGCGCGGCGTCGGTCACGGCGCCGGTCGCCGCCGCGCCGTGTAACTCCAGATGCCGATGCAACTGCATCGTCGGAGTGTCCTGGCGGGCAAGGACTTTCTCGGCGAGGACGAACAACTCCCGCGCGATATCCGGATGGCGATCGATCGAGAGCAGATACGTCCCGATCGCACACGCCACCGCACCGATCTGCGGCAGATCCATGAACTGTGCGAGCCGTTCCAGGGTGGCGTCGACTATCTCCTGTGCCAGCGTCGGCACGGCATCGACCCGGCCGTACAGCACATGGGCGTCGAGCACCGCGGCAGCGCGGGGGATGTCTCCGGGCCCGGGTCCAGCCATGGTCAGCGGCCAGCCGATGAGCTCCAGCGTCGATCGCAATCGGCGCAGTCCGACCTCGACATCCCCCTCCGCGAGGGCGAGCTCACCCCATCCGGCGCGAACCGCGGACAGCCGGTAATTGAGCCTGGTCACCGGGTCGTCCGGACCACCCGCGCCGTCGAGGAACCCGGCCGCGATCTCCAATTCCCGCCGGGCCCGCGCCAGATCGCCGATACCGATCAGCGCTGCGGCAAGGGCGCTGCGCATTTCGACGCTCTCGTCATAGGACCGCAGTAGTTGCAGCCCCTCCACCGCCCGCGCGTAGTAGCCCACCGATTCGCCGTAGCGGCCGGTCTGCGCCGCCAGCTGGCCCAGATGCTGACTCAGCATGGCCGGGCCCCAAACATCGTCCGGATCGCATTCGTCGAGCGCCCGCAGCGAATCGCGCATGGATCCGGTGATATCGCTGGAGTTCTCGGCCAGATTGGCGCGGAACAGCAACGCCGACCAGCGGGTCGCCCGGTCCGGAGACCTTGTACCGT
Organism: Nocardia sp. NPDC051570; assembly: GCF_044454005.1. Taxonomy (NCBI): domain Bacteria; kingdom Bacillati; phylum Actinomycetota; class Actinomycetes; order Mycobacteriales; family Nocardiaceae; genus Nocardia; species Nocardia sp. NPDC051570. Next base: position 39,345 of record NZ_JBITDI010000010.1, on the reverse strand, counting down.
CGGCGAGTTTGCGCCACAGGGCGATCGGCGTCGGCCTGATGCACAACACCTCGCCGACGAAGCGCGCCTGCGGCGACAGCGGCGCACCCGAACGCAGTAGGCGCCGCATCCGGATTCGGAGCACGGCGAGTTTGCGCGGCTGGAACTCGCCGAGCGCGACCTGGCCGGCGATCAGGATATGCGCGTAGACCTGCAGATCAGCCGACCGCTCATCCGGCACGGTCGCCGACGATGGGATTCCCAGGACGCGGTCGACCCAGCTCTCCAGTTCCATATGCGCACCGCGCATCATCCAGAGAAGACCGAGCGCCGGGAAGACCAGATACACCGTTGCGGCGTCGCGGTTTTCGGTCGCGTACCGCAGTACCGCCGCCAGATTGTCCTGTTCGTCGCCGAGTGTGAGCACGGCCCGCACCTGTTCCCCGGCGTCGTGCAGCGCACCGACCTCGATCACGAAATGCCGGGCCCAGCCGACCATTCGGCGCATCACCGCATCGGCGTCGCCCGCGGCCGAGAGCTGCTCCTCGCCGAATTCCCGGACCGTTTCCAGCATGCGGTACCGGGTCCCACCGTCGTCACCTTCGATGACCGACAGCAGCGACTGGCTCACCAGACCGTCGACGGCCGCGGGGACATCGATCAGATCCACGCCACCCGCCACGACTTCCGCTGCGGCAAGGGTGAATCCGGCGGGGAACCGGCACAGCCGACGCAGCGCGATCCGCTGCGGTTCGTCGAGCAGATTCCAGCTCCACTCGATGACCGCGTGCAGGGTGCGATGCCGCTCCGGCGAGCTGCGATCACCGCTGCGCAGTAGTGCGAAGCGGTGTTCGAGCCGGGACTCGATCTCCTCCACACTCATCGTCCGCACCCGAGCGGCGGCCAGTTCGATCGCCAGCGGCAGCCCGTCGAGGGTGTGGCACAATCGCGCGACGGTCTCCGGGTTGAGCCGGACCGAGGGCCGCACCGCCCGCGCCCGCGCGGCGAACAGTTCGGTCGCCGGTGATCCTGCCGCATCGATGGCCAAGGGCGGCAACGGATATACCGTCTCCGCGGTGATCGTCAGCGGCGCCCGGCTGGTGGTCAGCACGCTGAGCTGCCCGCAGTCACCGACCAGATCGGCGACCACCTCGGCCGCCGCATCGATCAGGTGTTCACAGTTGTCGAGGATCAGCAGCATCGGCCGCGCCGACAGGGCGTCGCGGAGTCTGCGTCGCCCGTCGAGCATGTTTCCGGCGCGCAGAGCCGTTGTGTCGCGGTTGATCTCGCTCATGCCGAGGGTGGCGCTGATCGCGGCCTCCAGCTCCGCCCGGGCCTGGCCGGGATCGGCCCGCACCGAGGCCAATTCGACCAGGACCACCGCTTGTTCGCGCGAGACCCGCGCACCCAGTTCGTTGGCGACCCGCGTCTTACCGGTGCCGCCGGGCCCGAGCACCGTTGTCACCCGGTTCTCGCGCACCAGCTCCGCGAGCGCGGTGAGGTCGGTATCGCGGCCCAGCAACGGATTCGGCGCGGCACGCAATCCGATCGCCGAGACGATCGGATCCTGCGGCGGCTGTTCGGTGGCGTGCTGGGCCGAGGCCACCCGCTGAGCGGGTGTCGGCGTGCGCACCGGCGCGATCGGATCACCGCGCAGGATGGCGGTATTCAGCGCCACCAGCGCCGGTCCCGGATCGGTGCCGAGTTCACCGGCCAGTCGGGCCCGCAGCCCGGCGAAGACCTCCAGGGCCTCGTTCCCGCGGCCGTCGGCCGCCAGCAGCCGCATCAGCGTGGCGTGTGCGGGCTCGTCGAGCGGCTCGGCGGCCGCGATGCGCCGCGCGATGGCCACCGCACCGGCCGGATCGCCCGCGGCCTCGCGCGAGGCCAGTTCCACTTCGTCCAGCCCACGCCAGCGGGTGGCCGCCAGATCGGCCAGTTCATCGGCGATGGGTCCGGGCGACAGATCCGCGGCGGGCTCGCCGCGCCACAGCGATCGGGCGCGAGCCACCAGTTCGAGAGAGTCGGAATCGTTTCCGGCCGCATGCGATTCACGCGCCAGGCGTTCCAGGCGACGGGCCCGGGTCAGGTCGACGTCGTCCTCGCCGAGGGCCAGACGATAGCCGGCCGGCCCGATCTCCAGAACCCCGTCCGGCAGCGCCGTGCGCAGTCGCGACACCTGGGTGTGCAGCGCGTTCATCGGCGCCCGCGGCGGCTGATCGCCCCAGACGTCGTCGATGAGCGATTGTGCGCTGCGGCTGCGACCGGGATGGACGGCCAGCGCGGTCACCAGCAGCCGGGCGCGGGCGCCGGGCAGTGCGGCCAGCTCACCACCCCGGCGCACGGCGACCTCCCCCAGCAGCCCGACCAGAACGGATTCGCCGGACGCGGTCCGGGCGGCTGCGGTGGCGGAACCGGGGGAACCGCTGTGATCAGGAGACATGCTGCTGCAATCGTATGCGAGTGGTCCAACGAATTCCGGGCGCGCGTCGTGCGCCCTACCGGTCACCATTGTTCGCCTCCGCTCCCGCCGGGCGCTGGCCGAGTCCGGAGGGCGGATTAGGCTGCGGATCATGGCAAGCGCAGCACAATGGCTCGAAGGAGCCCGTCCCCGCACCCTTCCCAACGCCATCGCCCCGATTCTGGTGGGCACCGGCGCGGCCGCCTCGCTGGACGCCGCGGTGTGGTGGAAGGCACTGCTGAGCCTGCTGGTTTCGCTGGCCCTGATCATCGGCGTGAACTTCGCCAACGACTACTCCGACGGCGTACGCGGCACCGACGACGACCGGGTCGGCCCGCTGCGGCTGGTCGGTTCGGGCGTGGCGAGCCCGGCCTCGGTGCGGGCCGCGGCGATCGCCAGCCTCACGGTGGGCGCGGTATTCGGCCTGATCCTCGCGATCACCACGGCGTGGTGGCTCGTGCTGGTCGGCGCGGTCTGCCTGGCCGGCGCCTGGTTCTATACCGGCGGCCGAAAGCCGTACGGCTACAGCGGATTCGGTGAGATCGCGGTCTTCGTATTCTTCGGCCTGATCGCGGTGCTCGGCACCGAATACGTCCAGGCGCAGCGGATCGACTGGACCGGATTGGTCGGCGCGATCGCGGTGGGCAGCTTCTCCAGCGCGGTGCTGGTCACCAACAATCTGCGCGATATCCCGACCGATTCGCTGACCGGTAAGACGACCCTCGCCGTCCGGCTCGGCGATACCCGCACGCGCACATTGCATCTGGCCCTGCTGGTGGTGCCGTTCCTGGCCTCGTTGGTACTGGTGGCGCGGACGCCGTGGGCGCTGGTGGGACTGCTCGCCGCTCCGCTGGCGGTGCGCTCGAATACGCCCGTGCGCGGCGGGCAGAACGGCCCGGGACTGATCCCCTCGCTGCGCGATACCGGCCTGGCGATGCTGCTGTGGTCGATCCTCACCGGGCTCGCGCTGGGGATCGCCTAACCGCGATCGCGGGCGGGCACCAGCACGCCCAGCACCCAGTTCACCAGGGTGATGATGATGCTGCCCAGTACCGCGGCCCAGAAGCCGTGCACACGCAGGCCGTATTCGGTGGTCTCGGTGATCTTCGCGGTGAGCATCAGCATCAGCGCGTTGACCACCAGCAGGAACAGTCCGAGCGTGACGATCACCAGCGGCAGCGACAGCAGCTTCACGATCGGCCTGACCAGCGCGTTGACCAGGCCGAACACCAGCGCCACGGCCAGCACGACCACGATCTTGCCACCGGTTCCGTCGTGCGCCGGACTGATCAGTTCGATCTTGTCGACCCAGTGCGCGGCGAGCCAGATGGCAACGGCATTGATAACCAGGCGAAGCAGGAGAACCATGCCGCCAGCGTATGGGAGGTTCGACCACTACGCAGCCTCGTCGAGGAGGTCGTGGGTCGCCTCGCGCAGGGTGCGGATGCCCTCCTCTCCGCCGAGCAGTTCGCGGGTGGTGGGATTCGCGCCGCGCAGGATGCCGAGCAGGACATGCCCGGCCCTGATGCGGTTGTCGCCGCGGGCGAGCGCCTCCCGCAGGGACAGTTCGAGCACCTTCTTCGCCTCCTTGGTGAAGGGGATGTGACCGGGGCTCATGGCGCCGCCGAAACCGAAACGGGCCCAGCGACTCTCCTCGGTCGGGACGGCCCGCTCCAGGGCGTCCTCGCCGAAGGAGGCCTCCAGGGTCTCGCGCACCGCGTCCAGGTCGATGCCGATGGATCGCAGTGCGGCGGCATCCTCCTCGCCCAGCGGCTCGGTGGTTCGCTTGCGGGACAGTCGTTCTCGCAGCGACTCCGTGGTGATGCCGTTGTCCTCCAATGTCTTCTGCACCTTCTCCGATCCACATTCGGTGATCCCGAGCAGCAGGTGCTCGACTTCGATTCGGCGGGCATGCAATTGGCGCGCCTCCTCCTGCGCGAATACGACCGCGACCCGCGCCGCCTTACTGAATCGTTCGAACATCAGCGGATTCCGCCTCTCCGGTTGTACTTCTGGTGGACCGCCTGCCGGCTGACCTCGAGGGCATCGGCGATCGCCTGCCAGGACCAGCCCTGGGTGCGGGCATTGGTCACCTGGATCGCCTCCAGTCGTTCGAGCAGCCGACGCAGCGCGAGCACGGCGCGCAGCCCGACCTGAGGATCGGAACTGCCCGCGGCGGCCGCCAGCGTTGTTGCTTCACTCATGTACGTCAATTTACGTTGACGTCGGGGCCGCGTCAACGAAAATTGACATTTCATGAATACCGTTCACCGTGGGCGAACGAGGAACCTCAACCCAGCCAGGCGCCGGTGCGGATGAACTCGGCCAGGACAGCCTCGGGCGCGACCAGGTCCAGACCCTGGCCGGCGAGCCACGCATCGTCGAAATACGTTCCGGCGTAACGATCTCCGCCGTCGCAGAGCAGCGTCACCACACTGCCGCCACGACCGTCCGCGAGCATCTCGGCGATCACCGCGAACGCGCCCCACAGATTGGTTCCGGTGGATCCGCCCACGCTGCGGCCCAGCGCCACCCCGGCATGCCGGCATGCCGCGATGGACGCGGCGTCGGAGACCTCGATCATCCGGTCGACGACCGTGCCGAGAAACGACGGCTCGACCCGCGGCCGCCCGATCCCCTCGATGCGCGAGGGCATACCCGTCTGGTAGTCCGCATCAGCGGTCTCGTAGCCGCCGTAGAAGGCGGAGTTCTCCGGGTCGACCACCGCGAGCCTGGTGGCGTGGCGGCGATAGCGGATATAGCGGCCGATGGTGGCGCTCGTGCCGCCGGTCCCGGCGCCCACCACGATCCATTCCGGAATCGGGTGGGGCTCCAAAAGCATTTGTTCGTAAATGGATTCGGCGATGTTGTTGTTACCGCGCCAGTCGGTGGCCCGCTCGGCATGGGTGAACTGATCCATATAGTGACCGCCCAGATCCGCGGCCAGACGTGCTGCCTCGGAATAGATTTCGGGCGGCCGCTCGACGAAATGGCAACGCCCGCCCTGCGCCTCGATCAGCGCGATCTTCTCCGGCGAGGTCGTGGCGGGTACGACGGCCACGAAATCCAGACCCAGCAGCTTCGCGAAATACGCCTCGCTGATGGCGGTCGAACCCGACGAGGCCTCCACGACCGTGGTGCCCTCACCCACCCAGCCGTTGCAGATCGCGTACAGGAACAGCGATCTCGCGAGCCGATGCTTCAGACTGCCGGTGGGATGGGTGGATTCGTCCTTCAGATACAGCTGCACGCCCCATTCGCGCGGCAGCGGATAGCGCAGCAGATGGGTGTCGGCGCTGCGCTGGGTGTCGGCCTCGATCAGCCGCACCGCGTTGTCGACCCAGTCGCGTGGAGTACTGCGATCGCAGTACTTCACTCCGACTCCTCACCGCGCAGCCGCGCCCGCAACTGCGCCTTGTCGTTGCGCCGCTTCTCGTCGACCACGGCGATATCGGCGTTGACCCGGCCGCGCAACCGCTTGAACAGCACCAGCGACAGCGGCATCGCCACGATGAGCGCGAACAGCAGCGCCACGATCAGCGGGATATCCACCTTCAGCAAACGCGAAAACAGGACAATGACGGCCGAGATGACCACTACCAGCGCCAGCCGGGCCAAGGTGTACAGCACCAGGTTGCGCACCAGCCGCCGACCCGCCGAAACAGAGGTCTCATCGGCCGCGGCACCGCCCGGTTGGGATGCGTCACTCACGGGACCAGCCTAGGCGACCGGGCCGGGCAGCCTCGATCGGCCCAGGATGCCTTTCGCTCCCCGTGCAGCTGACACTTTCTCTCAGTGTCCCGGTACGCATTGCCGTGTGATTGTCAGTGCACCCTTCGCCCAGAAGCTGAGTATTCGCTGGTCCGGGTATGAACGGACAAACCCAAGCCGTACGGATATCCGATTTGTCTATTACTTCCCCTTTACCAACGTTAGATCGTTCGAGTACCTGGGGGTGTCAGTGCAACGATGTCGCTATCTGATGAGGGAACTGTCGATTACGGAAAGGTTTGCGAATGACTGCGATCACCGCGGCGAGCCGCACGTTGGGTTCCGTCAACGGCCAGGAGGCCCTCCTGACCCCCGGGCAAGTAGCCGCCCTGTTCCACGTCGATCCGAAGACCGTCACCCGCTGGGCCCATGCCGGGCGGCTGGGCTCGTTGCGCACTCCCGGCGGTCACCGCCGCTTCCGCGAGTCCGAGGTGATGCAGCTCTTGAAGTCGTTGACCACCGAGGCCACTCGCATCTAATGCCGATTTCCGCGTAGGCCGTGCCGCAGGTACGCCACACGATTACCCTCGGTAGCAGGAGGTGAGCGACGTGACGTACCTGTTGGCACTCATCGCGGTGGTAGCCGTCGCGGTGTTGTGCTGGAAGGCGTTCGGACCGGAGCCTTCGCACCGCATCGGCGCCGGTCGGAAACCCTCGCACCGCAACCGCATCGTCGGTCCCGACGACGACCCCGAATTCCTCTGGCGCATCTCTCGCCAGCATCGCGACGGCGGTGACCCCGGCCCCGACCGCTGATCGCTCTCTCTCGCCGGGTCACGTTCGTTTTGCCACGTCCACGAAACGGCGGATCAAGGCCGATTCGGCCTCGGTGCGATACACCGGGACCAGATGGGCGTCGGTCAGACCGGTCACCGGGACCAGGACCACGCCCGGGCGGGCCAAGCCCTCGACTCGCAGGGATGTGGCGATGTGGATCAGCCTGGTACGCACGATCGCGTCCACGGCCGGATCGACGCCCCACTCCGTGACCACGGACCGCCGCCGGATCGGACAGCCCGAGGGGGTAGTCGGCGGGCTCCAGGCATCCACGAACCACCTGGGGAAAGTCGGGGGCGGCATGATGATCTCGTGGTCGGCCAGCTCCTCCGCATCGACCGAATCCCGTTGCGCCAGCGGATGTTCGGCACTCACGACCAGGGCCCTCGGGCTCGTCAGCAGGGTCGGTCCGAAGGTGAGTTCCGGTTCCAGATCGGCATAGTCGGCCGGATTGCCCGGGAACCACAGCAGGAACAGGTCCACCAATCCCTCGCGCAACGAGCAGTCCAATTCGGTCCCGAAGCCGTTGAGCGGATGGGTGGCGACCGAGACCCCCGGATACTCGCGCTCGAACGCGGACACGTACATATGCGCCCGGGCCATGCCGATGGTGATGATGTACCCCAGCCGCAGCCGCCCGCGCACCCCGCGCGCCCGCGCCTTGGCATTCGTGATCGATTGCAGCAGTTCGCGATAGCAGGGCTCGACCTCGGAGAGCAGCGCCTCGCCGGCGGCCAGCAACTCGACCTTACGGCTCGTGCGGGCGAACAGCGGCTCGCCGATCTGTCGCTCGAACAGTCGGATCAATTGGCTGACCCGCCCGGCGGTGAGATGCAGCCGGGCGGCCGCCCGGCCGAAGTGCAACTCTTCGGCGAGGACGACGAACGCCTCGATCTGCCGGAAATCCACCGGGTTCACACTCATCCGACCACCCCCGCAATGAGTTGAACGTGCAGCTCACTTTAGCGCGCGGGGCATGGAGAGCGCCGGGTGTCGATCATGCCGAAGCATGCATACCGGTGATCACTTCCAGAGCCCTCGTTACCGCGGCCGCGCTCGCCGGCAGCAGCGGCAGCCGCACGGCCGGGCTCGGAATCCGGCCCTGAGCCGCCAGAACGGCCTTGATGACAACCGGATTGGGCTCGGCGAACAGGGTTTCCGACAGCGGGGCGAGGCGATGCGACAGCGCGCGGGCACGGGCGATGGGTCCGTCGCGCCAGGCCGCGATGAGCTCCGCGTACGCGGCGGGCGCGATATTGGCGCTGGCCACAATCGCACCCGAGGCGCCCAGCGCCAGGAGAGGTGCGGCGTACAGATCGTCACCGGCGAGCACCGATGTCTCGACCCGGCTCAGGAAGGCGATCGTCGTCTCGTCGATGCCGCCGACCGCATGCTTGAATCCGGCGACGTTCGGCAATTCGGCCAGGCGGCACAGGGTTTCGACGCCGAGCGTGCGGCCGGTGCGATAGGGGATGTTGTAGACCAGCACCGGCACGGGGCTGGCCGCGGCCACCGCGCGGAAGTGCGCGACGACTCCCTCTTCGGAGGGGCGGGTGTAGTACGGGACGACGGTGAGCGCCGCCGAGGCCCGCGGGTCGAGTTCGGCGAGGGCCCGTACCGAATCGGCGGTGGCATTGGAACCGGCCCCGGCGATCAGCGGGACGCCGCGTTCGGCGCAGACCCGCGCGCAGATATCGAGTACCCGGCGGCGTTCCGCGGCGGTGAGCGTGGCCGGTTCGCCCGTGGTGCCGAGTACGACGAGACCGGCGGCGCCCGCGGCGAGGACATCGTGAGCGAGGGCCTCGAGGGCCTGTTCGGCCAGCTCGCCCTGTTCGGTGAAGGGAGTGATCAAGGGAACATATAAACCCGTGAACGGCATGGTTTCAGCTTCTCGCCCGGGATACGTCACGTCCATTTCTCGTTTCTGCGGCCGAGCGTAAGCTCGGCTGATGCTCGATGCGCGACGGTTGCGGCTGCTGCGGGAACTGTCCCGGCGCGGGACAATCGCGGCCGTGGCCCAGGCACTGGCCTATACCCCCTCGGCGGTGTCCCAGCAGCTGGCCGCGCTGGAGCGGGAGGCGGGGGTGCCGCTGTTGGAGCGGACCGGCCGCAGCGTCGCGCTCACCCCGGCCGCACTGCGCCTGGTCGAACATGCCGAGACGATTCTGGCGGTGCTCGAGCAGGCCGCAGCCGAACTCGCCGCCGCCCGAACCGAACTCACCGGAACGCTGCGGATCGGGGCGTTCCCCACCGCCGTGCGTGCGATCCTGTCCCCCGCCCTGGTCGCCCTCAGCCGCGACCATCCCCGGCTGGAACTGCTTGTCTCGGAACTGGATCCGGCCGATGCCGCGGACGCGCTGCGCGCCGGCACCCTCGATATCGCACTGCTGCAGGAATACGACTACGTGCCCGCCGAACCCGAAATCGGCCTGGCGACCGAGCCTTATCTGGAGGAGACGGTCCATCTCGCCGCCCTGGTTTCGGACTCCCTTGCCGCGCATCGCGATTCGCCGTGGATCGCGGGCACACCCGGCACGCTGTGTCATCGCATGACGATAAGGTCGTGTGCGGCAGCCGGTTTCGCGCCGCGCATCCGCCATCACGCCGACGATTTCGGCACAGTGCTGGCCCTGGTCGCGGCGGGGCAGGGTGTGGCGTTCGTGCCGGATCTCGGGGCACTCGATGTGCCCGGCGAGGTCGTGCTCACGCCCATGCCGATTCGGCGGCGCACGCATTTGGCGTATCGCCGTGGGACAGGGGAACATCCGGTAATCGCCGCCGCACGGCGGGCGCTGCACCGAGCGACCGAATTGTCCTAGGAATTCTGCATTGTCCTAGGAATTCCGCGAAACCATTCCCATCCGGAATCAGACCCGCGTCGAATACATAACCGGCACAGGTCCATTTCGATACCTCGAAACAGCCAAGGAGAACCCATGCTCTTACGGATGATCGGCCACCTCGTCGGCGGGGTGCTCGACCTGGTGGTCAGCCTGCTGGTCCCGTAGAGCCCCGTCCGCTTTCCCGACCGAAGGAGTTCATCCACAGCATGTCCGGTACCCGCCGCTTTCACCTCCTCGCGCAGACCACCGCTGTCTGCGCCGCCCTGCTGCTTCCGGCAGTATTCGCGACCACGACCTCCGCGGCCCCCGTCGCGAGCACGGAAACCACCACCCATCTCGGTCACGGCAAGAACACCGCGATGACCGACGAAGGCTCTGTCACACAGGGCAAGACGAAGAAAAACGGCAAGACGAAGTCACAGAAGGGCACCTCGGATGCTGACGGCGCCAACCTCGGCGAAGCCCTGAACACCCTCAAGGGCGCCCTCGGCGCCGGCGGAAACTCCACCGGTACCGACGGAAACTCGACCGCCCCCGGCAATCCCGACCAGCCCATGCCGAAACTCGACGACCAGCAACTGTCCGACCTCGGCAAAAGCCTCGGCTCCTTCGCCAGCGGCTTCATGGCGTCCTTCCAGGCGCCGCCCCGGCCCGCGGAATAACGCGAAAGGCCCCGGCGCCCAGCGCCGGGGCCTCGGGCGGAAAACTCAGTTCAACCCGGCATAACTGTGCAGACCCGACACCACGATGTTGATGATGAACAGATTGAACAACATCGCCACGAACCCCGCGACATTGATCCACGCGGCCTTGGTTTCTCGCCAGCCGGAGGTGGCGCGGGCGTGGAGGTAGGCGGCGTAGATGACCCAGGCGATGAAGGAGACGGTTTCCTTCGGGTCCCAGCCCCAGAAGCGGCCCCAGGCGGATTCGGCCCAGATGGCGCCGAGGATGACGCCGCCGCCGAAGATGGGGAAGCCGATGATGGTGGTGCGGTAGGCCAGGCGGTCCAGGGTGCGGGCGTCGGGGAGGCGGCGGGCGATCCTGCCGAGGATGTTGTCGGATTCACTGCCCTCGGGTTCGCGCAGACGCAGCAGGAACAGCAGGCTGGCGACGCCGGAGAGCAGGAAGATGCCGCTGCCGGTGCTGACGACCGTGACGTGGATGGGCAGCCAGTAGGACTTCAGGGCGGGGACGACGGGGGCGGCCTCGGCGTAGAGCACCTGGCCGGCCAGGAACATCAGGATCAGGACCGGCACCAGCAGGAAGACCCACATGGACCGGTAGCGCCGCTCGCGCATGAACGCCACGCCGGTCACCATCGCCGCGGCGGTGGCCATGGCGATGAATTCGTACATGTTGCCCAGCGGGAACCGATGGGTCGCGAAGCCGCGCAATACGATCGACGCCAGATGCAGTCCGATCGCCACGAACAGAACCGCGAAGCCCATATTGCCGAAGCGTTCGGCCGTGGAGCGGGTGGGTACGGGCTCGATGCGGCCCGGGCCGGCCGGACGATCCGAACCGCCCGCGGGCACCAACTCGCGCGCCGCGGTCTCGTTGGTGCGCGCGGAGGAGTACTGCACGATCAGCAGCGCGAGCACTAGGACATAGACCACCCACGCCGACTTGAACGCCAGATTGCTGTAACCGGCGAGAGTCTCGTCGATCGGCATGTTCACTCTCCCGTGCTCTGCGAATCGCCCATCAATCGTGTGCGCAGGCGGTCGAACTCGCCGCCCCATCCGGCCTGATCGGTGCGGGCCAGACCGCCCATCTCTACTACCGTACGTCGTTCATCGGGCCCGCGGGAGTCCGGGTAGGCGCGCAGCCACACTCGCCGGCGCTTGACCAGCAGCGATATCAGCAGTCCGGCCATCATCGTCAGCGCGCATGCCAGTACCCAGCCCTGTGCGGGATCATGCGAAACCTGCAGATTGGCAAACTGTTTCGCACCGTCGAAGGTCACCTTGGTGCCGTCGGACAGCGTGGCCGACTCGCCCGGCTTCAGGTTCACCCGCTGCTGTTTGACCAGTCGCTGCTGCTTGATCATCTCCGGATCCAGTGCGAACAGCGACTGCGGGCGGCCGGTGTCCAGGCCGGTCTCGCCGCGGTAGATGTCCACGGCCACGGCCGGATCGGTCAGCGCGGGGTAGGAGGAGGTCAGCAGGTTGCCGTGCAGCAGCGCGGTCGGAGCGAACAGGCCCTCGATCGCGATCTGGTGTTTGCGCCGCTCGTCCTCGCTGGAATACATGCCGCCGGGCGGATCGAAGCGCATGACGCCGCTGGACAGGAAGGTGGTGGCGTCGTCGGGACGCCACTGCACGGTCTCCGAGCGGGTCTGCCCGTCGGGATAGGTGACGGTGAAGGTCGGCGCGTAGCCGTGTCCCTGCAGGTAGACCCGGTCGCCGGAGACCCGCAGCGGATGATTGACCTGTATCGTGGTGTCACGCCAGGTATTGCTCGCCACATCCGCGCCGGCCTGATAGGAGATGTTCGCGGTGAACATCTCGGCCTGCCCGTTGGGCAGATAGTCGGCCTTGAAGTCCTTGACCCGCACACAGACCGGCGACAGCCCGGTGCCGTCGTTCACCCGGCCCGCGCGGAAGGAATCGAAGGCCGCGGTCGAGGTGGTGCAGAAACCGGGCCCATTGTCGGCGACCACGATGACCGTGCCCTCGTAGCCGAACAGCTTGCCCACCGCGATCGCCACGAGCAGCCCCACCAGCGCCAGATGGAACACGATATTCCCGAGTTCGCGGAAGTAGCCCTTCTCCGCCGAGAGGGTCACCTCGTCGCCGGAGGTGCGCTCGACGACCCGCCAGCCGCGAAGATCCTTGTGCGCCTTGGCGATCACATCCGCGGGCGCGGCGGTCACGGTCGTCGAATGGTGATGCGGCAGCCGTGACAGGTTGCGCGGCACCTTGACCGGCGGCGTGCGCAGCGCCCGATAGTGATCGAAGACGCGCGGCAGGATGCAACCCACCAGCGAAATGAACAGCAGCGCGTAGATCGCCGTGAACCAGAAGCTGGAGAACACGTCGAACAGCTGCAGTCGATCCATCCATGGACCGAGCGTCGAGCGGTCGGCGATGTACTGATCGACCTTCTGCGCGTTGAGACTTCGCTGCGGCAGCAGGGCGCCCGGAATCGCCGCGAGCGCCAAGAGGAACAGCAGCATCAGCGCGGTGCGCATACTGGTCAGCCCGCGCCAGGTATTGCGCAGCAGCGCGAACGCGCGGCGCGGCAGCGACTGCCGCGGCGCTCGGGCAGGACTCTGGTCGGGTGTTGTCATCGTTGTGGTCATGTCAGATAGGCAAAGTCACTCGAGAGACGAAAACGTTGCGCACCCACCCGACGAACTGGTCCCATTCGCCGGTGACCAGCGCGATACCGACGGCCACGAGCAGGATTCCTCCGATCACCTGAATGGTGCGCGAATTGCGGCGCAGCCAGCCCACGCCCCGGAGCGCGCTGGCCGAGCCGAACGCCAGGATCACGAACGGCAGGCCCAGGCCGAGACAGTAGGCCACGATCAGCACCACACCGCGCGCGGCGGTCGTGCCCTCGGTGCCCGCCGAGACGGCCATCACGCCCGACAGCGTCGGGCCGAGGCACGGGGTCCAGCCGAGTGCGAAGACCGCGCCCAGCAGCGGGGCGCCGACGATGCCGGTCAATCGCCGCGGATGCATCCGGGTATCGCGCTGCAGCGCCGGAACGAGGCCGAGGAACACCAGGCCCATCACGATCGTGACCACACCGCCGATGCGTTGCAGCAGTTCACGATTCACATTCAGGGTCTGGATGACACCGAAGACGGTCACCGACGCGAGCACGAACACCACGGTGAATCCCGCGACGAACAGTCCGGCCGCCCCCGCCACCCGAGCCCGCGCGGCCTTCCGCACGAGCGCGGCCTGCGCCCCCTTCGCCTCGGCGACGGTCACCGGCGGCGCTTCGCCGCCCACGAGTCCGGCCAGATACGACAGATATCCGGGCACCAGCGGCACCACACACGGCGAAGCGAACGACACCAGCCCCGCCAGCACACAAGCCCCCAGCGCCAACACCAACGGCCCCGTAGCCGCGGTCTCCTGAAACGTATCCCCCACAGAAGCCAAGATCACCAATCCCCGCACCCTTTCTCGCGCTTCGCACCGGCTGTGGACGCCCGCAAGGGGTGCGAAGCGTCGGAAGGGGTGCGGCGATGGGGGGTCACTGGGGGGGCTCCGCGGCGATGGTGTCGATGACCGGTTGGAGGTCTTCGGCCAGTAGGGGGCGTAGGAAGACCGCTGCCACGCGGTGGTGGCGGTCCAGGATGAGGGTGGTCGGGATGACGCTGGTCGGGAACTTCCCGCCGAGGGCTAGCAGGGTGCGCAGTTCGGGATCGTAGATGGACGGATAGCCGACGTGATTGCTGATCACGAAGTCACGGGCCTTGTCCTGCTGCGGATCTCGGACGTTGATGCCGAGTACGGTCACCCCGCGCGCCCTGGACTGTTCGTAGACCTTCTCCAGCGCGGGCGCCTCGGCGCGGCACGGGCCGCACCACTGGCCCCAAAGATTCAGCACCACAACCTGATTCGGGAAATCGTCGACCGAGATGGTCTTGCCGTCGGTCATCAGATCCGGTCCGGCCAGCCTGCCGATCGTGCCGCGCGAGGCGGGCGGGTCGTAGAAGATCCGGGTCTTACCGCCGGGCGAGACGAAATCGAAGGTGCCTCCGGTAGCGACGGCATCCTTACCGGTCGAACAGCCGGTCAGCGCCGCGATCAGGGCGGCGCAGGCGAGCAGGATCGGCCACACGCGCCGAGCGGCCCGTGGGGCCGACCCCGCGGACCTACCGAGCAGCCGCCCGATCACGCTCCCGTCACCCGCGGGTCCGAACCACCGGCGGGTTCGGAGTAAACGATATCGATGAGCGTATCCCCTTGGTACACAAGGGAAGTCATCGATGCCAGCGAGCACTGCCGCTGCCGCGGATCGTGCCAGAGCCGCTTACCCTCCAGGAAGCGCCGCAGCGTCCACACCGGCAGCTGATGCGAGACCAGCACCGCCTCATGTCCGGCCGCCTCCACCCGCGCCTTGTTGACCGCGGCCAGCATCCGGTGCGCGATCTGCAGATACGGCTCGCCCCAGGACGGGGTGAACGGATCACGCAGCTTCCACCAGTGCCGCGGCTTGCGCAGTGCGCCGTCGCCGACCGAAACCCGCAGGCCCTCGAAGGTGTTGCCCGCCTCGATCAGATTGTCGTCGGTCCGGATGAGCAGACCATGCTGTGCCGCAATGGGTTCCGCGGTCTCCTGCGCGCGCTGCAGGGGCGAGGCCACCACCAGCGTCAGATCGTGATCGGTCAGCGAACGCGCCACGGCCGCGGCTTGCGAGCGGCCCGCGACCGACAGGCTGAATCCGGGCAGCCGCCCGTACAGGATCCCCCTCGGGTTGTGCACTTCGCCGTGGCGCATCACGTGCACGATGGTCTCGGGGACGGGTTCGGTTGGGTCCGAGGATGATTCGGGGTGTCCGGGATCACTCACGCGCTGGGTCCTTCGGGTGTTGCCGCGGCCGCGGCCGCCGTGGCGGCGGGTAGGGCGGCGGCGATTCGGTCGAATGCGTCCTCGTCGAGGGCGGCGGAGACGAACCACGCTTCGAATGCGCTCGGCGGCGGATAGACGCCGCGGTCGAGCAGGGCATGGAAGAACGCCGGGAACCGCCAGGTCTGGCTGGCTTTGGCGGCGGCGTAGTCGGTCACCGGACGATCGGCGAAGAACACGCTCACCATATTGCCCGCGAATTGGACCGAATGCGCGAGGTCCGCGGCCGTCAGGGCCCCGGTGAGCAGGGCGCCCAGGCGTTCGGCATTTCGATCGAGCGTCGCGTACACCTCGTCGTCGGCGGCGCGCAGGGTGGCCAGTCCGGCCGCGACCGCGACCGGATTTCCGGACAGCGTGCCCGCCTGATAGACCGGGCCGATCGGGGCGAGGCGGTTCATGATGTCGGCCCGGCCACCGAAGGCCGCCGCGGGCAGGCCGCCGCTCATCACCTTGCCGAAGGTGTAGAGATCCCCGGCCACGCCCTCGAGGCCGTACCAACCCGCCGGGCTCACCCGGAAGCCGGTCATCACCTCGTCCATGATCAGCAACGCGTCGTGCTGTTCGGTCAGTCGCCGCAGGCCCGCGTTGAATCCGGGCAGCGGCGCGACCGCGCCCATATTCCCGGCCGCGGCCTCGGTGATCACGCAGGCGATCTGATCCGGATACTCGGCGAAGGCCGCGGCCACCGCGTCGAGGTCGTTATAGGGCAGCACGATGGTGTCGGCGGCCTGTGCGCCGGTCACGCCCGGCGAGGTCGGCAGGCCGAGCGTCGCCACACCCGAGCCCGCGTCGGCCAGCAGCGCGTCGACGTGACCGTGATAGCAGCCGGAGAACTTGATGATCTTGCCGCGCCCGGTGAAGCCGCGGGCCAATCGCACCGCGCTCATGGTCGCCTCGGTGCCGGAGTTCACCAGCCGCACCCGCTGCACCGGCTCGACCCGCGCGGCGATGGCCTCGGCCAGTTCGATCTCCGCCTCGGTCGGCGCGCCGAACGACAGCCCGCTGCCGGCGGCGCGGCGCACGGCCTCCACCACATCGGGATGGGCGTGGCCCAGGATCATCGGACCCCACGAGCAGACCAGATCGACATAGTCGTTGCCGTCGGCGTCGGTCAGGGTGCAGCCGCGCGCCGAGGAGATGAATCGCGGTGTACCACCGACGGATTTGAACGCCCGGACCGGCGAGTTGACCCCGCCGGGGATGACCGCGGCGGCACGGTCGAACAGTCGGGCGGAGACCGGCACCCTCACCTGGGTCGCGCGCGGAGAAGAACTCACGGCACCCAGTGTCGCAGCCCGCCCGCGACCGGTCGACGACAGGGTGTAGTGCGGTGAGTCACCGCACTACGCTCGGCAAACTCACCATCGTGACGAAAACCACAGCGGCCGAACGCAACCGCAACACGCCGGAGCCGGTTTCGCCTCAGATCGATCGCTGATCGATTGCTGATGCGTACCCTCGGAGCCATCACACGTCGACGGCCGGGAGGGATTTCATGCGAACCATCTTGTTCGGCGCCACCCTGTTCACCATTGCGGCCACTGCCACGCTAGGTGGGGTCGGCACCGCCGCGGCCGTGACCCCGATCGCCACGCCCGACCAGGGCCGCATCGGCATCACCTTCTCCCATGACGAGACCGCCGCCCTGGCCGACGGCCCACTGCCGGCGCTGATCGGCATGATCGTGCCGCCGACTCGAATGGGTGCGGGTCTGCGCCCGGATACCCAGCTGTACCGCGACGACAACGGCGGCATCCACGCCACGCTGCGGCAGGTGATCCAAGAGGCCTCCGAACATCCGGACGGCACGGTGACGCTGTATCTGGACGCCCCGGGCAGCCACGGACCACGCCTGGTCGATATCTACCAGCGCTGGAGCTGAGCGCTCATCGCGTCCGGCCCGCCCAGCGGGCCACCAGATCGACCAGGGCCACCCCCGCCACGGCCACCAGCAGGGCGGCCGCACCCAGCCACGGCCCGACATAGCGGGTGGCCTCGAAGGCGGGCAGATCGCCCGACGCCTCGAACGCGGTGGTGTGAATCCCGTTGCGCCAGCTCGGCACCGCCGCGCCCAGGCACAGCACGATCAGCGCCACGTCGACGACGATCCACAGCCGTCGCATCAACGCACCTCCTCGTCGCCCTCGGGCAGCCGGTCCACGGCCGCGGTCAACTCCTCGCGCAGTCGGAGATGATCACGCGCCCAGGCCTGCACGATGCCGCCGTCGCGCAGTTTCAGGCCGATGCCCTTGCGCCGCCGCGGGACACCGGTGAGTTCGCCCAGTGCACGGGCCGATTGCCAGGGCTCATCGTCCCAGGCGTCCTCGTCCCGTTCGGGTAGTACGCGGTCGATCGCGCTCAGCGGCAGCACCTCCCCGCCCTCGCGCAGGGTGGTGTCGGTGAGTTCCACGCTGACGTGCCGACGGCCCGCGATCACCTGCAGCCAGACGAATCCGGCCAACAGCGCGGCGCAGAAGACCAGGCCGAACCAGTGCACCTCACCGCGCAGCACAAGCTCGAGGATCAGCACGACCAGACAGAGCAGCGGGCCGTAGGCGATCGTGCGCCAGCGGGCGCCGGGCTCGGTGAACAGAACGGCAGGCGCGGCGTCGGTCATGCGCGCGCGGAATTCAGCCGACGGCACTCGGAATCAGCAGACCGGCCAAGGTAAGCAGGCCGAACAGAATGAGCAAACTCAACACCAGCACATCGCGCCGAAGGCTTTGCGGCTGCTGAATCACCACGCGCATCAATGCCTCCGCTCTCCCGGAGCGGGCCACACGACGCCATCCGAAGATCAACGCCCGGGCCGCGGCTTCCGGTTCCCAAGTCCTCTGTGACAACCCTCACGATACATCCTGGGCGGTCCGCGACAAACTCGGCAGCTTGTCTCACCGAATGTTCATCCGGAAGTAAGCCTCGGATTCCATTCGATGGCACAGAAATACGGCCCCACCCGCGAGTACGGCCTGCAGGATCGCTGCCGCGCCGGTGAGCATCTGCATCGTGCCGGTGACCGAACCGAGTCCGAACAGCGCGCCGAACGCACCCAGTACGAGCACCGCGGCGGCGACATCGAGCACCGTACGCGCCCACAGCTTTCCGTGGCGCGCCTGGAACACCACCGCGACCGCCCCGGCCGCGAGCCCCAGGCCGAAGACCACGATCACCACCTCGAGCAGGGCGACCATCATCTCGACCTCGGCCAGACCGGCCTGCGGTTCCTGCGCATGCACCTGGTCGTAGAGCTGACGCGCGAGATCGTGCCGCCCGGCGAAACGCTCGATCGCGCCGAGGATCAACCGCAGCACCCCGAAACCCACGACACCCCACCACAACTGACTCGCGGTGCGCACATCGGTCGGCATCGTGATCGGGCCGGTCGGGCCCGGCGGAGGTAATGGATTCACGACAGCCAGTGTGCGGCCTCGGTCGCCCAGTAGGTGAGCACGATATCCGCGCCCGCCCGGCGGATCCCCGTGAGCGATTCCAGAATGGCGCCGCGCCGATCGATCCAGCCGCGTTCCGCGGCCGCGGTGATCATCGCGTATTCACCGGAGATCTGATAGGCCGCCACCGGCACATCGGATCGGTCGGCCACATCGCGCAGGATGTCCAGATACGACATGGCCGGTTTCACCATGACGATATCGGCGCCCTCGGCCAGATCCAGCTCCAGTTCCCGGATCGCCTCGCGGCGATTGGCCGGATCCTGCTGATAGGTGCGGCGATCGCCCTGCAGCGAGGAGGCCACGGCCTCGCGGAACGGGCCGTAGAACGCCGAGGCGTATTTGGCGGTGTAGGCGAGGATGCCCGCGTCGAGATGTCCGGCGGCATCCAGCCCCGCACGGATCGCGCCGACCTGGCCGTCCATCATGCCGCTGGTCCCGAGCAGATCTGCGCCCGCCTCGACCTGGGCGATGGCCATATCGATATAGAGCTCGAGGGTGGCGTCGTTGTCGACCGAGCCGTCGGGCGCCAGCACGCCACAGTGGCCGTGGTCGGTGAATTCGTCCAGGCAGGTATCAGCCATGACGACGGTGGCATCGCCCACCTCCTCGGCCAGGGCGCGCAGGCCGCGGTTGAGGATGCCGTCCGGATCGCTCGCCCCGCTGCCGGTCGGATCCTTGTCCTCGGGCCGAGGCACGCCGTACAGCATCAGGCCGCCCACACCGGCGTCGACAGCCTCGACCGCGGCCTTGCGCAGCGAATCCATCGAATGCTGCGCGACGCCGGGCATCGAGCCGATCTCGCGGGGCTCGGCCAGTCCGTCGGCGACGAACATCGGCAGCACCAAATGCCTTGGTTCCAGCGTTGTTTCGGCCACGAGGCGGCGCAGCGCGGGGGTACGACGCAACCGCCGCGGGCGGTCCATTCCGGTCATGAACCGCACGATACGCCCCGCTAGCGGGCGTGTCGCAGGCACCTCGGTCCCGGGGTGACCGGGCATACTCCTGGCAAGGACGACCCGGGAGCAGGCATGTCCGAGCCAGACGAACAGTCTTCATCCGACGACCCCGCGCTACGCGCGCTGCGGGCCGCGGCCGAACGCGGGGATCCGGCGGCGGCCGAACTACTCGCCCAGCGACTGGCCCAGGCGGGCGAGCGGGGCGAGGCCGAGCGCTGGCTGCGGCACGCGGCCGAACTGGGCAGCGCCGTCGCCCTGGGTCGGCTCGGCGAGTCGGCATGGGCGGACGGGCGCGTCGCCGAGGCCCTGGAATGGCTCGAACGGGCCGCGTACACCGGACTCACGGCGGCCGAATATCAGCTCGGCGCAATCCATCTCGAACGCGGCAATCTGGACGCGGCCGAGCCGTGGCTGCGCCGGGCGGCCGAGGCGGGATTGCCGGAGGGGATGTGCAATCTGGGCGCGCTGGCCGATCGACGCGGCGACGACGACCAGGCCGAGTATTGGTACGGCCGGGCCGCCGAGGCCGGAAACCCTACGGGCATGCGCAATCTCGGCCTGCGGCTCGCGCGCCGCGGCGAGATCGACCGCGCCACCGAACTTCTCGTCGAGGCCACGCGGCGCGGGCGGGCGGATGCCTTCGCCGTACTCGGGGCGATCTCCCTGGAACTGGATCGCGCCGACGAAGCCGAGCGCTGGCTGCGGCTCGGCGCGGATGCCGATGACGGCGAGTCCATGTTCCATCTGGCGCTGTTCCTGGACGCGGAACCCACCGATCCCGTGGCACGGGCCGAATCCCGGCTCTGGCTCGAGCGCGCCGCCGCACTGGGATATCCCCGCGCACTGGACGTTCTGCACGATATGTGACGCGGCGACACGCGATTTCACAGTCAATGCACAGGAATTCCGCTGCGGCCGTGAAATGATTCGCACCACCAACCATCATTGCGGCGAGTTTCGCCGAGGGACAGGTGCTTCGGGAACTGGGCGACCAAGCGATGTCGAATACGGCGTAACTCCAGGATGTTCGGTGGATCATTCCAGCTGGAACGTGTTTCACTCAGCCGAAGGGATTACGTTCAGGATGCCGAAACCTCGATCGCATAAGGGTTCAGCCCGACTGTCGCTGGCAGTGGCGGCAGTTGTGGCCGTCGCACAACTGGTATCGATCGGAAACGCGTCCGCCGACGACAACAATGGGCAGTCGCCGTATCCGGTCTTCCCGCAGCTACCGTTCCCGGTGCCACCACCCGTTCCGGGATTCGATACCGGCGTGCTCGGGCACTATCCCGGCCACGATCCCGGATTCTATTATCCGGCAGGCGATATCGTTGCCTCGAAGCAACCGGGCGAGATCATCGCGGCCCGGGAAATGGTGCCGTCGTTCTTCTCGCTGATTCCCATGGACGTCGACGGCTGGCAGATCTCCTATCGCTCCAACAACAGCCGGGGCGAACCGATCGCCGCGATCACCACGGTGCTGAAGCCGCGCGGCAGCAGGCCGACCAACCTGCTCTCGTATCAGGCCGCGGAGGATTCGCTGGCGCCGCATTGCGCGCCGTCCTACTTCGTCCAGCAGGCCTCGATCCCGCCGAACTACGCCGGTACGGTCGAGCCGAGCCTGGAAATGCTGATCCCGCTCTACGCGCTGGCACACGGATATGCGGTGTCCATTCCCGATCACGAGGGCCCGCAGAATGCCTTCGGCGCCGGTCCGCTGGCCGGACAGATCGTGCTGGACGGTGTGCGGGCTGCGGAGAACTTCGCCGCGATGGGATTGGAGCGCGGCCGCGATACTCTGGTCGGCCTGGTGGGTAATTCGGGCGGCGCGATCGCCGCGGGCTGGGCCGCGGAACTGTGGGACAGCTACGCACCGGAACTGAAGGTCGTCGGCGTGGCCGAGGGCGGCACACCCGCCGATATGACCACCATGGTCGATCTCGCGAACGGTCAGTTGGCGGCCGGACTCATCTATGCGGGCGTGCTCGGCGTGGCGCGCGAATATCCGGAACTCGACCAATACTTCCAGCTGCATCTCAATCCGCTGGGCAAGGCGATGATCGGCCCGACCAGCACGGTGTGCATGGGATGGTCGGTGACGGCATTCTTCCCCTTCCTGAATATCAAGGGGCTGTTCGATGTTCCGGATATGGTGCGCGAACCGGTGCCCGCGGCGGTGCTGTCGAAACTCAAGATGGGCCGGAACACTCCGAAGACACCGATGTTCATCTATCACTCGAATCCGGACTGGGTCGCACCGGTCGGCTCGGTGAACGAACTCGTCGACAACTACTGCCGGGATCCCCAGGCGCGCGTGGAATACAACCGCACGCACGCCAACGAGGGCTTCAGCCTGTTCGTGATGGCGCAGCCGCGCGTAATGTCCTGGATGAAGGATCGGTTCGACGGTGTTCCGGTCGCCGACCACTGCATCCGCAACGATGTGGCGGGCATCGCCCTCGAGGGTGAGGCCAAGGACCGGTTCGACGAGCAGGTCGGCCCGCGCGTGGTCGCGATCGCCCAGCAGGCGGTCGACGCCGCGAGCCGTCAGTAGTCACAGCACGATTCGTCCCGCGTCCCCGGCCAGGCATCCGCCCGGTCGGGGACGCGTTTTTGTCGGTGCCCCCGAGTAGAATCGAAGATGTGTTCGAAGGGGATTCGCCGGAATCCCCGACCCGAGGGGAGGATCTCGTGGCCACCACATCGACGATCATCGATCGGCCCTACGCGCCGCTGGAAAAGCGCCGCCTGCCGCCGGGCCGCCCGCGGTCCTGGTACGTCACCCACAACCGCAGGCTCAAGGCCATGCGCCTGGCCATCGCCATGCTCGATTCGGGCACCTACCGCGCAAGCCTGGCCGATAACGAAAAGATCCGCCGCACAGCCGACCTCGTCGGCATCCGCCCACCCTCGGACAAGACCTGCCGCCTGGTCCGCGACCTGATGAGAACCCGGAGATAGCTGTGTTTGTTTTGCCTCCGCTTCGCTCCGGCGGGGTGGGGGGCCGGCGGGGGGGGGGGGGGGGGGCGCGGCGCGCCCGCGGGGGGGGGGGGGGGGGCGGGGGCACGACCACCCACCCCCCCCCCC
>NZ_JBITDI010000010.1:0-16421 GCF_044454005.1 Nocardia sp. NPDC051570 | reverse complement strand
TCTCGTCGTTCAGCGCTCGAGACTCGCGCTTCGCGCATGCGCTTCGAGCGCTGAACGACGAGACGGCCGCGAACCGTCTCTCGTCAGGGCTTAGCTATACCCGCCTGCGGCTCTTCTTGCGTGGCGGGGGCAGCAGGCCCTCGGCGCGCAGATGGGCCGCATGGTCGGCCAGGGCTTCGACCAGCGCGCCGACCTGGGCGATCTCCGGCTGGACGTCCACGCGCAGGCCGAATTCGATGGCCGTCTCGGCGGTCTTGGGGCCGATGCAGGCAACGATGGTGCGCGCGTGCGGCTTTCCGGCGATACCGACCAGATTCCGGACCGTCGACGAGGAGGTGAACAGGACCGCGTCGAAACCGCCGGTCTTGATCATCTCGCGGGTCTCGGCGGGCGGCGGCGAGGCGCGCACGGTCCGATAGGCGGTCACATCGTCGATCTCCCAGCCGCGGTCGCGCAGACCCTCGGCCAGGGTTTCGGTCGCGATATCGGCCCGCGGCAACAGGACTCGGTTGACCGGATCGAAAACGTCGTCGTAGGGCGGGAAGTCGGCGAGCAGGCCCTCCGAGGACTGTTCGCCGCTGGGCACCAATTCGGGGTTGATGCCGAACGAGCGCACCTTCTCGGCGGTCGCCTCGCCCACGCAGGCGATCTTCACACCGGAGAACGCCCGTGCGTCCAAACCGAATTCGCCGAACTTCTCCCACACCGCGCGCACGGCATTGGTCGAGGTGAACACCACCCACTGGTACCGGCCGTCGACCAGACCCTTCACCGCGCGCTCCATCTGCGCGGGGCTGCGCGGCGGCTCGACCGCGATGGTCGGCACCTCCATCGGAATAGCGCCGTGCGTGACCAGCTTCTCGCTCATCTCGCCGGCCTGCTCCTTGGTGCGCGGCACGAGGACCGTCCAGCCGTAGAGCGACCGCGACTCCCACCACGACATCTTGGAGCGCTTCTCGACCTCCTTGCCGACCGTGACCACCAGCGGCCCGACCAGTTCGGAGGCGGCGGAGTTCAGGGTGGCGAGCGTCGCCTCGATCGTGCGCTGCTGCCGGGTGGTGCCGCGCACGGTCACCGCGACCGGAGTCTGCGGCGCCAGCCCGTGCTCCACGAGCGCGCTGGCGGTCTCGGCGAGATGTCCCGAGGTCGCGTGCAGCACCAGCGGTCCGGGTGCGGCCGCCACCGAGGCCCAGTCGACCTCGCCGCGCACATCCATCTCGGTATGCCTGGAACCCAGGGCGATTCCCGCATAGGCCGGGACGGTGGTGCCGGACGGCAGCCCGGGTAGCACCTCGAAGGTCATATGCGAGCGAGTGACCGCGTTGACCTCCGCGATCACCGAATCGGTGGTCAGCGGGTCGCCGGAGACCAGCCGCACCACGTCGTGGCCCGCGCGGGCCTCGGCGACCAGAGTCTTGGCCACCTCGGCGGGATCGCCGAGCGCCGGGCGCACGTCGGGGCGCTCGCCATCCGGGTCCGGCTCCACGGCCGTGCCGACGAGGGCGAGCACGCCCTTGTCGACATCGGGATCGGTGAACGCCAGCGTTGCCCGCCCGAGCACCTCGCGGGCCCGCACGGTAAGCAGTGCCGGGTCACCGGGTCCTGATCCGACGAACAGGATCCGACCAGGGTGCTTCTTAGTGGCTCGGCTCATTATTCGGTCTCCATTGGGCTGGGATTGGTGAAGTCGTGGTGGGACGGGTTCACCGCCCGTGCGGGGTGGCCGTCGACCGGGGCCGCGGCAGCGCTGTCCTGCGCGCTCAACAAGTCGCGGGCCCCCAATTCGAGGAGCTCGCGCGCCAAGGCGCGGCCCAGCTGCTCGGCATTCGCGAGCGAGCCGACCGCCGAGGCCCGGATGACATCCGAGCCGTCGATCGCCGCCGCGCAGCCGCGCAGCGACAGTTCCTCGAACACCCTGCCGTCATCGTCGAGCGACTCGACCACTTCGGCCAGCGCACCGACGGGTGCGGTGCAGCCGGCCTCGAGTTCGGCCAGCAGCGCCCGCTCGGCGATCACCGCGGCACGAGTGCCGGGATCGTCCAGGGTGGACAGAATGGTCACGAGATCGCCTTCTTCGCTGCGGCATTCGACCGCGAGCGCGCCCTGTGCGGGTGCGGGCAACATCTGCACCGGTTCCAGGGCCTCGGTGACCGCGTCGAGGCGGTCGATGCGGGACAGCCCGGCCCGCGCGACCACCACGGCGTCGAGTTCACCCTCGGCGACCTTACGAAGTCTGGTATCGAGATTGCCGCGCAGCGGCACGATGTCGAGGCCGAGCCCGAGCGCGCGCAACTGGGCGGCCCGGCGCGGCGCCGAGGTGCCGACCCGGGAGCCGGGCGGCAGCTCGCCGAGCACCAGCCCGTCGCGGGCGACGACCGCATCGCGCGCATCCTCGCGCGGCGGGATCGCGGCGATGGTGAAGCGCGGATCCGGCGCGGTGGGCAGATCCTTGTACGAGTGCACCGCGATATCGACCGCACCCGCGGCCAATTCGTCGCGCAGCGCGGCGGTGAACACGCCCACGCCGATCGTCTGCACCGGATCGGAGGACTTGTCCCCGGCCGTCCGCACGATGACCAGCTCAGCCTGCTGCCCGGTCGCGATCAACGCGTCCCGGATGGTGCCCGCCTGGGTCAGCGCCAACAGGCTGCCGCGGGTGCCGATCCGCCATGGCGCGGTCACGGTGCCGCGCTCGGCCACCCCGATCCCGCGTGCCACGATCGCCTCCGTCATGCGGGCTGCCCCTGTCCGTCCGAGAGGTGGTGGTGGCCGGAGGTGAAATCATCGGCCAATTCGGCGCCGAGCGTGGCGATCTCCATCGGCGTCGCGACCGCCTGTGCCGCACCGGGTTTCAGTTCGAACAGCTCGCGCAGGGCCTCGGCGTAGCTGCCGCCTTCGGGCGTGGAGGCCAGCTGCTTGACCCGCACCGTCGGCGCGTGCAGCAGCTTGTCGACCACGCGGCGGACCGTGCGGGCGACCTCCTCGCGCTCGGGATCGCCCAGACTCGGCAGCTTCGACCCCAGCCGCATCAGTTCGGCCTCGACGACGTCGGCGGCGCGCTGACGCAGCGCTGCCACGGTCGGCGTAACCTCCGCCATCCGTTGGCCCGCAAGGTATTTCGCGAGTTCCTCGGCGACGATCGCACGCGCCGCGGTGGTATCGGCGGCCGCGGCCATGGCCGACGGATCGCGCTGCAGGGTCTCCATATCTATCACGGTCACATCGGGCAGACCGGCGACCGCGGGATCCACATCGCGCGGCAGGCCCAGATCGCAGACGACCATCTGATGGCCCGCCCGCGAGGCGTTCAGGGCGCGGTGCGCATCGGCCAGCGTCACCACCGCGCCGACCGCACCCGTGCTGGTGATCACGAGATCGGCGTCGGCCATGACGCCGACCAGGCCGGACAGATCGGTGGCGGTGGCGGGCACGCCGTGCGTATCGATCGAGGTCTGCGCGAGGCGCTGGGCGCGGTCGAGCGTCCGGTTCACCACGGTGATCCGGTCGACTCCCGCGCGGGCCAGGTGCGCGACCGCCAGGCCGCCCATGGCACCCGCGCCGACCACCACGGCCGTGCGGCCGGTCAGCTCACCGACCACCGCGCGGGCCCGATCCAGCGCGACCGACACCACGGACGCACCGGCCCGATCGATGCCGGTCTCGGTGTGCACCCGCTTACCCACTCGCAGTGCGTGCTGGGCCAATTCGTGCAGAGTGCGCCCGGCCGCCTGCTGGGTATCGGCGGAGGCGTAGGCGGCGCGGATCTGGCCGAGCACCTGCTGTTCGCCGACCACCATCGAATCCAGGCCGGACGCCACCGCGAACAGATGTTCGGCGGCGGCCTCGCTGTAGCGGACGTAGGCGTGGCGGGTCAGTTCCGGCAGCGGCAGCCCCGAGTGGCGGGCCAGCAGATCGCCGACATCGGCCAGACCGCCGTGGAAGGCGTCGACCACCGCGTAGATCTCGACGCGGTTGCAGGTGGAGACGATCATCGCCTCCGAAATGTGCTGCGATTCGAGCATTTTGTCGGTCAGCTTCGGTCGGTCGTCCTCGGTGACCGCGACCCTCTCCAACACCGCAACCGGCGCGCTGCGATGTGAAATACCGACTAGAAGCACACTCATGGTGCGACCACCGATCCCTTGCTGGTTGGCTCCGTTGCCGAAATTCCCACGTGTGCGGAAGCCGAACGGTTCGCCAGCCGTCGGCCGATCGGGGTGGATACGGCGTGCACGGTCTCACCGGCCGCCACGCTGTGTGCGTCCTGCGCCTCGGCCCCCGCGATCCGGGCGCGCTCGAACGACAGCATCTGCATTTCGACGGCCAGATCCACGCGCCGCACCTCCACTGTGGGCGGCGCGTCCAGGAAGACCGGAGAGAAGCTCAGAATGGATCGCACCCCGGCGGCCACCAGTTCGTCGCAGACGCCCTGGGCCGCATCGTCGGGTACGGAGATGACCGCGATGGTCGGTACCAGCTCGATCACCGCATCCTTCAGCCCGGCGACGTCGCGGACCTCGAGGGCGCTGACCTGTTCGCCGATCACCTGCGGATCGCGGTCGAAGACGCCGACCATGGTGAATCCGCGCCGCTGGAATCCGCCGTAACCGACCAGCGCCCGGCCCAGATTTCCGGCACCGACCAGGATCACCCGATGTCCGTCGGACAGTCCGAGCACGTTCTCGATGCGGGCGCGCAGCTTGGCCACGTCGTAGCCGACCCCGCGCACACCGTTGGGTCCGAGGAACGAAAGATCCTTGCGCAGCTTGGCGGAACCGACACCCGCCGCGACAGCCAGTTCCTCACTCGATACGATGAGCACACTCTCGTCGGCGAGTACGGCGAGGACCCGCAGATAGGTGGCCAACCGCGCGACGGTTGCCTGTGGAATGTCCTTCTGCGGGGTCGGACGCAGAGCCCTGCCGGAGACGCCACCTGGCGTCTCATGCTGCTCTGTCACGTCGTTCGGCTCCTCGTCCGGCCGGGAATGGATGTCCGGGTTCGTTTGTCGACCGCCGACGCCCCGGGGCAGGCGCCGGTATCGGTTCACGGGGTTCGGGGTGCTTGCGCTGCCCGAAGCAGGCGGGTTTGCGTGTCACCACCGTAACCGCTTGTGAAGCCCTGCACAAAGTCGGTGAATTCAGTCACTCGGGGGACATGAGGTTTGCACCGGTTCGACCCATTCAACCCGCAAACACCGGTGATATTCCACACAACGCGCCGGAGGCCGGACCCCCGGCCGGTCAGCGCGACAAATCCGCGCGCAGTCTGGGCTCGTCGACATCGAAATAGCTGTGCTCACGGCCGTCGAGCAGCACGACCGGCAGCCGATCGCCGAATTCCGCACGCAGTCCGGGATCGGTCGGCACCGCCTCGTCCACATCGACCGTGCCCGGCTCGATCCCGTAATCGGCACAAATCACCCGCAGTTGTTCGAGGGCGGTGATGCACAGGCCACATCCGGCACGGGTCAACAGGATCACCGAATGCGTCGTTTCGTTCGAAGGCTCGCTCATGTGTCAATTAAACGGTCGCACCCCTGGGCTAGTGTGGGTGTGTTCGCGCGGACGGGCGGAGGTACTGGTGCCGGAACGATCGAAAGAGGCGAGGACGGGGTTCATCGCAGGGAGGTTCGGCGAATTCCCGGCACGCTGGAGCCAGGGGCTGTCCGATCAACTCACGCGCATCGCCCGCAGTCCGTTCGGGCCGAGCGAGGAGGAGGTGCGGGCCAACCTCGCCGGTGAGGCCAGCGCCGACGCCGCACTCGCACTGCACGATGCCGAACTGGCCGAAGCCGGTGTGGGCCATCCGGATTCGGAGGTCGCGCGCGATCTCACCGCGGCCGCGTTCTTCGATGTCGACAACACCATGGTGCAGGGCGCGTCGATCGTGCACTTCGCCCGCGGGCTGGCCGCGCGCAAGTACTTCAAGAGCTCCGATCTGGTCGACATCGCCTGGAAGCAGGTCAAATTCCGGGTCACCGGCAAGGAGAACAAGGGCGATATGGCCAGCGGCAAGGAGAAGGCCCTGGCCTTCATCGCCGGCCGCTCCACCGCCGAACTGGCCGAACTGGGCGAGGAGATCTACGACGAGATCATCGCCGACAAGATCTGGCCGGGCACCCGGGCGCTGGCGCAGATGCATCTCGATGCGGGACAACAGGTGTGGTTGGTCACGGCCACACCCGTCGAACTCGCCCAGGTGATCGCGAAGCGGCTCGGGCTCACCGGCGCGCTGGGCACGGTCGCCGAGAGCGAGGACGGGCTGTTCACCGGGCGGCTGGTCGGCGACATCCTGCACGGCCTGGGCAAGGCGCATGCCGTGCGCACGCTGGCCATCCGCGAGGGCCTGAATCTCAAGCGCTGCACCGCGTATTCCGACAGCCACAACGACATCCCGATGCTGTCGCTGGTCGGCACCGCGGTCGCCATCAATCCGGATTCGGATCTGCGCGAGGTGGCCAAGAACCGTGGCTGGGAGATCCGCGATTTCCGCACCGGCCGCAAGGCCGCCAAGATCGGCGTGCCGACGGCGCTGGCGCTCGGCGCGGCCGGCGGTGCGGCCGCGGCCGTGCTGACCCGTAAGCGCGACGCCCGCTAGCCCGTAAAGGGGTTGCGCCGCTTGGTCAGCAGCTTGTACAGCGTCTGCTGAATCGTCTCGCGCACCTGATCGGTGACCTCGAACATGGTCATCGGATCGTCGGCGGCCTCGGGTTCGTAGGCGCCGGTGGGGATGGGCGTGCCGAATTCGATGTACCACTTCGACGGCAGCGGCAGCGCGCCGAGCACACCCAGATGCGGAAACAGCGGAGTCACCGGGAAATACGGCAGACCGAGCAGTCGCGCCAGCGGCCGGAGATCGGCGAGTTTGGGATAGATCTCCTCGGAGCCGACGATCGAGCACGGGATGATCGGCACCCCGGTCTTCACCGCGGCCGCGACGAAACCGCCGCGCCCGAACCGCTGCAACTTGTACCGCTCGCCGTAGGGCTTGCCGATTCCCTTGAAGCCCTCCGGAAATACCCCGGCCAGCTCGCCCGAACGCAACAGCCGCTCGGCATCGGCGGGACAGGCGAGGGTGTGGCCGGCCTTGCGCGCCAATCCACCCAGCACCGGTAGCTCGAAGATCAGATCCGCGGCCAGCAGGCGCAGCGCGCGCTGTTTCGCATGGTGATCGTGCACGGCCAGCTGCAGCATCAGCCCGTCCAGCGGCACCACACCCGCGTGATTGCTGACGATCAGCGCGCCGCCGGATTCGGGGATGTTCTCGATTCCGTTGACCTGCACCCGGAACCACAGCTCCGACAGCGGCCGCAGCGCGGGCAGGATCACCGATTCCAGCAGATGTTCGTCCAGGCCGAATTCGTCGACCTGATAGTCGCCGGTGAGGCGGCGGCGGGCGAAATCGGCCGTGCTCCGGATACCGTCGGCGACGGTGCCGCGCACCAGATCTCCGAACGTCCGGGGCCCGGCGGGCGTCGCCTCGGCCAGCCGATCGGTCAGCGAGGTCACCGCACTCGGCGCCGACTCCTGCGGCCAGCGCCGCGTCGGCGGTCGATGCCGCGCCTCGAAGTCGGCATCGTGTAGTTGAATCACCTTGGCCACGTCATTCATTGGATGCTCCCGCTCCGGCCCCGACCAGGCCGAGAAGTCTCGTCTCTGCAGCGTCGATCCACCGTGGATCGATGACGGGCCGCAACGCTGCGCCCCCAACGAAATCGTCGAATGCCTGCACTGTGGTCCAGCGCGGCTGGAACCCCAGCTCGGTGCGCATCCGGGTGGTGTCCAGACCGCAGCCGAAGTGGAAGTAGTCGATCTGCTCGACCGTGAACTCCCGCATGACCTGCCCCATCAGGGACCGGCCGACGGTGCGAAATGCCGCATAGGGCACCGGAAGTGCGATGCGCCCGGCGCGGCGGATCGCCTGCGACAGTGTCAGCGCGCCGTCGCCCGCGACATTGAAGGTGCCGCCCGGCGCATTCGATGCCGCGTGCGCGAGAGCGGCGATCGCATCCTCCTCGTGCAGCAGTTGCAGGCGCGGATCACGGCCGAGGATGGTCGGTGTGACCGGCGAGCGGAAGTACTGCATGCCGCGCCCGGCCAGCCGGGGACCGACGATCGGCGGCAGGCGCAGGATCGCCGCCGAGATGTCCGGGCGGCGCCGGGCCAAGCCGCGGACGAAACCCTCCACCGCGACCATATCGCGGGCGAATCCGCCGCGCGGCGGGGTGCGCGCGCTCATCTCCTCGGTGAACTTCGCGGGATCCTTTGCGCTGCAGCCGTATACCGCCGACGAGGACCGCACCACGACGCGGCGCACGCTCGGCGCCTTCTGGCACGCGGCGAACAGCTGCATCGTGCCGAGCACGTTGAAATCCTTCATGGCCGCGCGACCACCGCTGGCCGGCGGCCGCGACAGCACGGCGGGATGGACCACGGTGTCGACCTCGTTCGCGTCGATCACCTTGCGGATCAAGGGATTTCGAATATCGGCGCGGATGAACTCGGCACGGCCCATGCGGCGCAGCAGTTCTCGGCTGGGCATGCGGGCGTCGACGGCGATGATGCGCTCGACGGCAGGATCGGATGCCAGATGTGCGACCGCATTGCCGCCGAAGAACCGGCTCGCGCCGGTCACCAGTACAACCTTGGGCGTATGCCCGTCCCGCACGCTCGAACCCACGACCGGATCCCACCTACCAGCCCCCGATTGCCTATTCCCGGTTTCCAGCGTAGCCCCTGGCTTCGGGGGGTTCGATGGCTTTTACCAGGATCTAACGATGACTTCCATCACCGGAAACGAAAAGCCTTTAAAACAGTCTGGTTTCAAAGCAAAAGGCCCGCCACCGATTCGGTGACGGGCCTCCAGCTAACCTCGCGCTTACTTGCCGAGTTTGCGCCGCTGCACGCGCGTACGGCGAAGCAGCTTGCGGTGCTTCTTCTTCGACATGCGCTTCCGGCGCTTCTTGATCACAGAACCCATAGGGTTGTTCCTCGCGTTCTCTCTCTACCTCGGCGCGCACGCCGGTTTACGTACGCCCATCGTGTTCAGCGGTCTTCGGCACCGCTCGAGTCCGAACCAGTGTCCGCCGCCGGTGCGGCCCATGCCACCGGCAGGCAACACAACGGTGGTTCATGGTACCGGGCCAACCATCGGCGAACGAAATGGGGA
Organism: Nocardia sp. NPDC051570; assembly: GCF_044454005.1. Taxonomy (NCBI): domain Bacteria; kingdom Bacillati; phylum Actinomycetota; class Actinomycetes; order Mycobacteriales; family Nocardiaceae; genus Nocardia; species Nocardia sp. NPDC051570. The sequence goes on along the minus strand of NZ_JBITDI010000010.1, from coordinate 7,250 downwards.
TTGACCCCCGCGGGGTGCAGACACGGCAAAGCCCCCGCCGGAGGACGAGACTCCCGGCGGGGTGACCGAGGAGCGGCCGGAGCTCAGGGCCCGACCGGCCGATCCTCGGCTGGGATCACCCGGCGTCGAAGTAGGACGTTTGCAAGTAGTCGTGCACTGCCTTGGCATGTACACGGAACGAGCGACCTACTCGGACGGCGGGCAATTCGCCCGAATGTACCAACCGATACACCGTCATCTTGGAAACCCGCATCAGATTCGCCACCTCGGCGACGGTAAGGAACTGGGTTCCTCCGCCGAATACGGGCCCTGAATTCGCAGAGCTGTTTCCAGACATCATTGCGTCATTGACCTCCGGCACGTCCGCGCCGCCGGCTTCCCCACCGGCGGAACAGACACGCACGTGCTCCTTGCAGCTTAGCGGGACCAGTGGGATTACTGCGACGGGTGGGAGAAATAGGATTCGCCACATCGGAACCTCCCGGTCAGACTGCGTTTACCGGCGAGGCGAGGGCGAGTCGATGCGCTATGTCTCGGACGTGCCCTGTTCGGCGGAGCGCCGCTGGGCCGCGTGCAGCGCCTCGATGAAGGCCGAACGGACTCCGGCTCGCTCCAATTCGCGCACCGCCGCGGCCGTCGTCCCGGCCGGGGAGGTGACCGCCGCGCGCAGTTCCGACGCCTCCTGCTCGGACTCGTCGAGCAGCGCCGCGGCGCCGAGCATGGTCTGCACCACCAGCTGGGTCGCGACATCCCGGCTCAGGCCCAACCCGACGGACGCCTCGACCATGGCCTCGACGACCAGGAAGAAGTAGGCCGGACCCGACCCCGATACCGCGGTGACCGCGTCCATCTGCGATTCCGCGACCGTGACGACCTTGCCGACCGATTCCAGCACCTCGGTGACCAGCTCCAGCTGATCCTTCTTCGCATAGCGGCCCGGCGCGATGGCGCTCATGCCCTGCCCGACCAGCATCGGTGTATTCGGCATGACCCGCACCACCGGGAAGCCGGCGGGGAGTTTGGCCTCGAACCGGCTCGTGGGGACGCCCGCGGCCAACGACATCAGCACCTGATCGCGATCGTTGTCCAGCTCGATCTTGCCGAGTTCGGCCATGACGCCGTCGACGTCGCGCGGCTTGACCGCGACCACCAGCAGATCGGTCCCGTTCGCGGCCTCGGCGACGGAGTCGGTGACCCGGATGCCGAACCGCTCGGCGAGAAACTCCGCGCGCGGGGGCATCGTCTCGACGACGACCAGATCCTTGGCGGCCCGCCCGGATTCGAGCAGGCCGGCGATCAATGCCTCGCCGATCTGTCCGCCGCCGATCACCGCAATTCTCGTCATGGGGCCAAGGCTATCCGGTCAGCGCGGCAGCGGAATCAGCGCGAGCTGCCGCGATTGCGCGACCACGGCCCCGGTGGAATCGAGGACGAGCTGATCCTCGTCGAACATGCGCTCGCCGATCGCATGTGTGGTCGCGATGACGCGCAGCCAGCCCGGGGCGGGACGGCGGCGCAGATAGGTCGTCATCTGCACGGTCGGCGCCCAGCCGAAGCGGCCGAGGTTCATCGGCACCGGCGGGCTCATATCCCCGGCCATCATGGCGAACCAGGCGGATACGTCCGGATCGCTCTCATCGCCCGGGCGGGGGCGGATCCACAGCCGCAGCCGCGGCTCGCCCCGCTCTCCGGCGAGGAAGCGCGCCCAGGCCGGATCGATGGCGACCGAGGAACCCTCGGCCACATGCACGAGGCGTCCCATCGGCGAGTCCGGCGAGTAGGCGACCGCGTCGGCGGTCGGCTCGGCGGGCATATCGGTGTAGCTGTCCGGGGCGTAGACCGGGGCGGCGTCATCGAGATGACCGAAGGTGAAGGCGGTGTGCACCAGGGTGCGGCCGCCCTGCAGCAATCCGGCGTCGACCAGGCAGATCTGCCTGCCGGTCTTGCGAATACGGACCTCGTATTCGACCTCGCCCGGATCCGGGGCGCCGAGGAAATCGGTGGCGGCCGAGATCGCGAACATCGCCGCGGCCTCGGGATGGGTGGTCCGCAACCAGCGGGTGGCCGCCGCGGCGCCGCTCGCGACCAGGGTGCCGCCGTGCAGCTTCTTGCCGATCGTCCAGATCGGATCGATCGATGCCCGATAGCGGCCGATCTCGCCGTCGGACGGCAATTCGCTCATCGCGCACACCCGGCCGAAGGGCGCGTCGTCGAGGTCGGCCTCGTTGGGTTCGGTCTCGATCGCCAGCTCAGTCACGCTCTACAGCGTATAACCGTCACCGCCGGACACACGATTCAGCGGCGATGCGCACCGGACGGCTCCGGCGCACCGACGGGCCGGAGATTGTCCAGATGGGTCCGGGCGAAGGTGAGCGCCCGGTGCAGCATGGCCGCCCGATCGAGGGTGGTGCGGGCGTTCTGGGTATTGACCTCGATAACGGCCTGACCGCGAAAACCGTTGCGCGCCAGGGCTTCACAGACCTCGGCGCACGGCTGGGTGCCCTCGCCCGGAATCAGATGTTCGTCATGGGCCGCGCCGTTGCCGTCGGCCAGGTGCAGATGCGTCAGGCCGGAGCCCATCCGGGCGGCCAGGGCATGCGGATCCATGCCCGCGGTCGCGGTATGGGACAGGTCGAGGGTGTAGTGCCGGAAGCCGGTATCGGTCGGATCGTAGGACGGGCTGAACGCGGTCAGCGAAAGCCCCGGTCCCCCACGGCGTTCCAGTCGCCGGGCCGATCCGGAGCCCCGGCCGAACAGGCTGTCGGCCCGCATGGGGAACATGTTCTCCACCGCGACCGCGACCGGACTGTTGTCCTCCAGCTCGGCGACCTGCGCGGCGAATCCCTCGCTGTAGCGGCGCTGCCAGCGGAACGGCGGATGGACGACCACGGTCGCCGCGTCCAGCGCCTCGGCCGCATGCACGCTGCGCTCCAGTTTGGCGATCGGATCGGCGCCCCAGACCCGTTGGGAGATCAGCAGACACGGCGCATGCAGTGCCAGCACCGGCATCGAATATCGGCGCACATAGGACTGCACGGTGGCGATGTTCTGACTGGCCGGTTCGGCCCAGACCATCAATTCGATTCCGTCGTAACCGAGTTCGGCCGCATAGCGGAAGGCCGCCTCGGTGTTCTCCGGATAGACCGAGGCCGTGGACAGACCGACCCGAATGGTGTTCTCCGCCTGCCTGTTTCCCACGGCTGCTCCCTGGCTCAGTTGCTACTGAGTACGAAGGCTAGCGGTCCCAGCGTCACGAAGATGCCGACGACGACGGCGATCACGGTGCTGAAGATGTCGTCGGTGCGCCGCAACACCCGCACCAGCGCCACCAGACCGAGGATCACCACCATGGCCAGGAGCAGGGTGACGAAGGGCAGCAGGTACCACATCTTCTCGAAACCCTTGAACAGCAACATCCCGGCGACCGCGGCGCCGACGGCCTGGCCGCCGAGGATCATCCACTGCTTGCGGTTGGCGTTCTCCTCCGCCTTGCGGGAGGTGCGCGAGCGGCGGGCCGCCGCGGTGCGGCCCGGCCGCCGCCGAGCGGGCTTCTGCGCCTCGTCGTCCTCGGCCTCGGAATCGAGCGGGCGCAGCAGCTCGGTGCGATGTTCGACATCCTCGAGCACATCGGCGCCGCCGCGCCGCGATCCGCGCGGTCCGCCCGCGCCGCGCCGATCGCCACGCTCGGCGGCATCGCGCATCAGATCCCCGGCGACGGTGGGCCCGGCGAGCAGCTGCTGATCGCGGTTGGCCAGCGACCAGGCCGCGGTCGCGGGCTGCTCCTCCGGCACGGGGCGGCCGTTGCGCGCGGGGCGATCGGAGTTCGGCGTTTCGGGCGGAGTTTGTCTTCGGGCCGACCAGGCGGGCAGCCCGGGCGCGGGCGGCGCGTCCGCCCCATTGCGCCGACCGCCCCGCAGCAGCCCGCCGCGCTCGGGCGCGCGCTCGGCACGATCGGATCCGCGCTCGGCACGATCCGGGCCACGGTCAGCGCGATCGGGTCCACGCTCAGCACGATCGGGTCCACGCTCCGGACCACGATCGGGAGCACCGAATTCCCGTTCCCCTCGCTCCGGCGCCCGATCTCGACGCGCCGGACCTCCGAACGAATCCGGCAGCGGCGCCCGTGGAGCGGCCTCGGGCGGACGGGCGGGCGCCCATGCCGTGGTCGGCGGGCCGACAGCGTCGTTGGGCGGCAACGGCCCTCGATACGGCCGCACCTCGGTCGTTTCCTCGTCGGCATCGTGGCGTCGGCGACGGCCGCCGGAACTCGGTGCCGCACCGCCCGGATCGACGACCGGCTGACCGGCGTCCCGCGCTTCCAGCGCCTCCATCCGCTCCCGCCGCGCGCGACGACCGCCCGAGGGCGCCTGTGCGGCGGGCGAGGGCGGCCAGCCGAGGCTCGAGGTGTCCTGCGGCGGATCCGGCACGGGGGGCGGGGAATACGAGCGCGGCTCGTAGGCGGGCGGCGGCTCGTAGGCGGGCGGCTCGTAGCTCGGCGCCGCCGCGCCGTTGCGCGCGAGCGGATCGTAGTACGAAATGGGACCCGATACCGGCGAATACGACGGCTCGGCCGGGGCCACGTCGGGTTCGGCCGCCGCATGCGAGGAGGAGCCCTCGGGCACGGCCGGTAGATCGCCGGTCAGATCGGTCACCGCGATGCCGCGGCCACCGCGCCGACGTCGGCCACCACCGGCCGACGGGACGCCCTGGCCGTTGCGGGCCAGGAGTTCGGCGACCGACAGTTGATTCGATTCGTCACTCATCGCGACACCGTTTCGGTCGGGCCCGGAACCCCTTTGGGGCGGCCGTTGCCAACCCCGGGGTCACTCTCGAGGTCGGTATCAAGTTTGCGCAGGATCAGTCCCTCCCGCAGCGCCCATGGGCAAATCTCGAGAGTATCCAGCGATAACGCCCGCATACTCGCCTCCGCGACCAATGCGCCGGCCACCAACTGCTGTGACCGATCGGAGCTGACGCCCTCCAATTCTGCCCGGTCGGCGGCGGTCATACGGGAGATGAACGCGATCAGCTGCCGCAGACCGGAACTGGTGAGGATACGCCGGGCCCGAGGTCCCGCGGCGGAAGGGGCGGCGCCGGTCAGACGGGCCAGCGTGCGGAAGGTCTTCGAGGTCCCCACGGCGAGATCGGGGCGACCGGGTTCGAGCAGCTGCTTGGCCGGAATCACCATCTCGGCGTCGAGCCAATCGCGCAGCACCCCGACCCGGCGCTTCCCGGGCGGATCCTCGCGCAGCCAGTCGCGGGTGAGCCGTCCCGCGCCAAGGGGGAGTGACAACGCCACGTCCGGCGCCTCGTCACAGCCGTTGCTCATCTCCAGCGAACCGCCGCCGATATCGAGATTCAGGATGCGCCCGGCGCTCCAGCCGTACCAGCGCCGGACCGCGAGGAAGGTCAGCCGCGCCTCATCGGCGCCCGACAGCACTCGCAATTCCACTCCGGTCTCGCGACGAATCTGGGCCAGCACGACCTCGGAATTGGCCGCCTCGCGCACCGCGGAGGTGGCGAACGGCATCAGCTGCACACAGCCGGAAGTCTTTGCGATGCTGGCGAATTCGGCGACCGTTTTGGTCAGCCGGTGCGCTCCCTCGGGCGTGATGCAGCCGTCGTCGTCGATATTCTCCGACAGGCGCAGGGTCGCCTTGGTCGAACTCATCGGCATCGGGTGGCCACCCCGATGCGCGTCCACCACGAGCAGGTGGACGGTATTGCTTCCCACATCGAGCACACCGAGCCGCACATAGACACGGTACTGGGTGGGATGCGCCCCTCGGGCAACTCCGCGACAGCAAGGCCCCGTGACTGCGTTCGACCTCGCGTTGCTGTTAGCGTCTGGCGATGTGACGGTAGGAGCATCCGCGAGCGGCCCAACCGGGCTGCGACCAGCGGCGAAGATCGATCCCACCCCTGAGGTCGATCTCGACTTCCCTCGGGAGTGGATCGAATTCGTCGATCCGGCAAATGAAGAGCACACGATCGTTGCCGATCTGACGTGGCTGCTGTCGCGCTGGACGTGCGTATTCGGCACGCCCGCCTGTCAGGGCATCATCGAGGGCCGTCCCGACGATGGTTGCTGCTCGCACGGCGCGTTCCTCTGCGACGACGACGATCGCAAGAAGCTGCAGAAGGCTGTGAAACTGCTCACACCGCAGGATTGGCAGCTGATGGACGAGGCCCGCGACGACACCGGCAAGGTCCGCAAGAAGCTCTATCTCGAGGAGGACGAGCTCGACGACGAGCCCGCGATCCGCACCCGCCGCTACGACGGCGCCTGCATCTTCCTCAACCGGCCGGGCTTCGACGGCGGCATCGGCTGCGCCCTGCATTCCATGGCCCTGCGCACGGGTCTCGAACCGCTCACGGTGAAGCCGGAGGTCTGCTGGCAGCTGCCGATCCGTCGCACCCAGGACTGGGTGGAGCGGCCCGATGGCGAGGAGATCCTGCGCACGGTCATCACCGAATACGACCGCCGCGGTTGGGGTCCGGGCGGTGAGGATCTGAACTGGTACTGCAGCGGCTCCCCCGACGCCCATGTCGGCACCCGTCCGGTCTGGCAGTCCTACGCCCCCGAACTCATCGAACTGCTCGGCCGGCCCGCCTATGACGAATTGGCCCGGCACTGTAAGCGCCGCGAGGGTCTGGGCCTGATCGCGGTGCATCCGGCGACGACCGTGGCGGCGTCATTTCCGGCCTCGCCATGAAGGATTCACTTCCTCGTGGTAGGTGTCATAGACATGATGAGGAAACTCTTGGCCACTGCCGCGCTGGCCGCCGGCGCCGCGCTGGCGGTCGCGCCCGCCGCGCACGCCGATCCCAACACCGATCCCCATAGCTATTCGCTGCAGAACGACAACTTCATCGTCTACACCGATCCGGCGGCACTGCAGGCCAAGCAGAACAACAAACAGGTCATCGTGACCCCGTACGGCACCTCCCGGCCGATCGCCTGCCGCGACAACGGACCCGACGGGCCGGTCGAGGATTGCTGGCAGCGCGACGACTTCGGCTGGTTCCCGCTGTCGAAGACCGAGCTGCCCCAGGTCGGCACCGCGTGGGTGCACGTCGTCTAGCGAGCTGTGCGGGCGAATCCCCTTCGCCCCCTGTACATGAGCCGCGGGGGGGGGGGGGGGGGGGGGGCGCGGCGCGCGCGGGGGGGGGGGGGGGGGGGCCCGGCGCCGGGGGCGGGGGGGGGGCCGGCGCCCCCCCCCGCCCACCGCCACGCGCCGGGGCGGCCC